>NZ_JACJPJ010000060.1:0-169184 GCF_014696015.1 Oculatella sp. FACHB-28 | reverse complement strand
GCAGAAGACCCTGAGTTTGAGACGTTCTACACCAAGAACATTCTGCTCAACGAGGGCATCCGCGCTTGGATGGCTCCTCAAGACCAGCCTCATGAACACTTCACTTTCCCTGAGGAGGTACTACCACGTGGTAACGCTCTCTAGTAATTCAATGGTTGCAGGCGGCCGCGACCAGGAATCCTCCGGTTTCGCCTGGTGGGCTGGTAATGCTCGTCTGATCAACCTTTCTGGTAAACTGCTTGGTGCACATGTTGCCCACTCAGGTCTGATCGTCTTTTGGGCTGGAGCAATGACTCTGTTTGAGGTTGCTCACTTTGTTCCCGAAAAGCCCATGTATGAGCAGGGATTGATCCTGCTGCCTCACCTGGCTACCCTTGGTTGGGGAGTTGGTGCAGGTGGTGAAGTAATTGATACCTTCCCTTACTTTGTGGTTGGTGTTCTGCACCTTATTTCTTCTGCAGTTCTAGGTCTAGGCGGCATCTACCATGCCGTTCGTGGTCCTGAAACTTTGGAAGATTACTCAGCCTTCTTTGGCTACGACTGGAAAGACAAGAACAAGATGACCACCATCTTGGGTATTCACTTGGTTCTACTAGGAATCGGTGCTTTCCTGCTCGTGCTGAAGGCAATGTTCTTCGGTGGCTTGTATGACACTTGGGCACCCGGTGGTGGTGATGTCCGCGTAGTTACAAACCCAACCTTGAACCCCGCTGTGATCTTTGGCTATCTGCTTAAGTCTCCTTTTGGTGGCGAAGGCTGGATTGTCAGTGTCAACAACTTGGAAGACATCGTTGGTGGTCACATCTGGGTTGGTTTCACTTGCATCTTTGGTGGAATCTGGCACATCCTGACCAAGCCTTTTGCTTGGGCACGTCGTGCTTTCATCTGGTCGGGTGAAGCTTACCTGTCTTACAGCCTTGGTGCGCTAGCTCTGATGGGCTTCATTGCTTCCACGATGGTTTGGTACAACAACACTGCTTACCCCAGTGAGTTCTACGGTCCCACAGGTCCCGAAGCTTCTCAGGCTCAAGCACTCACCTTCTTGGTGCGTGACCAGCGCTTGGGTGCAAACGTTGGTTCTGCTCAAGGCCCCACTGGTCTAGGTAAGTACCTGATGCGCTCTCCTACTGGAGAAATCATATTTGGTGGTGAAACGATGCGCTTCTGGGACTTCCAAGGTCCCTGGTTGGAGCCACTACGTGGACCTAACGGTTTGGACCTAGACAAGATCAAGAATGACATTCAGCCTTGGCAAGCTCGTCGTGCGGCTGAGTACATGACCCATGCTCCTTTGGGTTCACTCAACTCGGTGGGCGGCGTTGCGACCGAAATTAACTCGGTCAACTTCGTCTCTCCTCGTGCATGGTTGTCAACTTCTCACTTTGTCCTCGGTTTCTTCTTCTTAGTAGGTCACCTGTGGCATGCAGGTCGCGCTCGTGCGGCTGCGGCAGGTTTCGAGAAGGGTATCGATCGGGAAACTGAGCCTGTACTCTCCATGCCTGAACTTGACTAGTTTTAAGCTAGGTTCCGGTTAATAAAAAAGCTCCTGCCTTGGCAGGAGCTTTTTTATTAGCTTGGATTGGGGTAAGGCTGGCGAGCTAAACTTCTTAACCATTTGCTGGATTTAAGCCGCTGTAGAATTAGGCAGAAGTTTTTACTGAAGTAGTGGGCAATTAACGAGTTACCCACTGCTAGAGGCTCAAATTATTAATATGGCTAATTCTGATTTAACGGATGCTTTGGAGTGGACTCCTGAGGCAGAGACAAAACTCAAAAATATTCCTTTCTTTGTTCGGGCACAGGCGCGACAGCGAATTGAGGCAATGGCAAGAGAAGCTGATTTAGAAACGGTAACGGCTGAGTTGGTTGAACAAGCTCGAATTGAGTTTGGACAGTAGGTAATTCAAGCTAGGAGTCTTGATTGTTGCTGGTCATGGCAGCAATAACGGCTTGCTGTCCGACTTTTTCATAGAGTGTTTTGAGGTATTCGGCGATCGCCTGTCCTCCTCCACCTGCCCCACTCCCTTCCTTCAGTGGAATTGGGCCAAGAATATCCAATACGGTGTTGCTGCTAGGCGGCGGCGCAATTACAACCAGAGACGATTCTAGCTGGTCGTTATACTGCCAGAATTGCTGTAAGTTAAGGGCTTGGGAGTCGGATGCTTGAGTTGTAGATTCCTCTATCTCAGCAGGCGCATCATCGGTACTGGTGCTGCGGTTTTGGCGTAAGGCGGTGATGATTTCTTCTTTGGTGCGTCCTCGAAGCTGAAATAGGACAAAGGGATCTTCACTGAAGCGATCGCCCAACAGATAATAAACCGCCCCAATGTGCTTACAGGGATTAGCTGGATCAGGACAAGAACATTTGCTGTGAATGTCAAACTTGGTCAGCGGGAACAAGCTCAACCCGTTTGAGGTAAACACTTCCTCAATGTTTTGCGGCATCTCACCTGCCAGCAGCTTGGCTGAGAAAATTGCCCGTTGAGCCATCGATTCAATCACATACTGCCACTGCTCATCATCAAACGGATCGAGGGAAAGCGAAACCTTGTAAGGTTCGGGTGCTGTTCCCTGGACACGGGCAAACACCTTTGCACCACGAAACTCAATTTCTAGTACATTTCCTTCACGGGCATAGTTGCGGGCACGGGCGAGGCGGCGTACCCAGCCAAAGGATTCCAGCACATCAACCCATCGCTGGGCCCACCATTCGCGGCTTGGTTGAGAATCCGTCATCATAATGTCTTACCTTAAGTTTCAGAAGGGGCTTGGCAATGCCAAGCCCTTACAGGAGCGCTAATTTGCTTTGTATGGTTTCTTCCTCTAAAGCCTAAAAGATGCCAGATCGTCATCTTCGGCCGATATGACTACTTTGCCATTTCCCTGAATTTGAGCGGTAAGCAGGTCAGGATTTGCTTCAGTGGTGATGTTGACCTGAGCAACGAGATCGGTCCAGGTGATCTGTTTGTTCTGATCCAAAACGGACAGCAGATCGATGAAGGCTTTAACTGTGTTGCGGGGAGTTCGGAAGTAAGCATCACCGATGCGCTGAGAGCAGTGTGCCATAAATGCTTGAATTCCTGCATCGGGAAGAAGGTACTGACCGGGATCGCCAGAAGCAAACACATGACGAATTTTACTTAGCAGCACGAATAAATCTTCGGGGCTGAGGTTGCCCAAGCGCAGGACGGGGTTGTTGTAGTCCACCAAGCCATTCACCGCAAAAGTATTTTCTGCTAAACGAGACTGCAAAGCAGGGTAGCTGTACAGCCCCCGTCGGGTATCCATGAGAAAGTCAGGAGTGCCGCCTAGCATGAAGCCTAAGCCAACTGAAGTTCCCTGGAGGCAGTCGTTGAGGATGCGGAGAATCTGTTCGTAGTTGCTTCTTCGGGCTTGCGTGTTAGCGAGTTTGTAGAGGTTGACCAATTCATCCAGACAGATCAGGAAGCCTGAGTAGCCTGCTAGCCGAACAAGCTGGGTAAAGAGCTTAAGCTGGTCGTAAACGTTGGCATCGTCAACAATAGTTCTTACGCCGAGGGCACTGCGGGCATCGGTACGGGTGGTGTATTCGCCGCGCAGCCAGCGGATGGCACTAGCTTTGAGAGCTTCGTCGCCGCTGTCGTGACCTCGCCAGTAGGCGGCAATCACTTCTGCAAAGTCGTAGCCGCCAACCATTTCTGATAGGTGAGCTAGCCGTTCTCGAATCACCTCTTCGGGGTCAATGTCGCGATCGCGCCCTTCACTGATGGCTGAGGTCACAAACCGCTCGACCACGCTGGGCAATGCGCCACCGTCGGGCTTAGTACGAGTGGACAGGTTTTGCATCAGTTCGGCATAGAGCGATCGCGCCTGTCCTGAGGTGGCGTGAAGACGGCGATCGGGAGTCAGGTCAGCGTGGGCGGTCACCAGTTTTTTTTCTAAAGCGATCGCCCTCACCAGTGACAGAAAAAAGGTTTTGCCGGAACCATATTCACCAATCACAAAACGGATGGCAGAACCCCCTTCAGCAATCCGATCCAGATCTCGAATCACGGCTTTGGTTTCCTCGACCCGCCCGACCTGAATCAAATGCTGTCCACGACGCGGTACCACGCCAGCCTGCAAAGACTGAATCACGGTGTCGCGGTCTTTGGCTTTGATCAATCCATTGGTCATGCAAGTAGTTTCCGTAACACGTCTGAATTCACTTCGACTGGGTCATCTCCTTCAGTTACTGCTTCGGCACACCGATCGAAGGCTGCCTCATTGATGACTTCTAGTGCCCCATCTAACATCAAATCGAGTTGAGTGGCGATCGCTTCCAGTTCTTCCCGTTGCCAATGCGCTTGCTTCTGCAAAGCAAACAACAGTTCTGAATGAGTCTGATCTAAACCCGCAATTTGAACGATGGGTGTTGCTGATTCGGATGATTTGGATCTGGGGGACTTGCGGCGTTGGGTCGTTTTGGAGCGAGTCTGATTAGCTTTCGTCGGGGAGGAGGAAGGCGATTTGGCAGATGGGGAAACCTCTTCATCGACAAAGATGTCTGCCAAAATGCTAGAAATTTCCTGCGACTCTGTCAGCTTGGATTGTACCAGGGACATATCGAGGGCGAGTTCTTGTTTTTTAGAATTTCCTTTCGGCGGAGCAGGAATTTTGTGCCCCTGGGTGGGAGTAGCTTTGCGAACGGTGACAGGTTCACTAGCGGGCTGAGATGAAAGAGGGGAAGGTGTGCTACCACTTGTGCTAACCGCATGAATATCGCTATACAGCGTTTGAGAATCAAGCTCTAGCTGTTTATAAATTTTCTCCAGAACCTGAACTTCCTGAGGAGTCGCCTGTCCGTCAGCGGTAGCGACCTGGACGACAAATTGAGCAAACTCTTGACGCTGGGCTGGCTTCAGTTTTGCAATTCGCGCTTTGAGTCCTCGCAGATTTGATTCGTGTAAAAGCAGATGCAGGTGGGCGCTGAGGCGCGATCGCTCCCATTCCTCAACCGCGACTACTGACGCTAAGTGAGTTTCCAAATACTGCTGTTCGATTGCATTGGGAGTTTCGTCACCACTGGCAGCGGCGATCGCCAACTGCATCAACAACGTTGCCTCAACGTACTCCTCCGACAAACCATCGGACAGCTCCAAATCATTTGAATTGCCAGAGTCAGGCATTCGGCGAAAAAGGGCAAAGCTATTCTTCAATGTTGGCAGTGTGCCAGTCAACCGAGGATCAGGTTCGATGCCGTAGCCTAGACGAGTTAACGTATTGGCTAATCCATTCGCCTCAGTTTTGGTGAGTTTTTCGGGATTGCTGCCTGACCAATGTTTCAGCACCTCTTTACCCGAAACGACCGCAACTTGAGTTTTAGGCTGAGCAAAGTTCTTATCCAGCCAGGTTCGCAGGTTTTGGAGAACATCGCCCCCATAAAGGGGCAAAAGATCGGCTGGAAGGAGAGCGATCGCCGCCGCTGCCTTCTGTGCATCAGGATTGCGGGCGAGAAAGCGACTGAGCGGGTCAAGTTCCTTACGGCATTGCAGCATCACTTCCCCAATCTGTGTGACTTTAGCGGTGAAGCGGCTGATGTCGGGAAGGTCGCCCACAGGAATCTCAAGCGATCGCCCAAACGACGGACTTGACGGAAAGTAGCTCGTTTTCAGCTTGGTCTTACCGGGCTTGAGTTTGATTCCCTCGCCAAATTTTTGCTGATAACGCAGTTGAAACAGCGTCTTAAATTCATCTGTACAGCGAGTTGCCGCAGTCGGGAGGGCATTGTTTGCTAGACGAGTGTACCAGGCGATCGCCCATTCCGCCGGAATTGGCTGTCCTTGTTTCACCTTTTGCCCTAGACCAATCTGTAGCGCAAACGGTTTTGCCGTCATCGGATCAATCAGCTCTTCTGGTAGCTCAGAGGAGCGAATAAAACGACAAATTTCCAGGAAGGTTTCTGTCTTGTTTGCAAAAGACCAGTTTTCGCGCGGGTTGCCGTAAATATCTTGCAGCCGCTTCACCTCAGCTACAATTTGCTCAAATTCCGGCAAATCCTCTGGTGCGATGGTAGGGCGCTCATCGAGCAGATCATGCAGTACTCGTCGCTCTAGCCCGTAGAAAAATAGCCAAACGTAAGTACCGTAAACTTCGGGGGCGTTTCGTCCTTCTGACAGCCATTTTAGGTAAGCCGCTCGTTCAACTGCTTCCAGTTGGGTGTAGGACGTGCTGTATTTTTTAGGAACCTTTTCATAGTCAGGCTTCCTGCTTTTTGCTCTCAGCATTGGGCGAATAAGGCTTGGCTCTACCCCATAGCGCCCAATCATAGGCAAGCTATCTCCGACATACACCATGCCCGGAATTTTGTATTCCGCCACTTCCACCATTTCACCAGGCGGCACCCAGCAGTTCTTAGAAGTTGAAACTTCATCTCGCAAACTGGTTGGAAGCTCGCCAAACTCAATGGTTGCGTCTAGCAAATCGAGCATTTGCTCAACTTCGTGACGTTGAGGTCTCGCAGCAGTCCTTCGCTGACGCGAATTTTCAGCAGACGTATTGAGCTGCTTTTGCCGATTTGCAGGTGAGTTGGGTAAGGAAATTCCTAGCTTGTCGAGCAGTTCCCAAAAGGGGTGAAATTCCATCAGGATATAGAAGATGCCATGTTTTGACCAGTGTACCGTTTTATGCTTTGTGCAGTTAACCAAGAGCTGGGTGTTGTCTAATTGACCGACTCCAGTTGAGAATTAAATAGGATAACTTGATACAGCGCGACTGGACGGAGAGACGGAAGTGAGTCACGGATTTGATTACGACTTGGTGATTATTGGCGCAGGTGTGGGGGGACATGGAGCCGCCCTGCACGCCGTTAGCTGTGGGCTAAAGACTGCCATTGTAGAAATGGCGGAAATGGGCGGCACCTGTGTAAACCGGGGCTGTATTCCGTCTAAAGCGCTGTTGGCGGCTTCGGGACGGGTGCGCGAGTTGCGAAATGCTCACCACCTCAAGGCATTAGGTATTCAGGTTGAGCAGGTGTCGTTTGAGCGGGAGGCGATCGCTGACCACGCCAACAACTTGGTGAGCAAAATTCGCGGTGATATGACCAACAGCCTCAAGCGTCTGAGCGTAGATGTGATCTATGGCCGGGGTAAGCTGGCTGGAAATCAGAAGGTGGCGATCGCCACTCCCGAAGGCGAAAAAGTTGTCACTGCTCAAGACATTATTCTCTCCCCTGGCTCCGTGCCCTTTGTGCCACCCGGAATTGAGCTAGATGGCAAAACCGTTTTCACCAGTGACGATGGCTTAAAGCTCGACTGGTTGCCTTCCTGGGTGGCGATCGTAGGCAGCGGCTACATCGGGCTGGAATTTTCCGACATTTACACTGCCCTGGGTAGCGAGATTACGCTGATTGAAGCACTCGATCAGCTCATGCCAGGGTTCGATCCTGACATTGCTAAACTGGCTCAACGGGTGTTGATTACTCCTCGCGATATCGAGACAAAAGTGGGGCTGCTAGCAAAGAAAGTAACGCCGGGATCACCCGTCGTAATTGAGCTAGCAGATGCCAAAACCAAAGAAGTCGTAGAAGTTTTGGAAGTGGATGCTTGTCTGGTGGCAACTGGACGAATCCCTGCCACGCAAGATTTGGGCTTGGAGTCCGTTGGCATTGAACCCGATCGCCGAGGATTCATCAGCGTTAATGATCAGATGGCGGTTCTCTCAGAGGGTCAACCCTTGCCGCATCTGTGGGCGATCGGTGATTCGACTGGCAAGATGATGCTAGCTCACGCTGCCTCGGCTCAAGGAGTTGTTGCCGTAGAAAACATTTGTGGACGTTCTCGTGAGGTCGATTACCGCAGCATTCCCGCCGCTGCCTTTACCCATCCCGAAATCAGCTTTGTTGGATTAACGGAACCCGCTGCCAAGGAACTCGGCAAGGCGGAAGGGTTTGAGGTAGGGACGGTACGCTCCTACTTCAAGGGAAATTCTAAGGCGATCGCCGAAGGTGAAACGGACGGTTTAGCTAAAGTCATTTATCGTCAAGATACAGGTGAGGTGTTGGGTGCGCACATTCTGGGCTTCCATGCCTCTGACCTGATTCAGGAAGCCGCCAACGCGATCGCCAAACGCCAATCAGTTCACGACCTAGCCTTCCTGGTTCACACCCATCCCACACTCTCCGAAGTGCTGGATGAGGCCTACAAACGCGCGATCGCCACTCATTAAGAAACATGCAAATTCGTCGTCGTCCTCCCAATCCCGCAGTTGCCGTCCAAAGTCTGCGCTATCAGGTTACTGTGCCTGATGCGGCTCCTCGCCATATCTTGGAGGAAATTGTCTGGCACAAGGAAGCTGAAGTTGACCAGATGCGCGAACGCCTGCCGCTGGTCAAACTTCAGCAGCAGGTAAAAGCCGCTCCTCCGCCCCATGATTTTGTCGCAGCGTTGCGCCAGGGCAAAACTCAACCTGCACTGATCGCTGAGGTTAAAAAAGCATCACCCAGTAAAGGCGTGATTCGGGAAGATTTTGACCCGGTGGCGATCGCACAGTCCTATCAGCAGGGCGGTGCAGCCTGCATCTCTGTCCTGACTGACCAAAAATTCTTCCAGGGCAGCTTTGACTATTTGCAGGAAATTCGAGCCGCAGTTGATGTGCCACTGCTATGCAAAGATTTTGTGATTTACCCTTACCAGATCTATATGGCAAGGGCACAAGGAGCGGATGCGGTTTTGCTGATTGCCGCTATTCTGTCAGACAAAGATCTGCAATATTTTCTTAAAATCACCAATGCGTTGGGAATGACTGCCCTGATCGAAGTTCACACTTTAGCCGAAATGGATCGCGTGTTAGCCTTACAGGGCGTTACCCTAGTGGGTATCAACAACCGAAATTTAGAAGATTTCTCTGTTGACTTGCAGACGACTCGCCAAATTATGGCGGCAAAGCTTCCAGTGCTAAAAGAGCGTGGCATTTTGACGGTCAGCGAATCGGGCTTGCACACGTTTGCAGACCTGAAGCTGGTTGGTCAAGCAGGGGGCAACGCAATTTTAGTAGGTGAGTCTCTGGTGAAGCAGGCTGATCCCGCTGGGGCGATCGCCACCCTATTCTCTGAGTAACTTGCCCTGACAAGACGTTTTACTCAGCGTATCAACATACGTTAAACCGTTATTTGGACTGAGCTTAATTTCATGGAGCCGATCCCTCTTCCCTCGCACATTCACTACGAATTACTGTTGCAGCTCTTAGAACGCCAAACCGTGTTTGCTGTCGGTCAACGTAACCCGCAGCAAGAGCAAGTCCATGAACTGATCATCACTCTGCGAAAGGCGCTTTCTCAGCAAAAGCAGCTAGAGGAAAGCTGTCGGCGAACTGACCTACCCATCGAATATCGCTGGTCATTAAACAACTCTAAGTCTGAGGCAGCTACCCCTTCAGATTTACTGAAACCGCAGTAACCAGGGCATGAGAACTGATTCTCTGTTCTACCGTCTGTTTCAGCGATCGCCCAGTATCTTCTTTGAGCTAATTGGGCAAACCGCTAGCGAAGCTAAGAACTATGGGTTTCGCTCTGTGGAGATCAAGCAGACCGCTTTCCGCATTGACGGGGTGCTGCTACCCACCGGTATCACTAAGTGCCCCGTCTACAAACTGAAAGGAGATTCGGACGATGCTAGGACTAGACATTATAAAACACAGCAGAGCCTACCAGGAAGCTGTAGAAGAAGGACGGCAGGAAAGGACGACAGGAGATTGTTGAAAATTTACTCAAAGCTAGGTTTGGAAGTTTGGATAAGGAATTGACTAGCGTTGTACAAGTCGTAATCAACCTACCGCCTGAAAAATTTACGCCGCTCCTGGTTCAGCTATCCTGTGAAGAATTGCTCAGTCGTTTTGGACGGAAGCCATAGGCGCGGTACCGAGAAACCTGTATAGATACAGCTACGGAATTACCCAAGTAGTGAGGCGATCATGCGATTTGCTTGACCTTCGTAGCTGCCACCAAACTGATTGAAGTGATTGAGGATGTGGTATAGGTTATAGAGCGTTTTGCGTCGTTCGTAGCCTGGCTCCAGCGGAAATGCTTTGTCGTAAGCGCGGTAAAACTCATTGGGGAAGCCACCAAACAGTTCAGTCATGGCGAGGTCTACTTCGCGATCGCCAAAATAGGTTGCCGGGTCAAGAATTACAGGCTCTTCTAGCTGCGTCACTGCTGCGTTGCCTGACCACAAATCACCATGAACTAGAGATGATTGGGGATTGTGCCCTTCAAGGAGTTCTGGGATCGCTGCCAGCAATCGCTCTTTGTTAGGGAAATTGCCGCCTCGCCGCTGTGCAAGCTGAAACTGATAGCCAATCCGCTGCTGTGCAAAAAACTCTGTCCAGTCGGTTGTCCAGGGGTTGACCTGCGGCATGAAGCCGATTGTGTTTTGCTGCTCCCACCCAAAGCCGCGATCGCTGCTCACTCGATGCATTGCTGCCAAATTGCGTCCCATTTCTTCCCAAGCTCGATGGGTGCCATAACCCAGATCGAGCCATTCCAGCACAATGTAAGCCGAGCCGTCTACCGTTCCCCAGCATATAGGTTTAGGCACTCGAATTGTTTTAGTGCTAGCAATCTGCTTTAGCCCCAACGCTTCTGCCTCAAACATGGCAATCCGGGTTGCCTGATTGATTTTGACAAAGTAGGAGTGACTGCCACTGGTCAGTGCATACGCCTGATTTACGCTGCCACCGCCAACCGGACGGCGTTGTGGCTCCTGGAAGGTTTTCCCAATTGTTTGGCTGATCTGTTCAGCAATATGGTTCCACATGGGGCGTTGGGGATTAGGGGTTGAGGATTAGAACCTGACTACTACTCGACAGCACTGAATGTCGATCAATTTGATTCGCCTAAATTCATTACTTTTTGCGCTGTTCAATCGTATCGTCAATCCTTATCCCAACGATTCTAAACAGCTCTATGATTTGCATAGCCGTGCTGGCGGTATGACTACTCAAACCGGGATTGCTCCGATAGAATCTACAGCAGTCGCAGACGAATTAAACACGTAACCAATGCTCAAGCAACAGTTAAATCCTCTCACTCAGGGGTTTCAACTGCACTACTCACATCCGCATGGACAGCTTTATCAGGGTGATTCCATTGATTGGCTGAGATTCCTTGAGGCTGAAAGCGTTGATCTAATTTTTGCCGATCCACCCTACAACATCAAAAAAGCGGATTGGGACAATTTTGAAACTCAGGAACAGTACATCGAATGGTCGCTGCAATGGATTGGTGAAGCTTCCCGCATTCTTAAGCCAACGGGTTCTCTCTACATCTGTGGCTTTTCTGAAATTCTGGCTGATCTCAAGTATCCGGCTTCTAGATACTTCAAAGGGTGCCGCTGGTTGATTTGGCACTATAAGAATAAGGCGAATCTGGGCAAGGATTGGGGGCGATCGCACGAGAGCATTATTCACTTTCGCAAATCAGAAGCGGTTCGGCTCAACCTCGACGATATCCGCATTCCTTACGGCGCACACACGTTGAAATATCCTTCACATCCGCAAGCAGTGACCAGCGCGTATGGCAAGGGCACAACCAAAAAGCGTGATAACTGGATGCCGAACCCAAAAGGGGCAAAGCCCAAAGATGTGCTCGAAATTCCGACGACCTGTAACGGCATGGGAGAAACAACTCCCCATCCCACCCAAAAACCTGAAGAGCTACTTAGAAAATTTGTGCTCGCGTCATCCAATCCTGGAGATCTAGTCATTGATCCATTTTCGGGATCAGGCACAACGCTTGTGGTGGCAGAACAGCTCAACCGTCGCTGGATGGGATGTGACTTGAATCTGGAATACAACGATTGGGCAGTCAAGCGAATCGAAAACGTGCGCCGAATGACCCAAGTGGAATGGATTGAGTGCGATCGCAAAAATTCAGCCAGAAGAGAATCTATCCGCTGAACCTAAAGATTTTTTAAGCCAAAATAATGGCGATCGTTTTTTCCAGAGCATCATGAATTTAACTTTAGTTTGGACAGCGGTAGCAGACCCTCGTGGTGTGAATGGAACTTCTGAAACTGTAGAGTTTTCTCCTAAGGGCAATTTGATTGTCTCTGGTGGTGGAGACGGCAAACTGAGGCTCTGGCGAGCTAGCACTGGCAAGCTGATTCGGGAAATGGTTTATCAGACTGGCTCCTCAGCCAATAAGCGCGGAGAAGTCGAGGCTGTTTACTTTTCTGCCGATGGTCGGCAAATTGCCGCATCTGGCAACAGCGCTGGGGTCAAAATTTATCGCACTAGTAACGGCAAACTGCTGAAATCACTGGGTGGCAGAGGGGCAGATGGAATTGCTTACTCGCCCGACGGCAGGTATTTTGTAGCTCCCGATCGGGAGGATGTCAGAGTCTACAATGCTGGCAATCTAAAGCTGCGCCACGAAGACCGAATTGAACATGGTCGAGAGATCAATTCGATCGACTTCACTCGCGGCAGCAGGCTGGTCGTAACGGGTGCTGCTGACCAGACCGTGAAGGTTTCTGTTGCAGCCAATGGTCGATTGTTACGCACGATTAGGGCGGCTCGTGGAGAAGGATCGATCAAATCAGTCCGGGTTTCACCCAATGGTCGGTTGATGGCAACGGCAAACAGCAGAGAGAATGTCGTTAAAATCTTTGACTTTGGCACAGGCAAATTGCTACGAGAGTTAAGGCATCGCACATTGGTAGAAGCGGTCGCCTTCTCTCCAGATGGCAGATACTTGGCAACGGGTAGTGGCGGTGGTGATAGATTGCCACCTGGTGAGACAGGCTTCAGGCTATATCGAGTTTCAGATTTTAAGCTGCTAGCCAGAATTCCTGGACACACTCGCGGCGTTGAGTACATTGATTTTTCACCGGATAGTCGGCACGTTGTAACAGCCAGTGAAGACGGCAGGATCAAGCTGTGGCGATTGCCATCCTCGCGCACAACTGCATCCCCTCGTGCGGAAACAGTTGTTGCCAGGACAGATAGTTCAACTGGAGCATTAGGGCTAGCGGGATCAACGGGGGATGATGTTTTAACAGGGGCAGTGCTGGGCGATCGCCTCACCAGTAAAGCAGGCAACGATATTCTCAAAGGCAGGGATGGAGCCGACGAACTGATTGGTGGGGAAGGCAACAATACGCTGATCGGCGGGTTAGACCGCGATTTATTGCAGGGTGGAGTTGGGCGCGATCGCTTCGTCTACCACAGCACCGCTGAACGAGGTGACACCATCATCGACTTCGACCCCGCTGAAGATGTAATCAATTTGAGAAGAGCCTTAGTTAAAGAGGGTTACTCTAGCTCAACTTCCTTTAATAACCTGATTCAGCTTCAGCAGAATGGAGCAGATACCGTTGTGCGAATTGATCTGGATGGCTCAGGCACCTCCTTCAAACTGCTCAACATCTTGCAGAATACGATCGCAACTGATCTCAATCCTCAAAACTTTGTTTTGTAAAGTGGAATGTCAGGGGCAAGGGATTCGGAAGTAGAAGATAAAAACTGAAAACCCGAAGACCAGAACCCGGAGTTTCAGGCTCAGAGGTTGGCATTTCAAGCTCTGAGTTTGAAACTTCCAGTTCAGAACCCGAAGCTTCTAGGTTGGAACAAGAACACCTTTAGGTCAGAACGAGAACGTTCCTGTTCAAAGTGAGGCACTTCCAGATGAAAACAAGAACGTTCCTATCCAAAATGAAAATGCTCCAGTTCAAAACGAGAACATTTCCTTTCCCCCGACCAAAGTTGACAGCCTACCCGCAGAGCGTGCTAAAAACCTTGCGGTGACGTATAGGAAATCGACGTGAAACGATCCTCTTCAAAGCGGATTTTGGGAGCTACCTTAGGCTTTCTTGTCATAGCAGGCATCGCAGGTTTCTTGCTAGGGTTTCCTCAACGCTTTCAGAGCCAATCTGACTCCGATTCAAGCGACGTTCAACCCACTCCTGCCTCAGACGTTTCGTCTTCTAATCCAGCAAATGGTAGACCGCAGCTAAATCCACTTCCAACCGCTGAGGCGGTGTGGGAATGTGAAGTGGTCGTCGTGGGTGGTTCCCTGGGTGGGGTGGCAGCAGCGGCTCATGCGATGCAGTCGGGCGCAACCACTTGCCTGATTGAACTTGCTCCCTGGTTGGGCGGACAGATTAGCGCTCAAGCTGTTTCTGCGATTGATGAATCGCTGACCATGCGGGCAGAGCAAAACTTTTCCCAAAGCTGGTTTAAGTTCAAGGATTTGATTGAACAGCAGCCGGTCACGTTGCCCGAATGGACAAATCTGCCGCAGCCGCAAAAAGTTGCAGACATCAATCGCTGTTGGGTGGGGACGCTCTGTTTTCCGCCCAAGGCAGGTGCTATGGCGGCAGAGCAGTTGCTTCAAAGCTCCATGCAGCAGGCTCCAGGTAGCCGCTGGCAGACTTCTACAGCTTTTAAGGGAGCGGAGTTTGATGAGACGGGAACAGAAATCACTGCTATCTATGCGGTGCAGCGAGTTTCCGAAGATTCTCGTTATGTTCCCCAAGGGCGATTCTCGCAGGAGATCGCAGACTGGTATTCCTGGTCAGACAGTGAGGCGTTTAGCAAAATTCCGCTGCGGCTCCAGGCTCCAGCAGGCAAGCGGCTGATCGTGATTGATGCTACTGATACGGGAGAGTTGGTTGGCTGGGCGGACATTCCCCATCGGCTGGGATCTGAGTCACGGGCAACTACTGGGGAGGCGAATGCTTCTGAGCGAGACAATGCGGCTTGTACCCAGGCGTTTACCTATCCGTTTGCGATCGCCCTTCACGATGATCAGGGTGAAAGCTTGCGATCGCTAGCTCAAGTGCAACCAGAATATTCCCGTGAAGAACACCGGCGGGAATTTGCTCTGGAAGGGTTCCCAGTCTTTTCGGGGCGCAGTTTTTTTCACTATCGTCGGATTGTTAGCACGACGCGCAACGATCCTTTCACCACAACGCCTGCGCCCGGTGACATCACAATGGTCAACTGGAATCGGGGCAACGACTGGACGTGGATGAATCCGCCTTTGATCTTGACTGACGCGGAACTGGATGCCTCTGGGCAACGCCAAAACTGGCTGGGAGGAATTTCGCCGATCGCTCTCAAACACGCCGAAAATCACGCCCTGCTATTTGCTCAATGGCTGATGGAAACGCAATCTCAGCCAGACTTTCCGCTAGCGTATTTGTCGGGAGTTGATGCACCAATGGGCACTGTTTCAGGATTGAGTATGGTGCCTTACATTCGTGAAGGCCGTCGGATTTTAGGGCGACAGGCTTATGGTCAGGATGAATTTATGATGCGCGAGTCTGATTTGAGAATGGACCAGGCGGGTGGGCGTGAGTTTGGGGCGACGGCGATCGCCATCACTCACTACGACATTGATATTCACGGTTGCCGCTACCGCAACTGGGAGCCTTCCTGGGAAGCAGGCAGTGCTCCCGCCCGTGAATTTAAGGTGCGACCAGTCGTGATTCCACTGGAGAGTCTGATTCCGCAAGGTGTAGACAATTTGATCATTGGCAGCAAGGGCATTGCCGTTACCCACATTGTCAATGCTCTTACCCGCATTCATCACAGCGAATGGAGCATTGGTGCTGCTGCTGGATCAACTGCTGGCTGGCTCGTCACCCAGGCAGAGCCTACCCTCACCCCTGCCCAAATTCCTCAACAGCACATGGCAGAGCTACAGCAGCATTTCCTGGATCAGGGCTTGCGGTTGGATTGGTAGTTGGTTACTGGTCATTGGTTGTTGGTTGGTGACGGAATGTGTAACTTCTTCAAAGTCCCATGTGGAATGGGCATCTTGCCCGTCCAAATTCAGCAGGCAAGATGCCTGCTCCACAGGAGAACAAGGACAAATGACAACTCTCTAAATCCCATGACTCTTACCAATCACCCAATGCCGCCGAAAGAAGCGGGACAGGCTCGATTCTTCCAGGGAAAGGTAGATCGGGCGACCGTGGGGGCAGGTGCGCGGATGGCGGGTCTGCTGCCACTGGTCTAGGAGCGTCTGCATTTCGGCGAGGTCGAGGGGGGTGCCGTTGCGAATGGCGGTGCGGCAAGCAGTGGCAACCAGGGCAGATTCTAAATTGCCGCCCAGACTTAGCTCAATCAACGCTTCTGCACGGTCTTCTCTCAGGACCAAAGGCTCTGGTGCGGTGCGAATAGCCCAAAGATTTTCGCCAAATGGCTCGACTTCTAGCTGAAGTCGCTGAAGCTGCTCTCGCTGAAGCTCAGAAAGCTGATTCAGAATCACGGGTGGCTCCAGGGACACAATCTGCCAGCGAGCGCACAGCCGTTCATACAGCACCCGTTCGTGAGCGATGTGCTGCTCGATCAGCCACATGCCGCTGGGATGCTCGGCAAGGATGTACATGTTGTGGACTTGGGCGATCGCTTTAAGGGGAGTGAGGGGTTGAAATTGGGGAGTTGGGGTTGAGGGTTGGGGGTTGGAGTTGTAAGCGCCTTGGGCTTCGGCTGTTTTAAGGAGGTGGGTGACTCGTTGGGAATGGGCGGTTTCAGCGAGGGCATTGGGAGTGAGGGTAAGGGTTTGGGCGATCGCCTCGGTCACGATCTCCTGCCATTGGGTCATCTGGTGCAGGTAAATTTCTGATTTGGCGGGGTGGCGGTTCCAGTCGATCTGCTGGGGGGCGACTTGAAGGTGCAAAAAACAAACGGGATGGCGATCGCGCGGCAGGGTTCTGCGGAATGCTGCCAAAATAGTCTGCTCTAGCTCTGGCACTTTGACGACTCTCCCGTTAATTGCCACTTTCACCCAGTCGGGACGGTGACGATGACAGCGATCGGGGAGTCCGAGCAGGAGGAGGGAGGAGAGGCTGAGGGGAGGGAAGGAGGGGTTAGGGGTTGGAGAGGAAGTTTGAGTTTTGAGTTTTGGGTTTTGAATTTCGAGTTTCGAGGTTGGGACGGGAGCATTCTCGTTTGAAACAGGAACGTTTTCGTTTTGGATAGGAACGTTCTCATTTTGAACAGGAACGCTTTCACTTAAAACAGGAACATTCTCGTTTTGAGCAGGAACATTCTCGTTTTGGATAGGAACGTTCTCACTTAAAACAGAACCATTCTCATTTTGAACAGGAACGTTCTCGTTTTGACCTAAAAACTCCGAGGTCTGAACTGGAAGTGTCAAATCCAAAGCTGGAAATGCTGAATCCTGATCTCGAAACTCCAAATTCTGATCTTTGCGTTCTAAATTTTTTCCCTCTTCTTCCGAACCCCTAGCCCCTAGCCCCCAGCCCCTAACCCCCTTAAATTCGCTCTCTCTTAAATCTCCCGGCTGCACTTCTCTTAAAAACTGCGGCAGGATTTGCTGAGGGCTGCGGTTTGCCCAAATGGAGAACCAGGGACGGTCACTCTGCTCGACTTGCCAGGTAATGTGGGGATGGCAAAGGGCAATGTGCTGAATTGTGGTTTGAACGGCGCGGAGCTGTTGAGCAGGAGTGGGCAATCCCTGGCGGCGGGTGGGGATAGTTTTAAATAGGTCGCTGACGGTGACAATAGTGCCGGGGGCGATCGCTACAGCTTCAACCTGCACAGGTTCTCCCTGCGTGTCATAAGCGATTCGCCAGCCTGAATTTGCCTCAGCTCGGCGGCTGCAAATCTCTAGAGAGGCAAGTTGGGATAGGCTGTGCAGCGCTTCACCTCGAAAGCCCAAACTGTGAATTTGCCAGAGGTCCTGGCGATCGCGAATTTTGCTGGTGCTATGGGGGGTGGCTGCCTGCTGCAAGTCGGCTAGCTCCATTCCAGTACCATTATCTGCAACTCGAACTCGCCATTGCTCAAGCCAGAGTGAGACTGTAATTCGGGTTGCCCCAGCATCGATTGCATTTTCGGCTAGCTCTCGCACAACCGCAGCTAAGGAGTCAATCACCTCTCCAGCCGCAATCAGATGCACAACCTCTGTCGGTAAAGTTTGAATTCTGGATGTCATGCATCCAGTTTAGGTCGGCAGATCTAATTCAGTGAATGCGAGCTGATCTACCAGACTCTACTATCTAAGGTGAGAAGCCTAGAATTCTCTGAGCTCATTTTTTATGCAGTCAAATCTGAATATTTCAGAATGGGTTGTGCCTAAAGAAAGATTCTGGTGGGCGTTCTCCCTCAGGGGGGACGGTCAGTTTTAATTGGCTTGTTAGGTTGCTGTAAGAAACATCTTTGAAAAAAGAGAGGTTAATTTTTTATGGCAGACTTACAAGACGCTATTGCAAACGCTAAAGATAAACTTCCAGATGTAACACCTACCCCCCCTGGCTTTCATCCCCAAGCAACCGCAACCGAGTTAAAAGGACGGTTGCAGTGGGGCGAACCTGCTTTGACCATCGTTGATGTGCGCGATCGCGATTCTTTTAACGCTTGCCGCATCATGGGCGCAATCACCATGCAAATGGATGCGCTGGCAGACAGAGCAGAATCTAGTCTGGAGCACAGTCGCGACATCTACATATATGGCGCGAATGATGAAGAAACGGCTGCCGCTGCTAACGCTTTGCGTCAAGCTGGATTCGAGAAGGTTGCCGAACTGAAGGGCGGCATGGATGCCTGGACAGAAATTGGTGGACCAGTTGAAGGAACTGGCACTGACGATCACCCCGTTAGCTCAGGTGAATACAACGTTGTCTCGCGCATCGCTGAGTTCACCGAAGAGCGGAAAAAGGAAGGCTAGGAACTAGGGCACTGCCTTAAAGATTAGATCTCCGATTTCTTTAAGAAGTCGGAGATCTTTGCTTATTACAAGACATTCTCTTGTCTTTAGCCCTGTTTACGAGGCAGAGCCTTACTAGCGCATCAAGCTTAGAATGTTGGGTGAAGCGCAGCGGAACCCAACATACATAACCTGCATATAGTAGACCTCTAGGTTGGGTGGAGCAGGGCGAAACCCAACACTTGAGACTTGCTGCGCCACTACCGTGGGCGTTCCCAGTTTTACTTGGGAATGAGGTTAAGAGGCTCAAGCAATCATTTCAACCGAACGAAGACGGCTCCACGCCGCAGGTTAGCTTCGCTGCCATAGCTGCTGACGGTGAGCGATCGCACATGATCAAAAA
This sequence comes from Oculatella sp. FACHB-28, assembly GCF_014696015.1. Taxonomy (NCBI): domain Bacteria; kingdom Bacillati; phylum Cyanobacteriota; class Cyanophyceae; order Oculatellales; family Oculatellaceae; genus Oculatella; species Oculatella sp. FACHB-28. Next base: position 150,150 of record NZ_JACJPJ010000060.1, on the reverse strand, counting down.
ACGATTTGCCTGCCAGTTCTGCTAGCTTCACGATTGGGAAACGTTGCTCGACCAGTTCGTGGACAGACTGCCAGTTGAGATAAAGGTAGCCGTCGTTTGCGTCTGCGAGAGGAGCGATCGCCTGCTGAAACTCTGAGTCATTGAGTAAAGGATTTTCGGTTGCCTGAAGTACTTGGTTCATCGCCTCTACTGAGGTCGCAAAAATTTCGTAGTTCCCTACGGTTGTGTGGATTCCCTGCACTTCTGCACTCAAGGTGACGGCTTCTGCATCGCGATTGCGTTTGCGGTTGGGGCGACTGGCGGCAGTGGTTGTAAGTTTTGTCCAAGCGGAAGTTTGCTGGTCGCCTAGAGTCAAAGTGCCAAGGCTGAGCCCTTGTTGCTGGGCGATCGCATCCAGGTGATCAACCGCTTCTGCTGCACCATCCGCCTTTTTTGCAACAAAAAACCAGTCGGGTTGCGGCTGATCAGCGCGAGGCAACAGACCTAACGCATATTCATCCTTCACCCAGCTAAACACCTCTTCTGGCAGGTCAATTCCCCACTGGGCTTGTAGCTCAGCAAGGGGCTGATTGATCAAATTAGACAGCCGATCGTAAGCCGTTACGCTGTTAGACAGTTCATTCCAAAACTGCTGCAAATCAGTCCCCGCTGCTGTGAGTGGACTGGTTGCAGGAATGAAATCTAACGCCCCAACGGGTTTCGACAAAGCAGGTTTAGCAGGCGTTAGCTTCTCACCCGGTGAAGTTAACAGTGCGGTTTCCGCCAACAATCCTTGACGATCTAGCTCTAGTGCCACGACCAAGTCTTCGTAGGGAGAAACGGTTTCGGTAGTGCGTTCCCCGTCTAGCCACTGCGACAGTTGGGGCAAGTTGACAAACGCTAGACCAATTTGACTATCGGGCAACCGTTGTAATGCCTGCTGGTAAGACTTGCTGTTGCTCAGACTCAATCCAGGAGCCTGAACATTATTAATTGCAGCTCGCAGCACTTTGGGATGGTTGGCGAAAAGGACGAAGCGATCGCCCACCACAGCAGTTGCAAGGGAGGGTTGGGGGTCAGGGGTTGGGGATTGGGGATTGGGGGTTGGGGACGGTTGGCTATAGATTAGCTTAACTCCGGCATATTGCTCGAAGACTAGATCCATTCCGGCGATCGCCCGTTTTTGCCAGAAAAGCTGAAGGAATTCTCGCGATCGCTCTGGGTCTTGAGTGGCGATCGCGACGAGATATCCAACTTGCGCTCCGTTTTCGTCGTCTCGGTCAAAGTCGGGCGTAGTGACGGCAAAAGTCACTTCGTCGCCGAGCCAGGGCTGAACGTCTTGCTCGTAGTCTAAGCCCGTGCTGGTGAGCAAGCTGTTTTTAAGCTGATTGATTTCTGTCCGTGCCCGTCTGCGCTCTGACTGGGGGGCGATCGCCAGCCGAAAAGATTCCAGGCGATCGGGTTTGACCAGCAGCGACACCATTAGGGGCGACTGCTTGGGAACAAACATCGCCGCTGCCGGACTTGCTTGCCCTCCGCCCTGCAACAGCGACAGCGGGCTGTGTGCCGCGATCCAAAAGAATCCGCCAACGGCGACCAGCAGCAGCACCAGCACACTACCAGCCAGAGCATAGAAAAAAGTACGAAGCTTCATGAGGGCATTTAATGGACAGGGCAATTTGAGGCATTCTCCAGGTAAAACAACCTGTGTCAAACACCGAGATGCCAAGACTTAGTTTAGTACGGCAACCTGCCCCAAATCTAAAATGGCTGGCTCTAAGAAAACCTTTGTCTTACAACTGCCATGTGCCGCAAAATCAACCTCAACTGGGCAAGGCAAAATTAAACCGCTAACTCCTACTTCTACTGCCGCCGCGAACCAGTGATTTCGCCATTAAAATATCGGGTTTCCCCAATCCGTTCGCGTCCGGCACCACTCCCATAATGACGAAACCGCACTTTTGGTAAAACTCATAGGGATGCCCCTTCAAATTCTGAATGCGGGCGATGTGATCCAACACGTTTGGGTAAAGGTTTACGCCTGCCAAAGTGGTCATGTCGTCCTCATCGTCAGTGCCTACCCACAGCGTTAACCCGCCTCGTTCTCTGGCGCGTTCTGCTAAGTCGGTGACGAGCGATCGCCCAATTCCTTGCCCTTGATGCGCTGCGTCAACCACTAAGGGATGCAGTTCCCACACCTTGCCGTCATACTGCTCAATTCCCCCAATCCAGCCCAGCACCTTGCCCGACTGATCTACTGCAATTCGGCTAATTCGATCCTCCCCAAACGATTCCCTTACTTCTGTTAGGGCGCTATCTAGATCTGTCCAGGCAGTTTTCCAATGCTGTCTAAATCCTTCAATTAGAAGTGTGGCGGTTTGGGCGATCGCCTCTTCCATGTCAGGCTGTAAATCAATAATCTGCATAGTATTAAGTGCACGCAAAGACAAGGCATCTCATCTTTGTCTACTAGCCTTTTGAAATCGCATTCTTGAATGTTCGCATCGCTTCTAGCCAATCTGTTTCGCCAATTAAAACACAGCGAGAAAATAGCTCAATGTCCAAATTCGCCAGTTCAGGAATTTGGCTTCTGTCAATTTGCGTGTATCCGTTCTCCCCCAAACGATGCAGGGTCAGAAGTCCATCCTCCCAGAGCCAAACTTCAGGGACGCTTAACGCTCGATAACGCTCTAACTTCGTAGCAGAACCGCTTGTAAAAACGACCTCAATGGAAAGGTCTGGAATAGGTTTCGCCTCCGCAAAACAGTAGGATTCATCCGCCTGAACAGAAGCTACTCCTTTCTGCTCCTGAGTGACAGAGCCAGTTGGAATGATCCTGATGTTCCACTCAAAAAAGAAAGCTTCGAGGAGAGCCGCAATCACTTTTTTGAAAATTTCGTGCGGTTGACCTGGCATGAATACTTCAACGACTCCTTCATAAAAGCTTAGGCGCACACCTGGATGTCCTTCTAAGCCCTTTTGAATCCATTTGAACTGTTCCCAAGTGCGATCGTAGTAGACGGCTACCTTGTCTTCTGATGATCTTGGTTTTTCTAATGCTGGTGTCATGGTATTCCCTTCACTCCACGCGGTGCTTGCTCCAAATGCTCTCTGTGGAACTATCTGCCAGATCGCCAATGATTTCAAAGCCACTCTCCATATTCCAAGGGTAACAACGAGAGGGGGGGAGCAATTTTAAGCTACTTCTCAAACTGCTGGGCATAGAAACGGGCGTAGCGATCGCCCCTCTCCAACAACTCTCCATGCGTTCCCGACTCCACGACTCGCCCTTGTTCCATTACTAGAATGCGGTCAGCGCGACGGACGGTAGCGAGGCGGTGAGCAATGATGAAGACGGTGCGATCGCGCATCAGTCGTTCTAGAGCTTCTTGCACCAGTGCTTCTGATTCGGAATCTAGGGCAGAGGTAGCTTCATCCAGAATCAGGATTTGGGGATTGAGCAAGACGGCACGAGCGATCGCCACTCGCTGCCGTTGCCCACCTGATAGGTTTACACCCCGTTCCCCGACCCAGGTTTGGTAGCCATCAGGAAATTGAGTGATGAACTGGTGGGCATTCGCAACTTTGGCAGCTTCCTGAACGGCTTTGAGGTCAAACTGGGGCTGACCAAAAGCAATATTTTGGGCGATCGTGCCAGAAAAGAGAATGGTTTCTTGCGGCACAATGCCAATTTGACGACGCAGACTACGAAGCGTCACATCTCGAATATCGGTACCGTCGATCAGGATTTGTCCGACCTGGGGTTCGTAGAAGCGAGGTAGCAAATTCACCAACGTAGTTTTGCCTGCACCAGAAGTGCCAACTAGGGCGATCGCTTCTCCTGGAAATGCCAGTAGGCTCAATTGCTGCAACACGGGCTGATCAGGTTTGTAGCTGAAGCTGACGTTGCGGTATTCCACCTTGCCCGTGACGGGGGGAAGAGCGATCGCACCGGGTTTCTCAACCACCGCAGGGCGAAGGGCTAGCAGTTCAAAGATGCGATCGGAGGAAGCTTCCCCTTGCTTAAATTCGTTGTAGTTGTCAGTTAGATGGGCGATCGGATCGATCAGCATGGCGACCGCAAACACATAGCTGCCAAATTCTTCGCCCGTCAGGTTGTTTTGAGAAATTTGCCACCCGCCCAACAACAGCAGCAGCAGCACGCTAAGGGCATATAGGAAACCAACAACTGGATACTGCACCGCTTTTAACCAGGCAGCGGCGTATTTTGCGCGTCGATTTTTTTCAGCTTCCTGAGCAAAGCGCTCAATTTCGTACTCTTCGGCGGCAAAAGCTCGAATGAGTCGAATGCCGCTGAATACCTCAGTAAGTTGGGAGGATAGGTCTGAAATCAGGGTTTGGCTGCGGCGAGAGAAGACTAGCATTCGTTCGCCAAACCAACTGATCAACACACCCATGAGCGGCACGACAACCAAACTGGCGAGGGTAAGCTGCCAGTTGAGGTAAATCATGTAGCCGAAGACGGCAATCAGTTGCAGGACGCAAGGCGTGAAGTCATGAAAAATTTTGTTGACGACTTCTCCAACCCGATCGATGTCTTCGGTAAGGCGGTAGGACAAATCTCCCGTTTGAGAAGTCTCAAAGTAGCTGAGGCTAAGGGTTTGCAGGTGAGCATAGACTCGCTTTCGCAGGTCGAGGGCGATCGCCAGTGCTGCTTTTGCCATTTGAGAATCTTGCCCGTACTGAGCAATTTTCTGCACAAGAAAGATACCTGCCAGGACTCCAGAAAGGCGTGCAAGAGAAGGTACATTTCCTTGTACCAGAAAGCCTAATGCTTCGCCTGCTAGCCATGCCAGAATGGGCCAGCAGGCAGTAAACACCAGGGTGCAAAGTAGGGCTTGAGCGATCGCCCGCCAGTGGGGACGCAGGTAAGGCAACAGTTGCCAATAGCTAGAGCGAGTCTTCAACCGAGTAACCCAAACAGAATTGCGAAAACAGGAATGGGTTTAGGCTATCAGCTTTTGGTTGAACCAACTGCACATTTTAATTTGAGCAAGTTACCCACTTCTGCATCGCTTACTTGTGGGAAGCTTTCATACCAAAGCCCAACGCTGTAGAAAGGCTCTGGTGTCATTGCACAGACAACCTGGTCAACTTCAGCCTCCATATCGTGGCAGGTTTCAGCCGCAGCAACGGGTATAGCGACCACCAGACGAGCCGGATCTTGATGTCGAATAGCCATGATGGCCGCTCTCATGGTGGCTCCAGTTGCCAGTCCGTCGTCTACCACGATGACGGTAGCTCCATGCAAATTCAGAGGAGGGCGATCGCCCCGATACAGCTTTTCTCGCCGCTCCAATTCTCGCTGCTCACGTACGGTCGTCTTGTGGATTGCTGCCTCAAACAAACGGTGGTTTCGCACCACATCAGGATTGAGGACTCGTACACCACCCGAGGCGATCGCGCCCATCGCCAACTCCTCTTGCCCAGGTACGCCCAACTTTCGGACTAGACACACGTCCAGAGGAGCATTTAGCGCTTTTGCAATCTCAAAGGCAACTGGCACTCCACCGCGTGGCAAGGCTAAAACCAGCACATCTGAGCGATCTACATACTCTTTAAGCTGCTCTGCTAACAGTTGTCCTGCCGCAGTGCGATCTTTGAATAGCATTGTCTTTATCCCAACACTGCTTTCATCTTAGAAACCTGAACGCACCCTCTCCTCTGGCTAACGACTGAACACAGAGACAGGAATATTGAGTAAGACAAACGGTTTTAGAGATTACGCAACCTTAGGGGATCAAACGGGAATGTTAAATGGGATACTAATCCTTTAGTCAGTTGCTTTAGGAGATCGCCTCACTCTGAACCTTCTGTAAATCAGAAATAGACTGCTTGTAATGAGCGAAAATAGCAGAATCCTACTTCATGCTCATCAAAGAATCTTATCTGCAAGAAATCTAATGAAGTCGTGTAAAGTTGGCTTTAGAGGTTGAAACATTTCTTTACAAGCCTTACAAATAGAGAGTGTGGTAATCCTGCCCAATCATTTTTAGTCAAAATGTGTAGCCTGGAGGCATGGGATCAAATACGGTGACTGGAGTTTCTGTACAAGCGCGGGCTATCTCAGCGCTCCCCTGATGAGGTGGAGTTTGTGAAGGCAGCAGCGTTATTTTCCCGAACAGCCAAAGGAGAGTGGGCTATCTGTGATCCAACGCTTCAAACAAGACCTGAAAAATGACCTGATTGCGGGTTTGCTGGTGGTAATTCCGCTGGCAACTACAATTTGGCTAACCATCACCGTTGCAACTTGGGTGATCAATTTTTTGACACAGATCCCCAAGCAGGTCAATCCCTTTAATGACCTCAACCCAATTTTAGGAAATCTGCTGAATCTGGTAGTTGGACTGGCTGTGCCGCTGCTTTGCATTCTGCTGATTGGCTTGATGGCGCGCAATATCGCTGGACGCTGGCTGCTCGATTTTGGGGAGCGGTTGTTGCAGGCGATTCCGCTGGCAGGTTCGGTTTACAAGACGCTAAAGCAACTGCTGGAAACGCTGCTCAAGGATACAAACGGCAAGTTTCGGCGGGTGATTTTGGTGGAATATCCTCGGCGTGGAATATGGGCGATTGCCTTCGTCACAGGCACTCTCAGTCCGCAAATTCAGCCTCAGTTTTCCGAGACGATGCTGAGCGTCTTTATTCCCACGACTCCAAACCCAACGACGGGTTGGTATGCGATCGTTCCAGAGCGAGACGCGGTTAATCTCTCGATGTCGATTGAAGATGCCTTCAAAGTCGTCATCTCAGGCGGAATTGTTGGACCTGGCTCATCTAGCACCGCGCTTCCCCCTGCAAACTTTGAAGAGCGAAAGCTGGAACCTGTGCTGGAGCCGTTACCTGAGATGAAGCAAGAGGCGAAACGGCAAACCTATTCCGTGCTTCCCTCTGAGGAAGACTAGGGATGAGTAGGTTGGGTGGAGCTTGGCGAAACCCAACACTACCAGGAATTTTGCCTTGTTGGGTTCCGCTGTGCTACACCCAACCTACGGTTTTTCTCGACGTGCTAGTGAGTTGGGTTTTATGCCTCAACCCAACCTACAATTTTTCTGATTAGACTTTTATTGAACCTTGCCAATTAATTTGCTATGCAAGCTCGCCGAATTGCCCGTGAACTGGCTCTCTTGAGCATTAGCCAACTTTCTGCCAAGCAGGAGCGCCTGCAAGCCCAGCAGTTGCAAAGTATTGTCTTAGCGGCGGTACGCACGCTGACCACAGAACTCCATGATTTGCTAGAAACCGCGTCAGCAGAGCTAAAGCGGAGTAGCGATCGCCTCCTCTCTAGTGAAACGCGGACGAGTGACTTGCAAAGTGCAAAGGCAATGGTGAATGAGTCCATTGATTTGACGCAGACTGCAATCAATCGTCTGGGTGCAGCAGTTGAGCTACCCGAATTTATTCAGCTTGCCAACCAGCAAGAAGTTAGAGCTTATGCGATGGAGCTGCTGAGCAACGTGCAAGCGCATCGTGAGGAGATTGACCAGCGGTTAGGAGAAGCGATGGTTTCGTGGCAGGTCAACCGTCTGCCTCGAATTGACCGGGATATTTTGCGAATCGCACTGACCGAAATGCTGTTTTTGGGCGTGCCCGATCGCGTTGCGATTAATGAGGCGGTTGAGTTGGCAAAGCGTTACAGCGGTGAAGAGGGTTATCGGTTTGTCAACGGCGTGTTGCGGCGAGTGAGTGAGCAGGCTAAGGATGAGCCGCTGGTTGAGACAGAGTAGCTCTTATAGGCTCAATATTCACCTCGATATTCATCTTGATATTCACAAGGCGCAGAGGCAAAAGGTATTGCGTCCCTGGGCTTTTGCTTGATACAGCGCTCCGTCGGAAACAGCAACCAGGGCATCCGGCAAGACCTGCTGTACAGGAACGGTAGTAGCAATTCCAATGCTGACGGTGAGGTAGGGGAAAACGGGCGATCGCCTATGTTCAAGCTGGAGTTGCTGAACTCTGGATTGAATGAATTCGGCGACCTGGATAGCTCCCTCAGCGGTGGTATTTGGCAAAATCACAGCAAATTCTTCACCTCCATAGCGAGATACTAGATCTCCAGGGCGTTTTAGGATTTCGGCGATCGCTTGGGCAATTTGGCGAAGGCACTGATCCCCGGCGATGTGTCCATAGGTGTCGTTGTAGAGCTTGAAGTAATCGATATCGCACAGTAAGAGTGACAGTGAAGCTTCTTCACGGGTCAGCCGATTCCACTCACGCTGGAGATGTTCGTCAAAGCCGCGACGATTGGCGATTTGGGTCAGTCCATCCAAGTTGGCAAGATGGTGTAGCTCTCGATTTGCCTCTTCTAGCGCCAGGATAATTTGTTTGCGATCGCTGATATCTTGTCCAATCCCGATGTTGCTGCCATCAGACAGCTTTACATTGGCCCAGGTTGTCTCAATCACTCTGCCCGATCGCGTGCGAATTCTAAAATCTCTCCAGCTTCGGTCTGCTAGCTGAATAGAATCCATCACCTGCTGACGATATTCTGGGTCAGGATAAAATTCTGCCATTGGGTTATGACGTTCTCTTAATTCTTCAACGCTCCAGCCTAAGACCGTTTCAAACTCATGATTTGCCCAAATTAGCTGACCCTCAGCCGAGAAAAACGTCAACATGACGGGTACATTATCGAAAATGGTGCGGAGCATTTCTTGCTGTTTCAGCAAAGTCTCTTCTATAGCTTTTTGCTCAGTTACATCTTCTGAGATGCCAACGTGCCGGAGGAGGTGACCCTGCTGATCAAAAATTGGAAAAGTCCGGGCAAAAATCCAATGAACAGAGCCATCTGGTTTGACGATTCGGTATTCCTTTGAAGTTCGCTGTCCTAGCTGCTGCTCGGACAGGGTTGCTAAGACAAGCTCACGGTCATCTGGGTGAACCAAGTTTATCCAGCCTTGAGATTCGTCGTAGAGGCGCTCGCGACTACTACCATAAATCTCCTCAAAGGCAGAGCTAGTATAAAGGGTTTGAGTTGCATCAGCGGTTTCAACAAAGAAAACATCGTGGATATTCTCTGTGATTTCGCGAAACTGTTTTTCGCTTTCTTGAAGTGCCAGATCAAGCTGCTTGCGTTTAGTGATGTCGGTTGCAACGGTCGTCACCACCCAAGAGTTTGTTGTCTCATCCCAACGAGAAGATAGATTGGATGAGATCCAGCGGAGTCTTCCATCTGGGTGGAGAAATCGATATTCTGCTGTAGCTACCCGTTCAGCAGTAATTTCTTCAAACAAAGGAACCAGGATATTTTCTTGATCCTCGGGGTCTACGTTTGCCGCCCACAGGTCAGGGTTTGCCATTAACTCCTGATTGCTGTAGCCAAAAATCGCTTCGCAGCCCAAAGAGATGTAATCGTATTTCCAGGTTTTGTCAGGAAATACGCGAAAACTGGTGATTGAGGCGATCGCGCTATCAATCAGGTCGCTAAGTTTGGTTTGGGTTGCTTGTAGGGCAAGCTCAAGCTGCTTGCGATTGGTAATGTCGATCTCAATAGAAGTGACAATCCAGGAATCAGTCGTTTCATCGCGCTGTGAGGTAAAGCTCACTGCAATCCAGCGGAGGTTCCCGGCTTTGTCTCGAAAGCGATATTCTGCTTGAGAGGAACGTTCAGCAAAAATGTCTTCAAACAATGGTGCCAGCACAGTTTCCCAATCTTCTGGCACAACTTCTGAGTAGAAGAGGTCAGGGTTTGCCATAATCTCCTGCTGGGTGTAGCCATAGACTGCCTCACAGCTTGGGGAAATGTAATCGCATTGCCAGGTACGGTCGGCAAAGATGCGAAACTGCATGATTGAGGCGATCGCACACTTGAGGATATTGTTTACATTGGTTTCAGAAGCTTGCAGGGCGAGTTCAAGCTGTTTGCGCTCTGTGATGTCAGTGTCTACTGCCGTTACCCTCCAGTAATCTGCTTCATGGCGGGCAATAGCTGTGCTGCGAATCCAGCGCAATGAACCATCTTTATGCTGAAAGCGATATTCTTTGTGAGCGATCTCTTTGGTAAATAAAGCGTCAAAAGCCGGAATGATTACCGTTTGCTGATCTTCTAGCGGAACGCGGGAGATCCAGAGGGTGTGATTTGCCATCAGTTCTGCTGGAGTGTAGCCAAAGATCGTTTCACAGCCTGCGGAAAAGTAATCATACTGCCAGGTTCGGTCAGGAAATAGGCGAAAGCTGAGGATCGAGGCGATCGCACTATTGAGAATGCTATCTAGTTTTGCTTCAGAGGCTTGCAGCGCTAACTCAAGCTGTTTGCGTTCTGTAATATCTTCAATGACACAAATTGCATAAAGCGGGGTTCCGGCTTCATCATGCACGAGGGATACGGATACGTTTGCCCAACAGGTGTGTTTGTCCTTGCAGACGTACCGCTTTTCAATTGAAGCAATTGAGACTTGACCCGTTAATAGTTGCTGAAAGTGTTCTAGCGTTTTGTCCAGGTCATCGGGGTAAGTGATTTCGTGAAAAGTTCGCTCTAAAAGTTCTGCTTTGGAGTAGCCTAAAATCTCGCAGTAGCGCGGGTTAGCGTTGAGATATCTTCCCGTTAACGATATTTCACCAATTCCGACGGCCGCCTGCTCAAAGATGACGCGAAAGCGAATTTCATTTTCTCGAATGATGGCTTCGGTCTGTTTGCGATCGGTAATATCTAAAACCGTACCAAACAGCTTAACCACATTTCCCCGGTCATTGAGGGTGACTTCTCCTCTGGCTTCTACATAGCGAATTGAGCCGTCGGGTCGAATGATTCGGTGATCGATTTGGTAAGGCGCTCCTTCAGCAAGGGTGCGATTGTCGGCTTGTTGAACTTTTTCTAAATCGTCGGGGTGGACAAACTGGAGCATCTCAGCCCGTGTGGGTCGCGGCTGGTTGGGGTCAAGCCCAAAGATGCGAAACAGTTCTTCTGACCAACTGCCGCTGAAATTTTCGATGTCAGCTTCCCAACTGCCAACGTGAACCACTCGCTGAGCCGCAAGTAGGGCTGATTCACTCTGGCGCAGTTTTGTTTCTGCTAGTTTGCGATCGCTCACGTCAGCAATAAATCCAATTACCCTGACCAATTCTCCAGAGCTATCGGTAAAAAATCGGCTTTTGTCTTCGATCCAGATGTATGTTCCGTCTTGACGGCGAATTCGGTATTCCGCCAGGTAAGAATCGTCCTGGGCGATCGCATTCTCAATTTCAGACCGCAAAATCTCGGGATGTTCTGGGTCGAGCAGTTCCATCCAACCATCCAGGGTTTGTGGCATCTCGGCAATGGTGTAGCCCAAAATTTCTTTTGTGTTGGGGCCCCAAGTAATGCGTTCAGCATTAATATCCCATTCATACAAGATTTGCCCGCTAGCTTGACCTGCTGCTTCGTAGCGGGTTCTCCATTCAGTTAACTCTGTGAGGTACTGTTGCTGAAGGGTAAATCGTTCTTGTAAGAGTCTTTCAACCAGTTTGCGATCGCTAATGTTGCGCCGAATTGCTAAAACGCAGGCTTGACCATCCAGGTCCATCACCTCGGCGGAAAGCAGGATAGTTTTCGTTTCTCCAGACGCAGTTTTGATGTTGAATTCGAGGTTGTCAACGGTGCCTGCTCGCTCAAGCTGCTCTTTGAAAAGCGATCGCTCTTCTGGAGATTGCCAAAAGTTGAGTTCTGTTGTGGTGCGTCCAACCGTTTCCTCATGGCTGAAGCCGTAAAAATCCAGGAAGCTATCGTTTACTTCTACAATCCGCCCTTCTGCCAGAGTCGTAATCGTCATCGGGTCAGGGCTATATTGAAAAACTTTGGTAAATTTGGTTTCTGACTCCTGAAGGGCAGTTTTAACCTCTTCAAAAGAGTTTTGCAACCGTTGCGCCATCTGGTTAAAAGCCTGAGCCATCGTCTCCAGTTCGCGAATCTGAAGACGGGTGGGAATCTGCTGGTCTTCGCCATCAGCGATCGCTTTTGACGCTTTGCTGAGCTGCACAATGGGTTTAACCACCAGGCAGGCAAAGACCAGGCTGAGGGCGATCGCTCCTACTAAAGTAATCAAACCAAGCAGTAGAGCAGTAAAGAGGTCAATTTGCTGATTACTGCTCCAGGAGAGAAAATAAATTGTCCCCGTTGCCGTCATGATCCCCAGCACGAAGGGTGCTACTAAAACAAGCTGAAGGGGCACTTGGTAGTGACGTAGTTTAGATTGCCAACTCTGAGAACCGGCACGGAGACTAACGATTGGCATTGGTGATTCCCCGGAATCAGGCAAGGTTACTATTTTGAGGTAGATAGCAATTGCACCTATTGCGATTCATTCATTTTCAGCTGACCGCGCTCCTCACCTGTATCTATCGCAATCCTAAACGGGTTGTAGAAGCACACTCTGGGTAATTGCTCTGGCTACTGAAAGAATTGCACCACGGAATTAGTCAATCGGTCGCTCAAGGTTGCTATGGTTATTATGCTTTGTCAACCCCTTTGACCAATGTTTGAATTATCTAGGATTTGTACACAGCTCAATTCATACTCACCCCATCATGCCATTGGGTCTTAAGTGTTAAGAAACTTCAGTTATATTTGGTAACACATCGTTTATGACTTGCAATAAAAATTAAGAGCAGATGTATAACGCAACACAAACTTTTTATTGATGGCCGTTCTATTCGATCGCGGATTTTATGAGTTAAAAGCTTCGTTTGGGTTATACAAAAGTTGATCTGACTAAACCGTTACTAACAGTTTGCTCAACAAATAATGCTTCAGTATATACGAGGATGTTTGAGAAGTAGGTAATGCCTTGCGTGAGTCGAAGCATTCGTCCAGCAATATTTGGAATAACGAAAAATCGTTGCTCAAAGGATTTTCCCCTACGAATCTCTCGGACAGATTAAGGCTTTTCAAATACTCTCTAAAGCTCCGACAGGTGCAATTTGCTTACTTGCTGATCGCTTCCGCTTCGCTCCCAAGACTCTGAATAAAAGGGGCGATCGCCTCAACAAATTCTGTGGTTGATTCGTAAGGCAACACGTTACGACCTGCTAGCTGAATGCCTTGAGCATGAGGTAGCCGTTTCAGGTAGTCTGCCATGCGCTGCTCTGGTGTTTCTGCTTGCCCAGAGCGGCTGATGCTGGAGGCGGTGTTGCCGATGACGACCAGGGTGGGTTGAGTGAGGTAGGCGATCGCCTGCTCATAATTTTTCCGCCAAAACCCTGCCAAAAATGAAAAAACAGCGTGGCGGCTCTCCGGATCTTTTGCCCCAGCAATTAGCTCATCCAGCCATTCTGCATCGACTGCATCGGCAGTGGCAAAAAGTTGTTTGGTGGAAAAAGAACGCAAAAACTCGCGCCGTCGAGCATAGCGATAAAAAGCATTACCTAGCGGTGAGTCAAATAGATTCCAGCTTAATTTTTGCTGCCAGGGTGAAGTTGCCTGAGTCATGACTTTCCAGGCAGGTGGTCCAGCTAGAATCAGCCCCCGAACGAGGTTAGACGAATTGGACTGAGGTGAAGCCTGCAATTGGGTGAGGGCGATCGCTACTGGCAGCAGCGCCCCCTGGACTACCACTACCACGGGTTGCTGTACCACCGTTTGCAAAAAGTGCTGAAGCTGAGCCGCCCAATCTTCAGGTGTGTAGGTGACGTGGGGCAAAGCGCTTTCCCCGCAGCCCAGCAGGTCAGGCAAGTACAGCGAATTGGGCTGACCCTCAAACCAGCTTTGGCAGAACCGATCCCAAAAGCGCCGGGACAGACCCACCCCAATCGGATGAATTAGCAATAACGGAATTTGTCCAGCATCAACTCCCGCCCTACGAGTCTGAACTTCATAGGCACAGCGGAAGCCTTGCCAGTCATAATACTGAGTTGATGCTGGGGTAATTACCTTCATCCAAAAACCGGGTATAGCACCAGACACAACATTGCCAGGATGCCGCCAATCGTATAGAACCAGGCAACAATCTGTGTCTCTGACCAGCCCGTCAGTTCTAAATGGTGATGGAGTGGAGCCATTTTAAGCAGACGTTTGCCGATGCCGTTTGTATCTTTGGTGGCTTTGTAGTAGCTGACCTGAGCAATGACCGAAAGGGTTTCGACAAAGAAAATGCCGCTAAGAATGAGCAACCCTAGCAAATTGTTGCTGAGCAGAGCAACCGCTGCGAGTGCGCCCCCCAATGCCAGAGAGCCTGTGTCGCCCATAAACACACTGGCAGGATTGCGGTTGTAGGACAGAAAGCCGAGACAGCTACCGCTCATGCAGGCACAAAACACCATCAGTGCGGGAGAAGTTGGAGCCGCTAATACGCCTAGCCCCAATAGAGCGATCGCCGCCGTGCCAGCCGCCAACCCATCTAACCCATCGGTGAGGTTGGTGGCATTACTTTCGGCAACGAGCGCAAACCAGCCCAGGGGAAACAGCAAAAAGCCCAACGGCAAAGAAAATCCGAAGGGCAGCGCTAGGTTTGTGATGCTAAAGGGTTGGCTCCACAGCAGCCAGAGGCAAAATAGACCGCCAAAGCCGATTTGCAAAGCGAGCTTTAGCTTAGGAGAAATGCCTTTGTTGGAGCGGCGACGTAAAATTTGCCAATCGTCGAGCCAACCAATTGCCGCATAGGAGAGGGTGAGTGCAGAGACAGCGACGACTTCCGAGGCAAAGCCTGACCAGAGCAGGGCGATCGCCACCCCAACGGGGACAAAGAAGATGCCGCCCATCGTTGGCGTTCCCGCCTTTTTCAAGTGAGCTTGAGGTCCATCTTCACGAATGACCTGCCCTGCCTTTAGTTGTCGTAAGAGCGGAATCGCCCAGTATCCGAGGGCTGCGGTTGCTAGGGTACAGACCCAAAGTGGGGCTGTTAAAGAAGCTCCTAAACCGAGCGATCGCCCCGCCAACCAATCTAGCCAAAGAGATGCACCGCTGAGAGCAATGCTTAAAGTCAAAAACAAACCCACGCCGGAAAACCCTACAGGCTTGTCAGAAAATAGCTTAGCGTCCACAACTGTCTCACTTCACTCCACACCAGGTATATCCAAAGACTTACAAATTGCCTCTGGTTCATCAGGATCAAACTTTGTGAGTTGATCCAGCTTAATCGTTCTTTACCACTGCCGGGATTATCCCTCAATCTGTGTTAATCGTCTAGCTCTACTACATCATCATCGTCATCATCATCAAAGCTGCTATCATCGCCTGCCATCAGTTCATTGATTTCTTCTTCTTCTTCGCGATAGTCCGGCTCTTGCACTTCACGGGCTAGGAGCCGACCTGTTCCCTCGAGCCAATCTAAAATCGAGGCATCCTGTTGAGGTGGAATTACAGGAGCGGGTTGACTACGAGGATATTGACGAAGCGCGGGATTGTACATACTACTTAGCAAATGTTGGTAATAGATTAAATCACTACACAATCGAACTCTTAGGCAACTCCCTCATTGGAATGAGGAAATTCAGATGGCAACTGCTAGATCTTAGAGTCAAGCTTCTAAGATGTGGGTAAAACTTCAGCGTAGGTAAAACCTTATATAGATGAAGTTTTAGTAAACGGTTGATCAACCGCCCTACCCCTGCTTAGTACGCCTGATAGTGCTAGCTCAAATTTCATCTTAGGTCAAGAAAGTTGTCAAGACATCTTTAGGTTGAAATTGGCGGGTTGTGTCTTACTCAAAGCGAAATGGTTTAAACAATCCATCGTTAAACAGTTAAGAACTCAACAAGCGGTATTGAAATAACTGGAATTTCTAGCGTTCAAATTTCTTACGATTACATCTTATGTGGAGGTCAATTAAATGATTGCGAAAGCTAAACTGCTGGAGGCGATCGCGGGTAAAAATCGAGGTTTGCTGACGACCGAATCAGACAAGCAAGCCATTTTATCTGTTATTGCTCAGGTAGAAGACCAGAACCCTAACCCGCGCCCCCTTCAAGTGCCCAACAAGCTTGACGGTAATTGGCGATTGCTTTACACCACCAGTCAGGATCTATTGAGAATCGAGCAATTACCTTTGTTTAAGCTGGGACAAATTTATCAATATGTTCGGGCGAGAGAAGCGAAGATCTACAACATTGCTGAAGTCTACGGGGTGCCTTATCTGGAAGGCTTGGTGAGTGTTGCGGCTCGGTTTGAGGCGGTGAGCGATCGCCGCGTTCAGGTGAAATTTGAGCGATCGATTCTAGGGTTGCAACGCCTAATTGACTATCAGTCTCCCGTTCACTTTATTGAGGCGATCGAGGCAGGTCAGAAATTTGCGGCGATCGACTTCAATATCACCAACCGAGATCAGCAAGGCTGGCTAGACATTACCTACCTGGATGACGATCTGCGGATTGGGCGAGGGAATGAGGGCAGTGTATTTGTGCTGACCAGAAATTGATTTGCCTGAAATATCTGCCAGTTTTCTAGAAACACTTGCCGAACGCTATGCTTATCCGCCTGTCTCAAGCTCAACTCAACTTGCTAGAAACCTGCCCCCGCAAGTTTCAGCAGGTTTACCTCGATCAGCTGGGTACTCCAATCGCCTCAGAACAGCAAGATCAGATGAACTGGGGCAGCCGGTTTCACCTGCTGATGCAGCAGCGTGAATTGGGACTACCCCTGCTGACGGACACGACCGATCCGTTGCTGCAAAACTCGGTAGATGCATTCATTCAGGCTGCACCAGAGCTATTTCAACAGCAAGCGGTTTTTCGCCAGAGTGAACATCGTCGTACCCTGGAGCTTGAGGGCTATTTGCTGACGGTGGTGTATGACCTGCTGATTCTCAACCCGCAGCAGGCGCAAATTTTAGACTGGAAAACCTACCCTCTGCCTCAAAACCAGCGCTGGTTGGCAGAAAGTTGGCAAACTCGGCTATACCCCTTTGTGCTAGCGGAAACCAGTGACTATTCACCCGAAGACATTTCGATTACCTACTGGTTTGTGCGGGCAACCCAATCCGCTTCAGAGACATCAGACTCAGAGATATCAGACTCAGAGAGATCAAACTTAAAGACAAGTGAGACAAAACTTCAGCCACAAAGTCTGAGATTTAACTACAGCACCAGCCAACATCAGGCAATTCGCTCAAAGTTGGGGGGGCTACTGGATCAACTGACCGCATGGCTGAAGGACTATCAGGCAGGAACGCCGTTTCCACAAGTAGAAGCGGCTGAAGATCAGTGTGGGTTTTGTACTTTCGATGTTCGCTGCCAACGTCATCAGCCCGAGACCCCCGTTTCTGAGGAATTGCTTACCCTCGCCGAGATTCAAGAAGTGGCGCTGTGAAATCTCAATACATAAAACCGCTTCCGAGTAAAGATTCGACCTATAAAAATTTGCAAACCTTAAGATTAGTTGTTACATTGCAAGCAACCCACCTCCTCGCGGTAGCTCCTCATGAAATTCTTCGGTATTCTCCCAACTCCTCCGTCACTCAAGTCCCGATCGCGTGTGCACGACCTTAAGGCTCGTTTGGATTGGGGAGAGCCTGCGCTGACGATTGTTGATGTGCGCGATCGCACTCAATTCAACTCGCACCACATCATGGGGGCAGTTTGTATGCCCATTCACGAGTTGACTCACCGTGCCATGACAAGCTTAGAGCTTGACCGCGATATCTACATTTACGGCGAAACAGACGATGAAACGGTTGAGGCTGCAGCACAGCTCCGGCAAGCAGGCTATAGAAACATTTCTGAATTGAGAGGCGGTGTAGCAGCCTGGAAGGCAGTTGGTTATCCAATCGAGTCTGCTGCGTTGCTCCTGTCTGCTTAAACCTATACAAGTTAAGTGGGTTGAGGGGTGTATCTCCTCGACCTATTTAGAATTGCTATAGTGACCCTCGTTTGCAGGGAGTAAGATGAGATGAAGTTTTAGCTAACTCAGTTTCAGTTGATGAGCCAGACTGTTTGGATTGCAAGGCACGGAAACCGTCAGGACTTTGTTGACTCTAGCTGGCATCGCACTGCCGAACGACCTTTTGATCCGGGGCTTTCCGCCGATGGAATTTTGCAGGCAAAGGAGCTAGGAAAGCGCCTTCAAGGGAAAAAAATCGCCCATATTTTTGCCTCCCCTTTCTTGCGTACTGTAGAAACTGCTCACTATGTCGCAGAAGCGTTAGACCTTTCTATTAAGGTTGAGTCTGGGCTGAGTGAGTTTCTTAACCCTAATTGGTTTTTTTCAACGCCTGAATGTTTAACGCTTGATTCTCTATCCCAACTGTTTCCGAGAGTCGATCGCAGCTATACTTCCCGCGTCATTGCCGAGTTTCCTGAAACGGAGCAGACGGCTTTGCGGCGGGCAGGAAAAGTTGCTCGACACTTAGCGGCCGAGTTTCCACAAAACCTGCTGCTGGTAGGACATGGAGCTTCTGTCTTGGGGGCAACTAGAGGGTTGTTAGAAGACCCCGTTCATGTCAGTTGCCCACTTTGCGGACTGTTCAAGCTGGTCAAGCAGGGGGATGAATGGCTGATGGAGTTGAGCGGTGATATCTCTCACCTCAGCCGAACTGAGCAAAATATTCGCTACATCTGATTTAACGGCTGCAAATCCCCTGTAAATTTGCTGAAGAACTGCCTCAAGAACGAGACTGTGAGAGACAGCGGAAATTAAACTGTTATTGACAATGGGTAAGTTCTGAAAACATGACACAACTACTGGCAGGGGATATTGGCGGCACTAAAACTATCTTGCGGTTGGTAGCGCAGGCTGGTGCGATAACGGCAACCACAAAACTGCATACTCTTTATGAAGCCCGCTATTCCAGCCCAGAGTTTCCTGATTTAGCGCCGATGGTACGCAAGTTCTTGAGTACGGCGCAGCAGGTGTTGGGAGAGGAGCCTAACCCCGAAAAAGCTTGTTTTGCGATCGCTGGTCCCGTAGTTAACGATACGTCTGCCCTGACTAACCTGACTTGGTCACTCGATGCTAGACGGCTAGAGAAAGAGTTGGCGATCGCCAATATCACCTTAATTAATGACTTTGTTGCAGTTGGCTACGGCATTTTGGGCTTAGAGGAATCAGATTTGCATACGCTTCAGGAAGTTGAGCCTGTAGCAGATGCACCGATTGCCGTTTTAGGGGCGGGAACGGGTTTGGGAGAAGGCTTTTTGCTGAAGCAGCCAGATGGCTATCACGTCTACCCTTCCGAAGGCGGTCATGCAGATTTTGCTCCTCGCTCTGAACTGGAGTTTCAACTGTTGAAGTATCTGTTGGATAAGCACGATATCCGACGAATTTCGGTTGAGCGCGTGGTGTCTGGTCAGGGAATTGTTTCGATCTATCAGTTTTTGCGCGATCGCCACTACGCTGAAGAATCTCCAGAGGTTGGCGATGTGATTCGCAAATGGGAGGGCGAAAAAGGTCTGAGTGAAAAGACGGTCGATCCGGCAGCGGCGATTTCGATGGCAGCTCTGGAAGGAAGCGATCGCCTCTCCGTTCAAACGATGGAAATTTTTGTTGCTGCTTATGGGGCAGAGGCAGGCAATATGGCCTTGAAACTGTTACCCAATGGTGGGCTCTATTTAGCAGGCGGAATTGCTGCTAAAAACCTCAGCTTGATGCAAGATGGCACCTTCCTCAAAGCCTTTTTGGATAAGGGGCGGGTCAGCCCATTGCTAAAAAAAGTGCCGATTCACATCATTCTCGATCCCCATGTGGGGTTGGTGGGTGCGGCTGTGCGAGCGGCTCAGCTTTAAGTGAGTGATCGGGGATTGAACCTCCTCCATTCAGGTGATGCAAGTGGAGGAGGTGCGATCGCCATTACAAAATGTAATTTATTTAACAGATCGCCGTTATTCAAGTCCTTGGGATGTCATGTCAGAAGACACTAGGGATTGGCTTGACGGTGAGTGGTAGTGCATGGAAGGGGTGAATCAAAGAATGGCTATGGGTCGCAATGCACTCACCGTCTATTCAAAATCAAGAATTCTATCTGAACTTTGGGCCTGTTTGCTGCTGTCAGTGCCTCTCGCCGCAGCGCAGCTATCTCAGGCGGGGACTGCCTTTATCGATACGGTGATGATGGGTTTGCTGGGCAGCCAAACTTTGGCCGCAGGCGGTTTGGGAGCAGTTGTTTTTTCTACTTTGCTGCTGATCTGTACCGGGGTTGTCTCGGCAGTAGGTCCACTGGTTGCAGAAGCTTACGGGGCGGGTAATACCAAGGCGATCGGACGAATTGCCCAACAAGGAATATGGCTATCGCTGGTGCTGTCGCTTCCCTGTATGTTGCTGATCTGGAATGGAGATTCGCTTTTGCTGACTCTGGGACAGGAGCCAGACAACGCGATTTTGGCGGGGTCTTACTTAAGAGCAGTAATGTGGGGATTCTTTCCGGCGATCGCTTTTGCTAGCCTCAAAAACTTTGTTGCTGCGCTTTCACGTCCCCGTTCTGTGATGGTGATCATGCTCTGTGGGCTAGTCTTCAACGGTATCGGCAACTATGTGCTGATGTTTGGCAAACTCGGCTTTCCAGCGTTAGGTTTAGCGGGAATTGGTTGGGCTAGCAGCATTTCTCTTTGGGGTATGTTCATCGCGCTGGTTAGCTTTATTTTGAGCCAGCGGTTTTTTGCGGTCTATCAAGTTTTCCACCGTGTCCGGTTTGAAGGCGCTGTTTTTTGGGAATTGGTGCAGACAGGTTGGCCAATTGGTGTGCTGTTTGGGGTTGAAACCGGGCTGTTTGCTATTACTGCTTTTTTGATGGGACATCTGGGTACAACGACTCTGGCAGCACACCAAATTGCTCTGCAAACCGCCGCTTTAACGTTTATGATTCCGCTGGGAGTTTCCTATGCTACGACCGTACGAGTTGGACAACTGGTTGGGCAGGGTGACCCGCAAGGAGCACGGCTAGCCGCTTACGTAGGTCTAGGATTGGGCGGTACGTTTATGAGCCTGATGGCGATCGCCTTTTGGATTTTCCCGGAAGCGATTACCTCGGTTTACATTGACGTTCGCGACCCGGCAAACGCCGCTGTGGTGCAAGTAGCAAAAGCGCTGCTGGGCGTTGCGGCAATGTTTCAGCTTATAGACGGAATTCAGATCATTGCCGCAGGCGCGCTGCGCGGCTTAAAAGATACTCGCACGCCAATGCTAATTGGCATTTTCTCCTACTGGGTTGTAGGGTTAATCAGCGGCTACGTGCTAGGCTTTCAGCTCAATTTAGATGGTGTTGGATTGTGGTGGGGGTTAGCTCTGGGCTTGCTTAGTGCCTCTGTGATTTTTACCTGGCGATTTAATGTTCTAATTGCTCGATTGATTCAGCGATCGCCCACTCCAAGTCCAGTTGCTCACTGTAGGTGATAACGCAAGACAAACGTAATAGCGCAGCAGGTCTAAGGCGTTGGGTTCCGCTCTGCTCCACCCAACCTACGGTATCATCTGTCATTTGCGTAGGTTGGGTGAAGTGCAACGAAACCCAACTTCTTGCTTGAAGTACCAGTAGGACGATCTAAAGAGTATTAACTTGTGCTCATTTGATGAGTAATAAGATAGGCAAAGCTTGCTCGTCTTAAGTCAGACCTTGCCTAACTTCAGGTGTATCACGCTTGCCTGCAAACATCCCTGTCCCTTTTAGCACATCCAGGAAGGTAAGTACAGCAGGCGAAAACAGCACATTAGTGAGAACAGCTGCGCCAATGATTCTGACCAGGGGAACGGGCAGCGACCTGACCTGAACGCCTTCTGGAATCGGCAAAGCTGCTAAACGAGGCAAAATTGCTGCGCCTAATCCCTGAGCTACCATGCTGACAATGGTGGAATCTTCCTTAATTTCGTAAGCAACTTTGAGCGACTGTCCCCACTCTAGCCAGTGATCGCGGACGGCTGAGGTGCATTCGGCATAGTTGTACAGGATGAAGGAGTGCGTTGATAACTCCTCCCAAGTTAGTGTTTTGGGCAGCGGTTCTGGGGATTGGGGTAACAGCACAACGTATTCGTCTCTGGCGATTTCCCAGGTATCAAACTCTTCGGAACGAGGAAGAGGGACGAGTCCGATATCGACCTGCCCTTCTCGCAATGCTTGCTCAACTCCGGTTGGATCGTCCTCTGTGAGTGTTACTTCCACCGATGGAAAGCGATGACTAAAGCGGGCAATTTTTGGCGGCAATAGGTGAGTGGCAGCGCTGCGAAAGGAGGCGATGCGAACTCGTCCACCATGCAGCCCTTTTTCTAGATTAATTTCATGCTCGATGTCTTCTCGCGCTTGCACGATTTGGCGGGCGTAGTGTAGGACGCGATCGCCAATCAAGGTCGGACGTGCGCCAAAGCGACCGCGTGAGAGCAGGGAAACGCCCAGTTCTTCTTCTAAGGAGGCGATCGCCCGACTCACTGCCGACTGCGAAATGTCCAGGTTCAAAGCTGCTGTAGAGAAATTACCGTATTCCACAACCGCCAAAAAAATTTGCAAATGGGCAATGTTCATCGAATTCATCTATGAATCCATCTATTCAGATTCTGCATAGACACGAACCGCTATCGGTTTTGATCCACAGCATGACTCAAAGTTAAGGTATGAAAAGCTGATGAATAGCTCATCCAACACGCTGGTTTTTCAAGACTGAACCTATGTTTGAATTGCTGCCTTACCAAAAGTTTCGAGATACTCCAAGCGTTCGTTTCTTTAACATTACGATTGCTAATTCTAATGCACGAGATCTAGTTTTTCATGAAGGGCCTGCCATTAGCCCAAACAACAGTGCCACTGGACACTGGCAGTTTTATCTCCATCCCCATCAGGAAGATAATTTGCTGGCGTTGACAGGCGGACGAACCTTTTACCTGGTCAACTTTGAGTGGAAACATCCCTTTCACATTGTCCGGTTAGAAGCAAATCGGGAGATTTTGCGAATTCCCCCCGGCACCTTCCATCGCTCTGAGTCTGACCCCAAGGGTTCACTTGTGTTGAATCAAGCTGTTCGCACCCAGAATGCAACCGTCGAGCGGGAATTCCGGGTTTACAACAGCAGTGAAATTCCGCGTCTGCGCTGGGTTACGTCTCAGTCTGCTCCGCCACCAATCCTGCATGGTTTTGAGGAATTTTATCAAAGAGTTGCCTGACGGTTATTGCCGATACGGTAATACAAATTCTCTAAAATAAGGCAACAGATCGGGTAGGGGCGTTTCGCAAAACGCCCCTACAGTTGTTTGCAGAATTTACTCTATGCGACTCAAATCAAATTGGGATAACGGTTTCAACTTAGCAGCAGTAGATGACCTTAAATTCAATACTAGTGGCTCTTATTTGCCCGCTGTGTGGAGGTTAGAGCTGCGACAGCTACAGGCTTTGTAGCAGGGTTTGTGTATCAATCACTGTTGCATATTCTTGATGCATGTTAGCTAAGGAAAGGGCATGAACCTGCTCGGCTGGGTGCAACTTCTGCTCTAGATCCATCTTGTCAAACGTCGCTGTGGCATCTGAAACAACGTATGTATCAAAGCCAAGATTGCCTGCTACTCTAACTGTTGTCTCAACAGAGTTGTTTGTGATCACACCTGTCACAACTAAGGTTTGATAGCCACTGTTTCTTAACCAATGCTCTAAATCAGTGCCAATAAAAGCGCAATTCACCTGTTTGCTAACAATTTTTTCACCTGCATTGGGAAGCACAGCGTCTTTGAAGTCACATCCTTCCTGTCCTGGACGATAAGTTGAGTCTGGTTCGGTTGAAAGGTGACGAACATGAACCACTGGGCGCTGAGTTTCACGCCAAGCCATTAGCAACTGTGCAATATTTGCCTCAGCTTGCTCGTTGTTACGTCTTCCCCAGCTAGGATGATTGATCGCCTTTTGCACATCAATGATGATGAGGACTGCATTGGGTGGAATGTGCGTCAATTTAGCTTTCACCTACATGAGTATACTCATAGTTAATTCTGCAACAGCCAGACGCTCTCTTTCACATCATATTTTCCTTTCAATCCACCAACAACATCAGTACTTGAGATAAGAGACAAACTGTAGTTGTCACTGTAGTGTTTGTTTACTTCTTCTTGGCTGATTGAAAAGGGAGGTCCTTCCATCAGGCTTTGGTCGTACTCGCAAGTCACTAATAACTGTGGCGCTTTATCCGTAATCCCCATTAAGTGTGCGGTATATCGCTTGCGCACTTCTTCCGGTAAAGCGATCAAAGCTGCTCTGTCATAGATTGCATCTACTGGGCCCAAGGTTTTGCCAGATACATCAAAGATATCGCCCACAAAGATGTCGATGTCTTTAGCGCTATACAGACTTACTTCTCCGACTCTTGATATTTTTGGACTCACTTTGAGTTCTTCAAACAGTTGCTCGATGGCTAGTTCGACCAATTCAGCGCCAGCTACGCGATAGCCTTTGGAGAGCAACCAAGCAATGTCTAGAGTTTTGCCGCATAAAGGCACAAATATACGGCTACTGTGTGGTAGGGAAAGCTCTCCAACGTGTTTCACGAGTGCTAGGTTAGCTTCACTTTTGTGGAAACCAATGTTGTTGTCTTGCCATTTCTGAAGCCAAAAATTTGAATCCATATTTATAACCTTTAAGACAGCTAGAGTAAATAAGGTTGCCCATCACCTGCCATCATAGATAATCTTTGAATTCCAACAGATAACTTCTTGGCGATCGCCATACACGAGTATTGTCAGACCGTAAATTGCTGCAAGAATTCATGGACACGGTGCGTTGCTGGAAGTTTGTTGCTGGAGTAGTTGTATTTGAGAACACATTCTATAGAGATGGCGCTCGCACCTAGGTGAGGTGCAGCGGAGCCTGGCACTTACAAGATTTTAACGGTGCCGCTCTGCTTCACCTAACCTATGCGACCAGCGATCGCATCGATGGAATGAAGAGTGATAGCAGTTGGATGGATTGTTCGTCAGAGGTTTGTGCATAGGCTTAGCGTGCCTATAGCGCGATTGCTAGCGACATTAATAAAATTTTAAGAACAAGTTAACATTAGATTGCCGGGATTCTAAACTAAATCAGCGTATAAATGCTTTGACGGATTAGCTCCCTCTGTCAGCGTTCTCCAAAAGCTGTCTAACAGCCTCTCCTGGTTGGACGAAATTTCGAACTTTAGGCAAAACCTCACCATGAATGTTTTAGTTCAACCAAAACGAGTTGCTCAAATCCTTGCTGTTGCAGCAACCAGTCTTGCTTTAATCAGCATTGCTGGACAATTTGCTAAATACTTTCTTGGGAAAGGGAGGCTCTGGGGGTTAACAGGGCTCTTTAATGTGGATTATGAAAACAACATACCTACTTTGTTTGCTGCATTCATCCTTTTTCTAGCCTCGATTTTGCTTTTTCTAGTTGCTTCAGCTAAACAACGACAAAATGACCGCTTTACTAATCATTGGCGAGGTCTATCGATACTATTTCTATATTTATCTCTCGATGAATTGCTCAGCATTCATGAGACTATCAATAAAAATTTAGGCGAAAACTTACAATCTTGGCAGAGCGGTCCTTGGGACATCTTGAATTCAGTGCTTATCTCTATTTTCGTTTTAGCGTACATCAATTTTTTTCTACGTCTTCCTGTAAAAATTCAACGTTTGTTTTTTATAGCCGGTAGCCTTTTTGTTTTGGGCGCTCTTGGTATTGAGTTAGCTTGTGTACATCATCTCTCAAATATTTGCCACGGGTCAGGCTTTACAGCAGAAATTATCATAACTGTTGAGGAGCTTTTAGAGATGATAGGCATTACTGTTTTTATCTATGCAGTTCTTTTATACATGAATTCGTTTTTAAACGAAATCAATATCAGTGTTGTTAAATCGACCTCGTCGAGCACGAGAGAACTAACTGCCAAGTATAAGAACCTGCTTGACTAATAGAACTTGTCAGCTAAAAGTTGAGTGTGTCTGGAAAGGAGTAAGACCAAATCTATTACTCCCTGTAAACATCTCTCCGATGTTTGGATTGTAATAAGAGAATAATTAACTCTTTATCTCAATTTCATAACGAACGCAATAATCACCAATACGAATACGGTACTGATCGTTAGCACCTTTCATTTTGACCACTCCATCAGGATGTGGGTTTTCAGCAAGTTGTTGGATCTTAATAGCAATACGCTCGTAAATGTCGTTAGGCAAAGCATCTAGCTGTTTTTGCACAGCCTTAGGCGCGACTATGGTGTAAGTCATGCCGATTGATTTGCTCGCTGTGCTACGTATTAGTCAAATGTAGTGTAGTCACCAGATTTGTAGTCAGCTCGAGCAGCTTGAATTTCAGCGATATCTTCTGGAGAATCCTCATTATCAGGGAATAACTCAGCTTCTAAAAGTTCCCAGAGCTGATGCTTTTCAGCAATTTCAAGTGATGAAATTGCTTGCAGCAGTGATTCAAATGAAATATCTACTTTCACAGTATTCTTAGCCATTAGAATCCACCTACTTTTCCCTTCTTTAATTTTATCAGTGTCTACTAACTTCTCGGCGATCGCCCATGCACGAGTGTTCTTGAACCATGATTTGCTGCAAGAATTCATAAACAAGGTGCGTTCCTGGGCATTTATTGGTGGAGTAGTCGTCGTATTTGGGAACGCACCCTACAGTAATGCGATCGCACTAAAGCTTGGTGAGGCGAGAGGGGCGATCGCCCCTCTCATTATCCCTTTTTCTTACTCTCCTGGTCGGCGATCGCGGGTCAAGATACTCATTACCTCACTAGAGCCGGGAGCAGGTAACAATGGACTCCACAGTCCCACTTCGGCAAAGCCGCGCCGATGCAGGTCATAAATGGTTTCGGTTACGCCATCACGAGAGCCAATGACTAGAATTCGTAAGCGTTCGCGCTCAGGGGTTTGGGGTGCAGAAACTCTCTCAACAGTGGGAGCGTTGGGATCTAGAAAACAGTGAGACGTGAGTTGGGACTCCTTAGGGTTTTTTGAGGAAACCCAAAAACCTAGCCACCCCGCACCAGTTCACACGTTGCAGTGAGTGAGAGAACAAAAAGTGAGTTGATAGCCCCTTTCATGTTCTAAAGGATAAGCAACGCTTTCTTTGACATGACAAGTCGGGGTGGCTAAGGGAGTGTTAAAATTCACCATTAGCCGCCAGACTGCCTAGTACAGTTTGGGGGTCAGTCGCTCATTGCTGGTCGCAACAGCTTTGAGCGGCGCTAGGTCTTTGAGGGTAGTGCGGTTGCCGTGAGTAAAAATAACAACCTTAGCGTGACAGCATACCGGAGTAAGCGGTATCTCGTCAAGGTAGGAGGCGGCGGATTGTTTGAAGGATGAAGAGGGGCGATCGCACTTATTAGTTCTATGCGATCGCTTAGAGTACCTCAACAATTTACGCTCAAATTAAATCTTCTTCTGATAGCTGAGCTATTTTCATCAAAGCTCTCAAGGTTCCAATTTTCAAATCTTGATTGCGGTGAACGGGGATTGACAAAAATTGCTCTATTTCAGGGTTTTCGTAAAGTGATGACTGCCAGTAATTTTCCGCAAAACCCAGCCTTTTTGCTCCACAATCTTGCACAACCGCTTGCCAGAAATGGACTTATACAGCAATTTCAACAACTTGATCGGTTGACTCGATTGCATTACGACTGTTGGCAACATCGAGCCAGCCTTCAATAGCATCTTTCAAATTTGCTATCACCTCGTCGATTGTGTCCCCTTCAGTAACACAACCGGGAAGTGCGGGAACTTCTGCCCAATAACCACCTTCTTCTGCTGGATGAATAATCGCTTTGATTTTCATACACCTGTTGAACTAGTTGCTAAGAATATGCTAACAACCACACCTGCTTGCGCTCAAATGTGGTTGGTTTAATCCAGTGCGATCGCCAACCTCGTAAGATGCGTTAGCGCAGCGTAACGCATGACTCAACCCCTTCACCTCACCACTCCCAAACTTCACGATGACGGTATCCGTTCTTCCATTCTCCAATCGATTGGATTAACGTATCCCAAAAGGTTGGCGATCGCACTGCTTTGGCTACGCTGATTCTAAATGAGAAACCGGAATTTGTTCGGTTCTCTCAGGTGCTTTTGCGCCAGTTGTAACGGCATGAACTGCATGAAGAATCGCGGCTGAGTAATATTGATTGCCACAAGGATCACAAACACCAATCGTCACATCCTCAAGAATGACAAAGCCGTCTCGATGTTTAAATGCCTCGCGTTTGACAGTTTGGGGTTGAACCAAAATGAAGTTGTCAGATGAGGAGGGGTATTGATTTAACTAAGTGAGGCGTTATGCTGATGCATCTTATAGGATTGGCGGTTCGTTGTTTTATGAGCAGGGTATGGGCATCTCAGAAGTTAATTAATAATTTCTCCTTTGTTATTGGCCAACTTTTCACGCCATTTTTGGAGTTCCTCGGGTGTTTGTCTTACCCAATCAGTTGCTTCGCCAACGATTTTTAATGGTGCTTGCGAGCGGTATGAGCGTGTCGGATTGCCCGGAAATTTTTTGTCTGTAACATTCGGGTCATTTTCAAAACTCCCTGTCGGTTCAACGATATAAACACGTTCACGTCCATCGCCTTTTGCTAATGCAGCAGCTAGTCCCGCCCCATTAACAAGGGCTGTGAAATAAATGTGATTCATTTTGAGTTCAGGTTTGTAATTAGAATTGCCCCCCGCTGTCAGCAAATCGCCAACCTGCAGATCTGCTTTCGTCCCATGATAAAAAGGTCCTTTGTCAGAAGGTTTATCCTCAAACGAAGTTGCTAATTCATAATTCTTTTTTGCCTTGTCAGGTTCGCTTAAGTCCTCATAGCATTTAGCAATGTTTGAATATAGAGAAGGAAAAGCACTCTTAACAGTGTCGTTATTTATTTTTAATGCAAACTTCAAAGCCGTTTCGAGCCATTTTAATTTATCGGAAATATTTTTTTGATGTCGGGCTACATAATGAGCTGAAATAAATCTTTCAAGGTCGTTTGTCGCTTTGTCCCAGGCTTGAAGAAATAGCTTACTTGCTTCTTCAGGTTTGCCTTTTTCTTCCATGCCCATACCTTGAAGACAGAGTTTGACAACATTGTTGTTTGGATTGAATTCCATAATTATTTTGTCTCTTAATTATTGTGATATCAACTTAGCTGTTTGTCCTTAGTAAAAGTAGGGTGCGTTGCTGCTAAGTAAACGCACCAATTCATAATGTTTGAATGTTTAATGATTGATCTGGCTGTGTCTATATATGATCACAGGTGCGTCATGACGCTACAAGATGGCGATCGCACTAACGATTAATTTGAGCAGTGACCAATATCATTGTAATGAAGACAGAAGTTCGGTCGCCGCCCCAATGAATTGTTAGCGGGCGGTTGTGTTTTGTTGTAACCATTCTACAAATGCCTCGCGCCCTAGTTTGCCCGATGCGATCGCCAACACCACACTCTCTTGTTCATCCACAGAAGCGTCAATTTCCATTCCATTTAGGACAATCAAAGTCTCCGTTGCAGCATGACCTGTACGCTTGTTTCCATCAACAAACGGATGATTCATGATGATAGAAAATCCCAATGTTGCTGCTTTCTCAAGCAAACTTGGGTATAACTCTTCTCTACCAAAGGTCATTCGGGGTTGCGCGATCGTGACTCCAATAAACTCATATTTCGGATACCTAATGCTCCACCAGACTGGTCAATAACTCTACGATGGAGTTCTAACACTTCAATTAACGTCAAATAGCGCATTAGGCTAAACGTCGATACAGTTCAGCATTCTTCGTCAGCACATAATTCGCCGCATCAACGAACTCGCTCTTTTGGGAACTGAGCCAATCCTCCAAGCTTGCCTTCAATAGAACTTCGAGCGCAATTCCATACACTTCTGCCAACTCTTGTAGCTTTCCGAATTGGCTATCTGAAAGGTCAATTGTGATAGAAGTCATAGCGCTCACTTTCCTGGTGTACCTGGGTCAAGCTTAACATTCGCATCTGACCGATAAACTCTCTGTACAGATCCAACTCAAAGCGAAGCCAACCTCGCAGAATGCGTTAGCGCAGCGTAACTCGTCACTCAACCTCTTCACCTCACCGCTCCCAAACTTCCAATGACGGTATCCGTTCTTCCATTTCCAACCGACTGAATTAACGTGGCCTAAAGGGTTGGCGATCGCACTACAACCCCAGCGTATGTTTCAATGCCACATCAATGTTTTGCATTGGCAGTGAACCAATTACACGATGAACTGCTGAAAGCACTATCGTTGCTAAGTTATCTGTCATCCCGACTGAATCTGTCAGCAAACCTGAATGTTTTCCTTCTGGAGAGTTCAGCAAAATAGTCACGCGACTGGGATGCCTTGCCCGAAACATTTGGCTAGTAACCATAGCAACGATGATTTGCGAGAGTTCCGTCTGTAAGTTATCCGCTTGCACGATTAGGGCAGGTCGCGTTTTAGCAGAACTCAAATTGGAATTAGGGAAGAGTACGAGAACAATGTCGCCTCGCTTAAAGGTTGGCTTTGGCTGCATCGTAGTCGTCATAAATACCCATTTCAGGACTATCCCAATCCTCAGAGAAGGTAGCAAGATTTGCTCGCAGAAGCTTAGCTTGCTCTTTGTCGATTCCTTGAGATTCAAGGTCAATCTCATTTGATTTGACAAAAGTAACAATTACCGAAGTTCCCTCAGGTATATTGTTAGGATTTTTTGTGAGTTCTACACGACCATTGCGGTAAACTCCTTCAACACTTACTAGCATTTAACCTCCTAATAACTCAGACTAGAAAAATTATAATCTAGGCAAGAAACTACTTTTGAATTCCTTGAGTCGGAGTAAGATGCGTTGCTGCTAAATAAACGCAACAATTAATAATGTTTGAATGTTTAACGCTTGATCTAGTTGTGGCTATACATAATCAAAGGTGCGTCATGACGCATCCTGCGAGGTTGGCGATCGCACTGAGGAGATAAACGTGGAACATGAGCGACACCTAGTTTTCCCTTCTGAGCAGAGTTAGAGAACTTTGGGAAACCTTCCATAGCTATACTACATAATGCCAATCATTTGATTCTGGACACAGTAGATGGTTTACCCAACAAGCAATTAAAGCCTAACCAACGAACAAGCTTCAAGTACCAACCTCACAGATAACCTCGCAGTCTAATGGTGTGCTTAAGCAGCGATAAGTTAACTCTCACAATTCACAGAATCTTTTAACAGTTCACTCTAAGCGCATTGTTAGGTGGTTTTGCCTCATCGCTTATTCTTGATAGTATCTGCAATCCTACCAATTGCTTTTTTAACTTCATCAAGCTCCTTGGTAACTGCTTTTTTAATTTCGCCAAGTTCTTTTTCAATACGTTCATTCCCCCTTTCACTACTTAAATTCGGTTCCATTTGTCGGTCAACGTCAACTTCAAAAACTTGGCTGTACTCTCGCTCTGCAACATCAAAAAAGGTCAAACTCATACAAAAGGATGGTTGATCGTTTTCACCCATACTCATTTGATGAATATCAAAGAAGAAAGGAAATTGCTCTGAAATAATAGGAACCTGAAGGGGAAACTTCTCAGCTGACCATGCATGGAGCAAAGTTGGCAATGGGTTAAGTTCAATAGAGACATTGATTGCAGGTACATTGCTCAGGGTAATAATACCGAGTTGGATCACACGACTATTTCCTGGCTTACGGCGAACAACATGCCGAAGTAATGGGGTTCTCAACCCTCGTCGAGCATGAATGGCTTCAACGAGAAAGTGGCTGGCTGGAATAGTATGTGCTCCAGCTCGGATATAGTAACGCTTATCAGGAGCCATGTGAGGACCGACTTCGCTTTCACCAAATCCGATCAGAAACACTGCATTTCCAGATGCGATATTCAAACCAGTCCCATTGTCTTCAACACTGTGCACTACATAAAAACCTTGAGGTGTAACTCGTGAAACTGCTTGATCAATCCAATCCCGTCTTGCCTGTCGTCCTACATTAAGAGATAACCCACCATCAGGTTGTCCTTGCCCGTTTGCTCCTGCTACAAACAATCCACCCCCACTATTCCAAAACCCTGAGGCTGCTTGGGCAATCTTCTCTGCAAGTTCTGAGTCTTTAGTTGCACTACTCTTATATTCATATCGGTCATCCTCAGCACTTGGAAGTAGTAATAAATCCTTATCCTGAATAGTAAGGATGGTGTTGGGGTTTGCAGGATCAAACATTGAAGTATCTAGTAAAGATGTTATGACACTACAAGTTTAACCACTTAACAATATCATTTAGAGTAATTCTTTTAATCTAATACCCTTATAATGCCTGATTGGTTAGATTGTTTCTATTCAATTGAAAATTTTGCAATTAGATGGAAACCTTCAATTCAACTGGAAAATTCAAGAAATTAGACAAACTGTAATTCTTCGCATCTCAACCTCTACTCAGAGGAACTATCTAGATTTTCCAGAATTTTTACTAGCTTATTATGGGCTTTCCAATGCCAGCGTGCTGAAGGCGATCGCCCCCACATCCCCACAATAGATAAACACGAGCAGAACGAAGCAGAGCCTTCTCAGCATTGCTAGCCAGAGTCTAACACTCTAAGTCGTTGTCACTGTAAAAATTTCTGACTTGGTCACAGAAGTTTCTGACTTGGTCTCAAGAACTTCCGACATGGTTACAGAAACTTCTGACATCAACACAGAAACTTCTGACATCATGTCGCTATGGTTTTAGTTGACTTTCAAGTGGGTGGGCTGAAGTGCGGGTGAAGGGGCGATCGCCCCTTTACTAGATCAGATTAGCAAGAAGCATTTATGCTCAAGCTAGAGATCTTCTTATTAATAGTTACCCATGACTGACTCACTTGCCCCCTATGGCTCCTGGAAATCACCCATCACCTCCGACCTGATTGTGCAAGGAACCGTTCGACTGGGTGAAATCAGGCTAGATGGTGATGGTATTTACTGGAGTGAAGGTCGCCCGTTAGAAGGGGGGCGATCGGTTGTCGTGCGCCGCACTCCTGATGGCACCACAACAGACATTACCCCAACCGGGTTTAATGTCCGCACTCGTGTGCATGAATATGGCGGTGGGTCATACATTGTGGCAGACGAAACGGCGTATTTCTCTAACTTTGCCGACCAGCGGCTTTATCGTCAGGCTGTAGGCAGTGAACCGCAGCCGCTTACGCCAGAAGTCGATTTGCGTTACGCCGATGCCGTAATCGATCGCCAGCGAAATCGCCTGATCTGCATTCGAGAAGACCACACTAATTCAGAGCGAGAAGCCGTTAATACCGTTGTGGCAGTCAGTTTATCGAATGATTCTCCAACAGCAGGAGAAGTACTGGTTTCCGGCAACGACTTCTATTCATCACCACGCCTTAGCCCAGACGGAACACAACTTTCCTGGTTGACCTGGAATCATCCCAACATGCCCTGGGATGGCACAGAGTTATGGGTCGCTGAAGTGAAAGAGACTGGGGAATTGGGCGATCGCCACCTAGTCGCAGGTGGACTCACCGAATCCGTCTTTCAACCCGAATGGTCGCCCGACGGAGTACTTTACTTTATTAGCGATCGCACCAACTGGTGGAACTTGTATCGTTGGCAAAATGGGCAGGTCGAGCCACTGTGCGAAAAGGCCGCCGAATTTGGCTTGCCTCAGTGGGTTTTTGGCATGTTCACCTACGGCTTCGACCACGATAGCCTGATTTGCACCTACACCGAAGACGGCATTCAGCACCTTGCCCGTCTCAACACCCAATCCTTAGAACTGAGCGAAATCGAAACCCCCTTCGCCAGCATCGGCGGCATTCAGGTTGGAGCCGGACAAGCCGTTTTTGGTGCAGGCTCCCCAACCACCCCCGGCGTAATTGCTCGTCTTGATCTAAAAACAGGTCAAACCGAAGTCCTGCGTCGCTCCAGCGAAACCGAAGTTGATCCGGGCTACCTCTCCGTCCCTGAAACCGTTGAGTTTCCCACCGAAAACGGACTAACCGCCCACGCCTTCTACTACCCACCCAAAAATCGAGACTGCCAGGCTCCCGCCGATGAACGTCCGCCGCTGCTCGTCAAAATTCATGGTGGTCCTACCGCTGCCACCTCCGCCACCTTCAACCTCGGCATTCAGTACTGGACAAGTCGCGGCATTGCCATTCTCGATGTCAACTATGGCGGCAGCACAGGCTACGGACGCGACTACCGAGAACGGCTAAAAGGCAACTGGGGCATCGTCGATGTCGATGACTGCGTCAACGGCGCAAAATATTTAGTCGAACGAGGAGAAGTCGATGGCGATCGCCTCACCATTGATGGCGGCAGCGCCGGAGGCTACACCACCCTTGCCGTCCTTGCCTTTCGCGACACCTTCAAAGCCGGAGCCAGCTACTACGGCGTCAGCGATGCCGCAGCCCTGGCAGAAGACACCCACAAATTTGAATCCCGCTACCTCGACGGACTGATTGGCCCTTACCCCGAACGTCAAGACCTATATCGAGAGCGATCGCCCATCCACCACACCGACCAGCTTTCCTGCCCCGTCATCTTCTTCCAGGGCGACGAAGACAAAATCGTGCCCCCCAACCAGGCAGAAAAGATGGTCGAAGCCCTCAAAGCCAAAGGCATCCCCGTTGCCTACGTCCTCTTCGAGGGTGAACAACATGGTTTCAGAAAAGCCGAAAATATCAAGCGATCGCTCGACACCGAACTCTACTTCTACTCCAGAGTCTTCGGCTTCGAGCTAGCCGACCCCGTAGAACCCGTAGAAATCGCCAACCTACCCCAATGAACATTCTGATTTTTGTGTAAGTGCAGGCAAAATGCCTGCACTTACACAAAAATCAAATCAGTCCCCAGTAAACAAAAGCGATCGAAGTACCCTCGCCACCTAACCAATGCGAAGCGCGTCATGCCACCCACCCTCAAACCCTTGCAGAGGGGGTCTGGGGGACGTGCTTCGTCCCCCAGTGGGGGTTCGGGGGCAAAGCCCCTGAAAGAGATCTCAATTGAGACACAGAATTAGCAAACATATTCAAGCCAAGATTCAAACGATATCAATCAAGCTGATGTAAGTTTGAAATAGCCCGAAATTAGCATTGCTTTACATTCAACCCCTATGATCGCTGCGGTTTGTCTTCAGAGCGTTCACAAAGTTTACAACAACACCTCCGTTGTCAACGACCTCACCCTAACCATCCCATCAGGCGAAATATTTGGACTACTTGGCCCCAACGGAGCAGGCAAATCCACAACGATCCGAATGCTCACCACCCTCACCCAACCCACCCAGGGAGAAATCGTCGTCGCTGGATGTGACGTAGTACGACATCCCTTCGGCGTGAAAAAACAGATTGGCGTAGTCCTTCAGCAAACCAGTGTTGATGGTGACCTAACTGTTTGGGAAAACATGGAATTTCATGCCCGAATGCACCACATTCCCAACGCTCGACGGCAACACGAAATCAACCGCTGGCTAGAATACGTCGAGTTAATCGATCGCAGCAACGACCTGGTCAAAACCCTATCCGGCGGCATGAAACGACGACTTCAGATCGCTAGAGCCTTACTACACCAGCCCCAAATCCTATTTCTAGACGAACCCACCGTCGGACTCGACCCCCAAACCCGCCGTCGCCTCTGGGAAATCATCAAAGGACTCAACCAACAGGGCATGACCATCCTGCTAACCACCCACTACATGGAAGAAGTTGAGTATTTGTGCGATCGCATCGGCATCATGGACAGCGGCAAACTGATCGAAATCGGCACCCTACCAGAACTGCGCCAAAAACACGGTGAAGGACTACTGATGAAGCAGATTGGCGATCGCTGGGAATACAAATTTTTTCCTGACATGGATCAAGCCAACACCTACCTCGAACAGCAGCCCGACAAAACCGGCATGATGATCCGCCCCTCTAACTTAGAAGACATCTTCGTTGAACTAACCGGACGGAATCTAGATTAAACCTGTTAACGAAGCTGCACGAGCGTGTAGGGTAGTAAGAATTCAAAATTCAAAACTTTTCCCTCATGCCTCGTCTCGCCAGCAAAATCGAAGCGATTCTCTATCTCAAAGCTCAGCCCCTGCCAATCGCCAAACTTGTTGAATATGCAGGGTGCGATCGCAAAGAGATCGAAGAAGCCCTGATCGAGCTAATCACCGACTATGCTCATCGAGACAGCGCCCTGGAAGTCGTAGAAACCTCAGAAGGCTACTGTCTACAGCTACGTGATTCATTTCACGATCTAGTGCAAAGTCTGATTCCGCTGGACTTAGGAGTAGGAGCTTTGCGGACACTGGCGGCGATCGCTCTAAAAGGACCGATCAGCCAAACCGAACTGGTCGAACTGCGCGGCTCTGGAGTTTATCAGCACGTTCCAGAACTGGTGGGACTAGGCTTCGTTCGCAAACGAAGACAGGCTGACGGGCGATCCTACTGGCTACAGGTGACCGAAAAATTTTACCAATACTTCCAGGTTGATAAACTGCCCCAGCCCTTTGACTCACCCGCTTCACCGAGCTAACGTCGTGGAGCTACGTTGCTGCAAATCAAATTATGCTGTCGCGCTTCAATAAAAGTCGGCTCATTGCTTGGGTAAGTCTGTCGCTGAGCCTGGGGTTACTTCCTGCTTGTGCAAGTAAGGTTAAAAGCTTCTACATTCCGTCAGAGTCAATGGCTCCGACACTCGCTGTGGGCGATCGCATCTTTGCAGATCTATCCATTTACGAAACAGAGCAGCCTCAACGGGGAGATATCATCCTGTTTCGCCCCACGGATACCATGATTGCCGAAGGTGCCGCTGATCCAGATGTTCCCTTCATTGCCCGAGCCGTTGGTTTACCTGGAGAAACCATCGAAGTGAGAGAGGGCAGCGTTTACATCAATAGCCAGCCGATTCAGGAAGACTATATTGCCGAGCCACCTGCTTACATCTGGGGTCCAGTTACAATTCCTGCCAATTCCTATGCCGTCCTGGGAGACAACCGCAACAACTCCTACGACAGTCAATTCTGGGGATTTGTCCCTCAAGACCATCTACTCGGAAAAATTACCAGTCGATATTGGCCGCCTGGAAAAATGGGGAATATCGAGTAAATAATACCGAACCCTCTATGGAGTAGCGCTATACCCCTCTTTCATCACTTTTGGAGAAGAAAATTCTCTCAATCCGTCTCGTTCCTGGCTTCTAGCTAGGAATGCAGTTTCTGGAGGCTCTGCCTCCGCTTCATTGTAAATGGAGGCAGAGCCTCCGAAGTGGCATTTCCAGGCTTTGCCTGGAAACGAGACGCTTCTAGGATTTTTGTACTGTGAAAGTGATGGAAGAGGGATACACAAAGATAGTGTCTCTTTACCAAGCAGATTTCCTATGAAAACCCAGAGCAGTAGTTTTGGTGCAAAGACGGAAAAGAGGAGACAAACAAAGCTTGCCTCCTCTACCAATAACAAATTGAAAGCTGTACTAGCGATCGACCGATCCCATAATCACGTCGATGCTACCTAGAATTGCCACAATGTCAGCCACCTTCACGCCACGCAGCAGGTAGGGAAGAACTTGCAGATTGTTGAAATCTGCCGCCCGAATCTTCCAGCGCCAGGGAAACACACTATCGTCTCCGATGATGTAGATTCCTAGCTCGCCCTTGCCGCTTTCCACACGAACATAGTGTTCGCCTTTAGGAATCTTGAAGGTAGGAGCAATCTTCTTACCAATGAACTGGTAGTCAGGATTCTTAGCCCATTCAGACTTAGGTCCTTCCGCTACACGCTTCGCTTCCAGGTTCTCAAATGGTCCACCCGGTAACCCTTTGAGTGCCTGACGAACAATCTTGACCGACTCACGCATTTCGCGGATACGGACGAGATAGCGGGCAAAGCAGTCGCCTGCCGTTTCCCACTGCACTTCCCAGTCAAAATCGTCGTAGCACTCGTAGTGGTCAACCTTACGTAAATCCCACTTCACTCCAGACGCTCTTAGCATCGGGCCAGAAAGCCCCCAATTGATCGCATCTTCACGACCAATCGTACCCACGCCTTCAACCCGCCGCCGGAAAATTGGGTTGTCAGTAATTAGACGCTCATATTCATCAACTTTGGGTAGGAAGTAATCACAAAAGTCTTCACACTTGTCTACCCAACCATAGGGCAAGTCAGCCGCGACCCCACCAATGCGGAAATAGTTGTTGTTGACCATGCGATAGCCCGATACAGCCTCCCACAGGTCATAGATCATTTCCCGTTCCCGGAAAATGTAGAAGAAAGGCGTTTGGGCACCCACGTCTGCCATGAACGGTCCAAGCCACAGCAAGTGGTTGGCAATCCGGTTCAGTTCCAGCATGATCACGCGAATGTAGCTAGCGCGTCTAGGAACTGGAATGTCTGCTAGTTTTTCGGGAGCATTAACGGTAATTGCCTCGTTAAACATGCCCTCAGCGTAGTCCCAACGGCTGACGTAAGGGACATACATCGTATTGGTGCGGTTTTCGGCAATCTTTTCCATGCCCCGATGCAGATAGCCAATGACGGGTTCGCAATCGATCACGTCTTCACCGTCCAGGGTGACAATTAGGCGCAACACTCCGTGCATAGAAGGGTGATGCGGACCCATGTTTAGCACCATGGGTTCGGTTTTGGTTTCAATCATTGCCATAGACAAGCAATCTCCCGATTAAAAATCGTTAAGCAGCCACGCATCATGCCGCACCTTACGACGTTGACTTTTGTTGCACTGCTTTTTCATTATATTGGCCCAAGTCCCGTCTACCGGCGCAAACTACACCAAAAATTTAGAGAATTTTCTGATGCGATCGCCCTAATTATCCTTATAGGCAAAACGGACAGAACAGACAAATAGACCTATCTGCAATGTCATTAGACTTTTGTTAAGAAGTTAGACTATACTAAGCGTAGTCGTTATGAGTTTATCTAGATCTATGACAAACCCAGCGGTAGAAAACTTAGTCATTATCGGTTCTGGTCCGGCTGGATACACGGCTGCCATTTATGCTGCGAGAGCAAATCTAAAGCCGTTTGTATTTGAAGGATTCCAGGCAGGTGGGCTACCGGGCGGACAGCTCATGACCACTACTGAAGTTGAGAACTTCCCTGGTTTCCCTAGTGGCATCACCGGGCCCCAACTGATGGATCAAATGAAGGCGCAAGCCGTGCGCTGGGGCGCGGAGTTAGTAACAGAGGACGTTACTTCAGTTGATTTTAGTCAGCGTCCGTTCGTGATTCGCTCTGAAGAGCGAGAAGTTAGAGCGCACAGCATTGTGATCGCTACTGGAGCAACCGCAAGACGGTTAGGATTGCCTTACGAAAACCAGTTTTGGAGCCGAGGAATTTCCGCCTGTGCAATTTGTGATGGTGC
This sequence comes from Oculatella sp. FACHB-28, assembly GCF_014696015.1. NCBI lineage: Bacteria > Bacillati > Cyanobacteriota > Cyanophyceae > Oculatellales > Oculatellaceae > Oculatella > Oculatella sp. FACHB-28. The sequence continues at coordinate 110,979 of NZ_JACJPJ010000060.1, read as the reverse complement.
AACGCCAATCTTTCGCAGTGCCGAGTTAGCGGTTGTCGGTGGCGGTGACTCAGCCGCAGAAGAAGCAGTTTACCTGACAAAGTACGGCTCCCACGTTCACTTGCTGGTGCGAGGTGAAAAGATGCGAGCCAGCAAAGCCATGCAAGACCGTGTTTTAAGTAATCCCAAAATCACCGTTCACTGGAATACCGAGACGCTCGACGTGTTTGGTGAAGAAGACCACATGAAGGGGGTCAAAATCAGAAATGCCCAAACCGGAGAGGAAGATGAACTTCACGTTAGAGGTTTGTTCTACGCGATCGGTCACACTCCAAATACATCCTTATTTAGAGGACAACTAGAACTGGATGACGTGGGTTACGTTGTGACCAAACCTGGCTCAGTAGAAACCAGCATAGAGGGAGTTTACGCGGCTGGTGATGTGCAGGATCATGAATTCCGTCAGGCCATTACAGCAGCAGGTACGGGCTGTATGGCGGCAATGCTAGCTGAGCGCTGGCTCTCTGTAAACGGCTTGGTGCAGGAGTTTCACCAGACCGAAGCATCCGAAAAACCTGCGGCTGAAGCGGCTCACAAGAAAACTGAAGATGAGCAGGCAGCAGAGTTTGACGTTAATAGAACTCGTCATGAAGGGGGGTATGCCCTGCGTAAGCTATACCATGACAGCGATCGCCTAATCGTAGTCAAGTATGCCTCACCCACTTGCGGACCTTGCCACACACTCAAGCCCATTCTGAGCAAAGTCGTGGATGAATTCGACGGTCAGATTCACTATGTAGAGATTGACATCGAAGCAGACCCAGATATTGCTGAGTCAGCCGGAGTGACTGGTACTCCAACCGTTCAATTCTTTAAGGACAAAGCTTTGGTTGAGCAGCTTAAAGGAATGAAGCAAAAGAGCCAGTATCGGGAAGTGATGCAGAAGTATGTTGCAGCTGCTGTTCCCGTTAGTTAAGCGATCGCTCTTACAAAACTCAGTTTGATTCATTAGTGGAAGTGCGGCTAAGCTGCGCTTCCGCTTTGCATAATCTGGGCTTTATTTGGGCTTTAATAGATCTGCGATCCTAAAAAACGGGTTTGGAATACTCTCATGCTTCAGATTCAGCGCAGTTCTCTTGGCATGATTTTGTTACTTCTGAGTAGTGTCAGCGTTGCACCAGCCCTGGCACTGCCACCTGCGGAAGATGTGCCTGAAGAGGTGTTGCGAACGGAGATTATTACAGAGGCGCGATCGCCCGTTGATGGCGCTCCACTTACGGCAGCTGAGTATGCTGAGCTACAGGCACAGCTTGAGGCAGGCCCCGATACTCGTCCCCAACTTTCGCCCCGAGTTGAGAACACGATTATATTGCTACGTGTCCGCAGAGCCATTCGCAGCGTTTTCCCATTCCTGCTTGAATAAAACACTGATCAAATCAGGTATACCTTTCTCAACTCTTAGGACAAAAAGAAGGGCACAGGGTGAAGCCCCGTGCCTTTCTTTTTGTCCTAACCTGTATGGCTATAGCTATAAAGCTGCTTTAGCTAATCGGGATCTCGTTTGTTCCACCGAGGATTTTTGCGGTTTAAAGCACTCGCTTGCTGCTGATACCAGCTTTGCCACACGCCCGAACTACGAATTGCTAACCAGAGCAACAGCAGCGCAATCAGCCCACCTTGTTCAGGTGCGTCAAACGCAAGCAGCACTAGCGCAATACACAAAAAGTCTTGCAAAAAAATTACCCAGGTCGGGAGTCCTCGCAAGCGGTAAAACCAGCCCACCTGCACCAATTGCAGCACAAAAGCAAATAGTCCACCCACCAGACCGAGCAACATTGCCATCGCTCCAGGTACCTCAGCAGAACGGGCAACCGTAATTCCGGCGATCGCTCCCACAAAAGGGCTAAACAGCAACTGCACGATCTGCAAAAAACGCTGTCCCAAACGTTCTTTAGAAATTAATAGCTCAACCAAAGACCAACTCACCAATACTCCCAGCACAATTCGTGGGGGAATGTGGGACAAGACAGGCACATCTGCCCAGAGATTATCGCTATAAAGTAGCCCAATCATCAAAAGAGGTAGGGCAATTCTCATTCCCACTGCTGCAGATGCTGAGAGCGCGGCAAGGAGCTCAATCATAATGGCGGCTTTCTCTAAGCTTGCAGCCTGTATGGTCCCTCTTTCAGTTTGACATTTTCCCCACTATTCAATCTGAATTGAGAATTACAGGCGCTTTACACCAAACCGGCACAATCAAACTGACTCATCAGGAACGGATTACTCTACACGAATGATGTCCTTCATACCCAGCCAGTTATATCGCTGGATTCCCCAAGGCAGTCCCACAAACAAGATTAGGAACAAACCAGCCATAATTCCTAACATTGTTTTGTTTAATGTGAAAGCTGCCCCTAAGTGCGTCAAAAAAAAGTTGCAGGGAAATGCCCCTAACAAGCTGGCACTGGCATAGATTGGCAAAGAGAGTTTAGCTAAACCTGCTCCATAACTCATGAAGTCAAATGGAAGCACTGGAAAAAGACGGGCAAAGAACATGATTAGCCCTAGATAAACCTCTCCTCGATGTTTAGAGAAATAGATAATTTTACCTGTTAAGACTTTAACTGCCGATCGCCCTAACGTTCTACCAATAAAGTAAGCAATTAGCCCTCCCACAAAGCTACCAATTGTTGCGTAGATAGCAGCAGGAACCGGACCCCAAATCGCTCCGGCTGCAATAGTCAAAGGTGTTCCAGGAATAGGGCTAATAACAATAGCAATAATAATAGAGAGGATATAAATCAGAATTGCTGAAACCCCCATTTCTCGGGCAGCTTGAGCCAACCCTTCTGGGGTGAATATATTGATTTCTAACGCTGTAAAGAGCCACCAACAACCCAGCAAACACAGCAGGAAAATGGATAAAGCAAGAATATTTTTTTTGCTGATGCGATCGCCAACCCGACTGAGTAAGATACGAAGCTTCCTTGAACGTCTTCTTGGTCTATTCATGAGGCGTTTCAGATCTTTAGCATTCCAATTTAGGACTTACAAGTTCAGTTTTTGAAAACTTACTCTCCTAACAGAAGATAACTTTTCAAAAATCAGACGGATTTCCAACAAGACAAGTCCATTAAACCTCGTTTTTCTCCGTTACGCTTCACCCTGGCGGGTCGAACACCTGTTCGCCACCCTGCTTGAGTCCACACAGGCTGCTGAGCGCAGCAGTCAAGAAACTCAACAACGTGCTCCTAATGCTCTTAACACGGGCGTAGATCTTAAAAACGGGAAAACCAGGAACAGACTGTCTTATCCCTTAACTTCAGTGATTAAAACAACTGAGTGTCGGAAAACCAGAAAAACTGTAAAGTAATTGTAAACTTTATGTAAAGTTTCCGAAAACTATCCTGACTCCCCAAGCTCTTGGGAAAACTTCGATTCAAGCAAGTTGTCCTCGAAATACTGATATGAAGTTTGTGTAAAGTTGTAAGGGGTTTTTGCTCAACCCTGATCCCCAACCCAAAAAGTTCGTGTTACTCTGTTGCAGTTCCACAACCATAACGTGAACACGTAACGAGTACGAGTTAGGCGTTCGCAGGACCGCATCTACGTGGCCCCAATCAAGTCCTGGCTCTAGCTTTCAGTGACCTTCACAATGGACGTATGAATCAACAACTTTGGAGCGGTCTAACCGCTGCCTTGATTATTGCGAGTCTCGGTACAGCGTCTTCTAGCTACGCTGACCAGCCCCCGGCAGACCAACTTACGACAACAGACGAAAGCTTGGAAGCAGATGTTTCCGTCAACGAGCCTCAACCTCAACAAACTGCCTCCGGTTTAGCTCCATCTGAGCCATCCGAACCAGTCAATCCGGTTGAAGCAGCATCGTCAGATTCTTCCCTTGAAGCAGTCAAAGTCGGAGAGCATCAATCTCAAGCAGAGGTTGACACGGTCGAGGAAACAGTCGCCAGCATTCATCCCCATGAGATGGATGGACGGCAAGCGGCTACGCTTTATGTTCGAGGTATTCCTGTTCTCACCTTCTTAGGTTCCGATGCAGCTGAGCAATCTGCTCAATCCAGCAGTTCTACTGGTTCAGAGGTCAAGGTTGCAGCTACCCAAAGCAGCGACTCAGCTGAATCTTCGGCTAACCAGGCGACTGAGGCATCAGCAAATGCCGATTCTGATGACTACACCTCTGATCCAGTTTGGCGGGCTACCTCAGTTGCTGCTCGACTCAACCAAATGCATCGGGACAGCGTCAACGCTGAAGACATCACAGTTAGCTGGGATGCTGACCAAGAGCGCTACCTCATCAAGGTCAATGATGAAGAATTGGTCGAAATCAATCCTGAAACGCTTCTCCCTGGTTCCACGAACGATTTAGCGGAAGACGCCCTGCAAGTTACTAACCGCTTGCGCCGACAAATGGGCGATGCGCCTCCACTCCGTGAGGTCGCAGGTCGGCCCCGCCCGGCTCCTCAAGAAGTTTCCGTTGGACCTATCCAGTTCAGTATGCGAGGAATGGCATCCTGGTATGGCCCTGGTTTTCATGGCAATCGTAGTGCTAGCGGTGAAGTCTTCAACCAAAATGCACTCACTGCTGCCCATCGCAATCTGCCCTTCGGTACCCAGGTTCGGGTAACGAACTTAAATAACGGTCAATCGGTTGTTGTGCGAATTAACGACCGAGGGCCCTACAGCGGCGGACGTGTTATCGATCTGTCTGCGGCGGCTGCCCGAGCAGTCGGATTAATTCAGGCAGGAGTGGCTCCGGTTAGCGTTGATGTATTGGGCGTTGCCCAAACTGCTGCCAGCCAAAACTAGCGAAAACTGACAACTAACGAAAACCAATAGAGCGTCAAAATGCTGTTTTCATAATTTGGGGTGAAGAGATGGAGGCACAATGCGTCTCCATCTCTTTGTGAGGATTGGGTATCAGGCTTTGAGGGTGAGGAAGCGCCTATTGCAACATTTCCTCACCCTCAAAAATTTGTTTTTACCTGATGGAGCTAAGGTATAAGCAGGTGGTTTGTGGAATTTTGTAAACTACTAGGCGGGAGTAGAGTCAAACCCGGGAGATGGTAGTGCGCCTGTTTACAACGGTTGCTGGATTACGCTGTTATTTGAACTTCAAACGGTCTGAGCAGGGGCTAGCTGAGCAAAAGCTGGCTGCTATGAAGCCTATAGCATTGGGGTCCGTAACAGGGGGGGGCGTAACAGTGGGACTAGTGCCAACAATGGGAGCGCTGCACCCAGGGCACCTAAGCCTGATTCATCGGGCCCGGCAAGATAACTATCTGGTTATTGTCAGTATTTTTGTTAACCCGCTGCAGTTTGGTCCCAATGAAGATTTTCAGAAATATCCTCGGACACTATTGCAAGACCAGCAGCAGTGTGAACAGGCAGGCGTTGATGTAATTTTTGCCCCGACTGCTGCCGAGCTATATGGTACAGTTCCCCCTGTAGGTGAAGCTCTGACTCAGGTGCTGCCTCCTGCGACAGCGATCGCCCGTCTGTGTGGACGCTTTCGCCCTGGACATTTTGAGGGGGTAGCAACGGTAGTCGCCAAGCTACTCAACCTGGTACAACCTGATCGAACTTACTTTGGGCAAAAAGATGCTCAACAGTTAGCAATTTTGCAGCAGATGGTAGTAGATTTGAATATTCCCGTAGAGATTGTGGGTTGTCCGATTGTGCGAGAAGCAAATGGACTGGCGTTGAGTTCACGCAATCAGTATTTGACAGATGCAGAGCGATCGCAGGCAACCGTTCTTTACCGCAGTTTGCAGAAGGCTGAACAACTGTTTCGGTCAGGCAATCTAGAGTCCGCTGCTTTGCTAGCAGCGGTTGAAGCAGAGCTAGCGACTGAGCCCGCCGTCAAACCTCAATATGCGGAGCTAGTTGACCCAGTCACCCTAGCGCCATTAGAACGGGTAGAGGAGTCAGGACTGCTGGCGATCGCTGCTTATCTTGGCTCAACCCGACTGATCGATAATCTTGTGCTGCGAAATCGTGAACCCATTTTGGCGATTGATGGTCCAGCCGGGGTCGGTAAATCTACTGTAGTCCGCCAAGTGGCTCAAAATTTGGGGCTACTTTATCTAGATACGGGAGCGATGTATCGAGCAGTAACCTGGCTCGTGCTGCAATCGGGTATTGCCTTAGGTGATCAGCCCGCAATCGCCGAGTTAGTTAGCCAGTGTCAGATTGAGTTAGAAAACCAAGTCAAAAATTTGCCATCTACACCTAGAGTTTGGGTGAACGGGCAGGATGTGACTCAGGAAATTCGCAGTGCAGAAGTGACCGCCCACGTCTCGACCGTTGCAGCTCAACCCGCTGTGCGCCGATCGCTGGTAAAGCAGCAGCAGCAGTATGGGCGCAAAGGTGGAATTGTGATGGATGGTCGCGACATCGGCACTCATGTGTTTCCTGATGCCGAGCTAAAAATCTTCTTAACTGCTTCAGTGCAGGAGCGGGCACGACGGCGACAGCTTGACCTAAAGAATCAGGGACAACCAGGAGTCAGCCTAGAAGAATTAGAACGCGCTATCTACGAGCGAGATCACAAAGACAGCACTCGTAGCATTGCCCCTTTACGGAAGGCAGAAGATGCGATCGAAATTCAAACTGACGAACTCACCATTGATGAGGTTGTTGCTAAGATCGTCAGCCTTTATCACCAGAAATTGGGGTAGCTTCCGAAGATTCACTGAGTACTAAATCAGGGATATCTCTGATGTGAATGAAAGGTTTTATAAATTACAACAAAATAGCTGCAACTACTGAAGAACTCTTTCGGCAGAGAAGAATCTAGCAAGACCAATCTCACAGTTGAAAGAGCATTGTTAGGCAAAATAGAGTGCATTTAACCTAGAGTAAATTTTGCTGCATAGTGCTGTGGCTATTTGATAGCGGCTTTGGAGAAGGAGCTTTTTTTGATGGCATTGTCCAAAAGATGGAATCTCAAAAATATCTTCGGGAACATTCTCCCTCCAAAGTAAGACTCAACTCATGAGGCGAAAATTACGCCTGGGGTGTTGAAGCCAGCAGCGTTAGATCAGGTCTGAGATCACGGCTGAGTCTAGACCCAACAAGCCAAGCATTTACCGATTCTTCTAAAGCGCTAGCTATTAGCATCGCTGCCAAACCCAGAGGTGATCTTGCCTCATGAGTTTGGAGAAAGTTTGTTGTGCGCTCATAGCCCTGATATAACCGACAAGTTTTGTCAAGACTGACTCACCTGCCTGCTTTTTCAAAGTGTTCAGGGTCATGCCTTTCGTAAATCTTTTGGCATTTAACATCCAACAAACTTGGAGGTATAACCTTGTTTTCTACGGAATCTGATACAGCTCAAACCCCTAATTTAGCTCAGATCCCCAATACGCTGACCCCTAAAAACGAGATTGCTTCCATCCTCAGCGTCAATGGTGCAGGCAACGCCATTACTCGCGCCAATTATGACAACATTGACAATTGGATCAAAGGTGGTTCGGGTAACGACACCCTCACTGGCAACGACAGTAGCAACTCCATTTTTGGAGACAAAGGCAACGATACCCTATCAGGTCGGGGTGGCAATGACCTAATAAAAGGTGGCGAAGGACACGATCGCCTCTATGGAGATGCTGGAAACGATCAGCTTATCGGTGACAGTGGCAATGATGCCTTGGTGGGCAGTGATGGTCGAGATATCTTGGAAGGCGGCAGCGGTCGAGAGCAGCTGGATGGCGGCAAAGACAAAGACATTCTGACAGGCGGCGGTGACCGAGATAAATTTGTTTTTAGCTCGGCTGATAGTGCCTCAAGGTTAGAAGATGCTGACGTTGTCACCGACTTTGAAAACGGTCGCGACAAGATTAAAGTGACAGGTGGTGTTACGTTTGAGCAACTCAACATTGCTCAAGGAAGCGGTAGTTTTGCTGAAGACACCGTTATTCAAGAGAAGCGCTCCGGCAAATTTGTCGCAGTGCTGAAGGAAGTCAGCAGTAGTGTCATTAATCGAGATGATTTCACGGGTCTAGCTGCTTTCATGCCCAAGCCCACTCCTGCCCCTATTTCTAGCCCAACTCCCAGTCCAACCACAATTCAGCCTCGTAGCAGCGGTGACACGATTCGCATCGAAGCGGAAAGTATGAACTTAAGCACTTACCGCAAAGAGTCAAACTGGGCTGTTTCAAAAGACTCCCTCATTACTCTAAAGGGAGGAAGCAGCAGCGAGTCAGGTAAGGCGACTCGCAGCTTTAGTGGTCCTTCAGGTACCTACAAGGTTGTTGTCGGTTATGTTGACGAAACCGATGGAGTGAGCCAACTGCAAACTCGCGTTGCTGGGAAAACGCTCAATACCTGGAATCTGGATAAAAACTTGGGCAGCGACGCAATTAGCAGCAGAAACTTAGTGCGCCGCACGGTTGCTGAGAGGGTTTCTGTGAAGCAGGGCGACCTGATTGAGATTCTGGGTAAGGAAAATAAAGGCGAACATGCTCGCGTAGACTACATCGAGTTCATTCAGACTGAAAATAGCTCATCTCCCACGCCTACTCCAGCGCCCACACCTGCTCCAGTTCCAGGGCCCACTCCAGCGCCCGCTCCCACGCCTACTCCAGTTCCGACACCTGCGCCCACTCCTGCCCCTTCGTTGAGCAAGGGAACTTTAGCCTTTAGCTCAACTAACTTCAGTGTGAACGAGGATGCCGGAACAGCAACCATCACCGTCAACCGTACAGGTGGTGACGATGGCGAAGTTCGCATCAACTACGCAACTGTAAGCGGTGGCACTGCTAAAGCGGGAGAAGACTATAGCGGCACTTCTGGCACTTTAGTCTTTGCCGATGGTCAGACTAGTAAGAGCTTCACCATTAGCATGAGGGATGATGATGGCGTTGAGGGCAATGAAACCGTCAAGCTGTCTCTTACCAATGTGATTGGGGCGAAGCTAGGTGATGCGAAGGAGGCGACGCTAACAATCGCAAATGATGACAAGCCTGCGGACAATGGCGGCTCAGGTGGCGGGCCTATCGGCGGCGGACAATCTTCGGTAAACAACAAGACGGTCAAGTTTAGCGGTTCGGATGGTCAGGCGGCGATCGCCTCTAGCGGTGCAGCCAAAGTCACTATCGGTAGCCAAACTATCTATATTGGCTCTCAGCAAGTCACCAGCATCAACCAAAACCCGATCATCGCTAGCTTTGACAGTCAAAACCCCGGCAACAACTGGGTCAAAACCAACTACGAGACAACGGGCGCTGACGGTCGCGGTTATGGACTCTTCTGGGACGGCAGTTCGCTCTACGGCGTTTTTAGCGTAGACGGCACGCAAGGTTCATCTAGCCAAGATTTCCGCCGTGCTTCTTCTGAAGCTACTCAACAGTGGCTGAGAAGCTATGGGCAGGGTGGTGGATCTAAAGTTGCCGTGCTAGCGCGGATCGATCCCAAGACAGGCGACATGGTGGATGCAGCTTATCTTTCGGCTGTGTTGAGCAGCGGCAAGAGTAACTCACTCGCCGTTACTGGCATCTCTACTAACTCGAAGGGCAATCTGGTTGTCAAAGCACAATCCTACTTTGCTCCTCGTCGTCCCGACGGAAAAGCCATGACTCAGACAGGTTCAGTTGGTTCACCGTTTGACTATACGGTTGAAATCACTCGCGACCTGAAGACTGTAGTTAACACTTCGGCTAACGGTTGGCGTTAGGAATTTGCTTTAGTCGCTCAGTGAAGTGAAATTGCCATCAGATTGCTAAAAGCCATCAGGTTGCTAAAAAAGGGCAAGGAGCTTAAGCTCCTTGCCCTTTCGCACTGGGTCTCGTTCACTTGTCCAAATCCTTACGAAGAAATGGTATGTCCAGCGGCAACAATTAACTGTTTAAATGTTTCCTCAGATGCTTGAGAGTTAATGGTAACGGTCTTGGTGTCCACGCTCACTTCAACATCAGCATCAGGTTCTGTGGTCAAAATTGTCTCCTTAAGCTGTTCCGCAGAATCAGGACTATCAATAGATGGAACGTGTAATTTCAGCGCCATAATATCTCTCGTAATTTTACTATGGCTATTTTTTACCGTTTGCCCTCGTCTAGGTAGTAGCTAGAGACAGATTTTTGCAGTGCGATCGCCCCTTCCCTAAGCCGTAGGAACCCCTAAGGCGTGGGAAAGTGAATCATCACATCATAGTTGTCCCAAAAAGATTTTAGATCCCAGCGAAAGTTGTATGCAGTAGGGGCGATCGCTTTCGTATCAGGAAATGCCAGTAGTTGGTTATCTAACCCGGCCTTTCGCATTGTTAGGGCAAACAGATTTGTTTGTTTCGCAGAAATAATTAGCGCACTCTTCATTTGCTCTCGTGCCGTCAAAACACCTGCCAGGTGCAAGAAGAAAGGACGTGAATTGCCCAAACCCACGTCGTAAAGCGAACAGTGACTTCCACCAAACAATGCCACATGCCGCGAACCAGGGCGAAACTGTTGACGAATATTTTGGGCAATAAACCCATCGCGGCTGAGTCGCTGACGCTCGGCGTGAACTTCTTCCAGATTTTTCCAGGCGGTTTGCTGCGCTGTTTCGTCTACACCTAGAACCTGTACATCAGGATTTCTGGCTTGCACTGCACGGATCACAGCAGCAATATCGGCACCAAACAGGCTAATAGAGGGAATTCCTGCTTCTACTTGACTTAGGAATTGTTCAACCTGGGGTGGGTCTGCCTCCAGCATCAGCACATCTACATCAAGTTGCGAAAAGATATCCTGTGCCAAAAACTGGCGGAATGCCTGGTTATGGATTTCGCCTAGACAAAGAAATTCAAGATTTGACCGGTTGATCGATTCAATCCATTCACTCAAAGCAACTTGGTGAGCATTGAGTTCTGCCTGTAGGTCAAGCGTATCGGCTAGCCAAAACCTGGGGTCGAGATTTTCTGCTGGAGAAACTGCTTCAGAGGAAGGTGAAGCCGGGACAGAATTTAATCCAAATCCTGGTCTAGCAAAAATCACGACCAGCGTCAGAACAAGCAGAAATAAAGTGCTTTGGACCGTCTTAGGCATGTGTCCTCTGATAAGCCAGGTTTGTCTCAAGGGCTTGTTTTCAGGACTGGACTTGGTCCGTTTAAGGTTGAAGCGTTTGAGTATTGCGCTGCTGTAGGTCGAGTTTAGCCCGCAATTCACCTTTGATGCGGCTTAAGATAGAAGCCTCATCCAGGGAAGCCAGAATTTTGGTGACGACTGCTTTAGGTCCGTCCGGTCCCCAAGAGGCTCCATTCGCTAAATAAGCTTTGGTAACTTGCCCAATGCCGTAGGAGGAAACTCCGGCAACTCCAGCTTGGGTCAACGCAACCGAGAGGTATGGTAGCAGGGAAGCTCCTCCAGTTGCAGGCGCAGAAAGCCCTAATAGTCCCTTAAGCGAACTGAGTCCAAAGGTGGCGACAAGTTCACTGGCGGTGATGCCACCCATGCTGACAGCAATTTTTTGTAGCAAGCTGACTGCGCCCTGCTGAGTCATGACGATGCCATATAGTTTTGATAGGGTCAAAATCATTGCTACATCGATTACGGTGCCGCTGAGTAAGTCGAGCGCTGTAACTGGGTTGAGGGCGATCGCCACTGCCTTTGTCATCACCCCATTCCAGATAATTTGATTGGCACTGCGATCTCGAATTTCCATCTTGCGCTGCACCAGTTGCTCATTCACATCATCGGCGTAGAGCATCGTGTTCAACGCCACGAGTGCTTTACCTTCGCGGTGCAAAATCTCCAAAATTTTCAGCTTCAATTCATCAACCTGGGGCATACCCTGACTGAGATTTGCTACTACTTTACCGTCAGGACGACGAACTGCCCTGGCAATCAAGGGAGAGGCTGCTGTCATCACAATTTCGTCGGGCGAAAGCAGTTCACGCACCCGCTCATCTCGAATTTTGTGGTAAATCGCCAATCGGTCAGCCTGAGGATACTGGTCGATTTTGTTTAATACCAGGAGAATTGGCTTGCTGGCTTGACGTAACTCTGAGAGAGCCGTGTACTCAACCTGGGTCATGTCTCCAGCAATCACAAACAGAATGAGATCTGCCTGTTTTGCCACCTGTCGTGCCAGTGCCTCGCGGCTTTCGCCATGCACCTCATCAATGCCGGGGGTGTCAATTAGCTCAACTTGGGAATTGCCCAAACCCGGTAGTGAAACTCTAAGTAGGGGGCGATCGCTTCCCTCAACTGCTTCCTGGCGTAAGTTCCAACTGGCGCTCTGCATCTGCTGCGTTACGCCATGAGTAGGTCCAGTCGTAAATACAGGTTGACCTAGGAGCGCATTAAGCAGCGAAGACTTTCCCCGTCCTACCATGCCAAACACAGCAATGTGAACAACCTGGCGATCGAGCTTATCTAACATAGATTCCAGGCTGTAGATCTCTGTTTCCAGACCGGCCCGTTCTCTCGCTGTAAGATCCAGAGTAGTCACCAGTTCACGCAAAGCCTCTTGAGCCTGCCTATAGTGCAACTCTGCCTGGATGTCTTCAAAACTGTGAATTGTTTCTTCTAGCTCAGTATCCAGTCTCGCCTTTTGCTCAGATGATTCTGCTGCATTCACCGCTGACAAAGTGGGATCTGGGGTTGAATTAAAGTCAGGATTGAACGAAGAACCAGGCAAAACCGAACCTCCAGAAGCAAAAAGCCCTAACACTCCTCATACCATCTTCAGCAGAGCGCTGGTTCAATCCTAGCTATTTCTCCAAAACTCTTGGAATAGACAACGGCTGATTTAGGAATAAGTTTGACCACTGAAGTGATGAAAGTGCTTTTAGTCAGATGTGAGAGCCGCACTCAAATCAATGCAACTCTCACAATAAACCTGAAACGATAAGCCAGATTCAGACATTTCTAAGAATCAGAAGACAGCGATGCTGCAATCGCTCACTAAGAGACATCTCCTGAAGCACCAATGCCTGACAAAGAGCCTGAACCAATATCTAGCGGAAACGCCGCTTGCGACGGGCCATAACTGCCTTGCGCTTACGCTTCTCTAATGGGGTTTCAAAATGACGATGGCTCTTTACGTCTGCCAAGATTCCTGCTTTGGAAACCTGCCGCTTAAACCGTCTCAGAGCTGACTCGATACCTTCGTTCTCACCTAAGAGCACTTGGGTCATTACTTGCTTCTCCTTAAAGCTAATCTTCACTAATCATTTTACTCAACCAGGGCGATCGCTCGACCCTTCCCTACCTTGGATAAGCTCAGCTATTAGAAACAGAAGCTATACCACCTACACATTCTAAAGCTACAGCCAGTATCAGGTAAATATTAGCTCCAATGGTATCTCAAAATTTCATGTAGCTTGTCACAAGCCTTATACCAATTCTCGTTAAGGCAGCATGTTTGGAACATACCGCGTACACGTGTGCTTCAAAATATGTAGCCTCATGTAGAGCCAGTCTTAGCAAACCCAGTCTTAGCAAACAAAAGATAAGTCAACTGCACCAAAGTGGGTACTTAAGGCCACATTCAAATTCTCAAGCGCCTTCACCAGCCAAGCTACTGCATCACGAGTATAGGCTTCGTAGTGGCTAAATAAGATCGAAAAGCGCCGCTCTAAGGATGGCTTGACTTTACGGCATAGCAGCACAATCTTAAGCAGCAGCCCAGTCGTAAGAACTGGCCCCAAATTAGTGAGCAAATCCACAAAGACAAAATGCTGAGGACGCTGAGGACTTTCAACCACAAGGAAGTTGAGCAGTTGGCTGCAAGTCCGCACCACCAGAAAATCGTCTAGAGGTTTGGAGTTGCTGTCAGGCAGCGTAGACTTGAGATGCTGATAAAGCTGATTGTTAAACTTCCGTCTTCCGTATTCTGGATCGACCGAGGAAGTCATGTATTGATAGAGATCGTCCTTAAACGTTTTGTACGTTACTGCCTGACCGCTATGTGCCAAGAAGCTATAAGCCAAATCGCGATAAGTACTCGATCCTTCAACCTTGCCAATGTAGTGTCGGATTGCTCTACCTAACTCCTGATCATTGAGCAGCGTCGGATTAGCGACGGGTTGAATGATTCGCTGGGCGGTGGGTGAAGATAAGCGAGACGCGATTTGCGATCGCCGCATTTGGTAAGTCACATACTGCGACAGATCAATCTCAAACTGCCGCTGTACTCTGAACTGGATCTGTTTGACAGTATGCTGATGCTCTTGAGTGCTATCTTCACTCAAAAGGCAATGTTCGTAGAGATAGGGGTAGCGTCTAATTAGTGTACCGAGAGGGCGATTTCCTGCATTGGCGTTATTTTCGGCTTCCTGCACTACCTGAGCTAAGCGACGCAGTGTCAGGTATTGTTCAGTTTCAGTAAAAAGTTTGACGAGTTCTCGCAATCGGCGAACAGAGCGCGATCGCTTGATGCCGGTGACGGGCTCAGCCGGAATTGTTTCAAATAGCCCAACCAACTCAGGAATGGCCATTTGAAATTGCGAGCGTGCCTGCCAGCGGTTAATCAGAATGTGGCAGCAGCGGTTTAGGACGTACCGAAATTCCTCAGAAGCCAACCCTGACGCTGTCACAGCATCAAGACTGGCTGCAATGTCAGCATCAGGATATCCTGTGCCATCAATGAATAGACAGCGAAAGCGTTTGATCAGTCGATCGGGAGGCTCCAGTTCGATCCAGTGGAGCAAATGATCGTAGATTTCCTGCTCGTGCCGCGTGATTTGTCTGTTACTGCAGCCTGTCCATGTAGTCACAACAGTTGGCGCTCCTCGGCCCAATCACCAACAGTAAATCCAACCCAATGTCTATCTAATAGAACCATTCTGTCAAGGTAGAAAACCCTAAACCAGAAAACCGACCAACAGAGATATGGATTTAACAGCTTCTTGTATATATGTCTCCAATACTACTTAAGCTGCGTCCTGGAAAATTGTGATTTCAATCACTTTTACTTTAAAACTTTGATGAACTTCCCAAAGAACAAGACTCGGCTGAAATCTAAAAGTAGACTTCTTACTGACGTTTCTACGCATATTTACTTGATCGCCTGTATAAAAATATGCATTCCGAAACTTGGTGAATAGCCCCCTTTAAGAAAATATATTAGGTTGAGCGGTTTGAGCAGCGTTTCACTTTACTAAATCTTTAACTTGCCTCCCATTAATTTGACAAATTCTCAGGACAGTGTAAGGCATGGCGCGAGCAACATCATCCGACACCTTTCAGCCGCATTTCGGGTGATTGAATGGTGCTATCGAACCTCCATCAACTTAAATAACGATCTTTCCGGTGCTGCACTGTGGCTAGTCTTGAGAGATTTGAGCTTGCAAGCTTTCTAACTCTGCTTGCTGTGCTTGCGTTGTTGATTCTGTCATTGGCAGACTGGCTGTTGAGGATTCGGTTTAAAACTATAAGAAAATTAATTCAATCTGCTGACGCACTTTCAGCCCAGTAGGAGGTCAATCGCCAAATCAACCTGCTAGATTGCGTAGATTTAGCAGTTTATGAATCACATTTCCGGGCGAAGACAAGCATAAAGTTGTGGCATTCTGGATCATACGCCAACCACTACATATTCCTGGCAGACAACTCACACAGGTAGGGCAGATTGATGGACGATAAGTTGATGTTGATGATTCCTGGACCGACTCCTGTGCCGGAACAGGTTTTGCTGGCGCTGGCGAAGCATCCAATTGGGCATCGCAGCGGTGATTTCAATAAGGTGATGGCGGAGGTGACGCAAGGGTTGAAGTGGCTGCACCAAACCCAAAATGATGTTTTGGTCTTAGCGGCTAGTGGTACGGGGGCGATGGAAGCGGGAATGATCAATTTCCTGAGTCCGGGCGATCGCATCTTAGTAGGCTGCAACGGCAAGTTTGGCGAGCGTTGGGCAGAGGTAGGCAAGGCTTACGGACTGAATGTAGAGACAATTACATCTGAGTGGGGCAAACCGCTGAACCCGGATGAGTTTCGCGTCAAGTTAGAAGCTGATACCGACAAGCAAATCAAGGCTGTCGTTGTCACCCATAGCGAAACTTCAACAGGTGTGTTGAACGATTTAGAGACGATCAATCGCTATGTTAAAGGACACGGCGAAGCGCTGATCATTGTTGATGCCGTAACCAGTATTGGAGCTGTACACTTGCCCATAGATGAATGGGGCTTGGACGTGGTGGCTTCCGGTTCCCAAAAAGGTTTTATGATTCCACCAGGTTTGGGATTTGTTGCCGTTAGTCCAAAAGCCTGGGAGGCTTACGCTCACGCCAAGTTACCGCGTTTTTACCTTGATTTGGGCAAATATCGCAAGGATGCTGCCAAAAATAGCACTCCCTTTACACCGCCTGTAAACCTATTTTTTGCGCTTCAGACTGCGCTGAAAATGATGCAAGCAGAGGGTTTAGAGAATATTTTTGCTCGTCACCAGCGTCATATGCACGCTACTCGTGCTGCGATGAAGGCGTTGAGTCTACCGTTGTTTGCCGCTGATCAGGCAGCGAGCCCAGCGATTACGGCGATCGCTCCCGCCAACATCGATTCTGAACAGATTCGCGGCATACTCAGGAAACAGTTTGATATTGCGGTTGCAGGTGGGCAAGACCATCTCAAGGGCAAGATTTTCCGTATTGGGCATCTTGGCTTTGTCAGCGATCGCGACATTCTCACTGCCGTTGGTGCTTTAGAGTCGGCGCTTCAATCTTTGGGGTACGACAGCTTTACGCCTGGTGCAGGCATAGCAGCGGCAGCAGCAGTCTTTGCTCATTAGGTGACTATCGCTCATTAGGTGACTATGAGCTTCAAGCGTCCTAATCTCCTAATTAGTCCACTAATGCAAAGAGCGGGTCAACTACTGACCCGCTCTTTTACGTTGAGATATTAAGCTGTAATCGCTCCAGGTTATTCGATTGTCTGTCCAACTGATGCCGCAGTGCCACAGATTTAAAGTCATGCGTTCCTTGGAGTTGATTTAAGCTTGAGTCGTCTCCATCCAATCAAAAATGCGATCGAGTTGTTCTAGCGTCACCAGACCGTACTGCCACAAAATCATGGGCAATGGTCCAGGGTCTTGCTCACGATGTCGCAGAGCGATCGCAATAGAAGAAGCAGAGAGCGCTAAATCTTCTTGTAAAAAGTGAATAAATCGAGAGTGGGTTGTGGGTGTCATATTGTGAGTTCACCTCCTTGCTGTGACCTATTGTGAAATTTGCATTTGAATCTGTGAGCAGCCGATAGCCACTCTTTCATCTGTCCTCTGCCTAATCTGACGAGTTTCTTAACTGACCTAACTAGATTTAGCAAGTCAACAAACGACTTTTGGCAATTTGTTGTTTACTCTACTCGTTTTGCAGTCAACACCCGGTTAATCTGGATAATTCAGCTGAAAGTTTAACAATTTACCTCTTTAGGCTGGCTATCGCTGAATTACGACAACTAAACCTTGAGTGCTACCTTATATCTTCCGCAAGAGTACTCTATTTTCCTAATACAGACGTAAAGAACACTCGTAGAAACCAGGAGATTTTGTAAACGTTATATAAGTATCCCTGCCGCTTTAAAGCTTCAGGGAAGAATAAACTATCAAATCCACATGAGCTTGTACAGATGTATTCACCCTAGATTTAGCAATCAGGGCAATAAGTTTTGTGAAATCGCGGAACTTTAGCGAGTGGGCTAATTCGCTTCGCTTTGCAGAAACTCGATCACAACCTGATCGCCAACCTGTAGTCCTAGCTCTGCGGCACGTCCGCCTCGCAACTCAATCACCTGATTGACAGAACCTTCTGGGCCGTAGGTGGGGCAAGTCGGGGTGGTGCAGGGAGGGACGTTGGAGGCGATCGCCTGCACTTCCCCATTTAGCAAAAAAACCATGTCTAGCGGAATTAGCACATTCCGCATCCAGAAATTAACTGGGCGGGGAGGCTCAAATTCAAACAGCATTCCCCGGTCATCTGCCAGTTCGCTTCTAAACATCAGCCCGGTCGCCTGTTGCTGAGGGGTACGAGCCACTTCGAGCTGAATCTGCTGATCGCCAACAGTAGCTTGAGCTGAGATAGGCAAAGATTGTCCTGAGTTAGACTGCGAGGTTTCAACGGGGGTGGGTGACTGAGCTGATTCTGAGGGACTGCTAGCCTCTGGTGGAGTGGAGGGATAAGTGCAGCTCATAAGCAGCACACTTAACCCAATGGTGAATGTGCTAACTAAACACAAACGATTCATAAAAAATTTGGCGATCGCCATCTAAACTTCTCTTAAAACGTAACCAACCCCGCGTACGGTCTGAATCAGGCGCTTTTCGCCTTCGTCTTCGATTTTTAAGCGCAGATAGCGAATGTAGACCTCAATTACGTTGGACTCGCCCATAAAGTCGTAGCCCCAAACGTTCTCTAAAATCTGTTCTCGGGTCAGCACCTCACGCGGATGCTCCATTAAATATTTTAGTAGCTCAAATTCTTTCATCGTCAGGTCGATCGCCCGTCCATACCGCAGCGCCCGACGAGTTGCCAGATCCAGCACCAGTTCGCCAAATCGCAGTTGCTCAGCACTCACGGTATCTGGCTGCAAGTAGAGTTGCACCAGCTTCAAAAATTCCTCAGTCCGGTAGGGCTTAAGAAAATAGTCATCTGCCCCAGCTTCCAAGCAAGCGACGCGATCATCTACGGTGTCGCGGGCCATCAGCAACACTACAGGCATTCGCACTCCAGCCGCTCTCAAGTTGTTGCAGAGCCACAGCCCAGACTCGCCCGCTAGCATCCGGTCGATCACAATCAGCGACGGTTGAAACTCGTTCGCTTGATGCAAGCCACTTACTGCGTCGTAGGCGATCGCTGTTTCATAACCAGACTCTCTCAGATCCGCGCTGACGTGCTGAGCCAGAGATTCATCTGTCTCAACGAGCAGCACGCGAGGGCTGTGGTCAGGAGTTGCTGTGTTCATAAGATGCGATAAGCATTAATACCCTGTTTTAGCACGTTCAGGACAGAATGACTTCACCGCTTTGGGTAGTGCTTAAGGTAACTCAACAGAAGTGGGCTTAGCGATGTGTGGCAGCCCCCAGCCTAACTTTTCGCGCAGGACGTGGAAAAATTCGGTCGGCTGAAGGCGAATGAAACGAGCGGAATGAGGCGATCGCTGCACTTGCACCCGATCTTCAGGCGAAACGTAGCAGCCTGCATTCCCATCCACTACCATTACCAGGCGATCGGGATTGGCTGGGTAAATAGTCACAGGCTCGTTGTCCGCAAACACCAGCGCACGCGAGGCTAAAGAGTGCGGGCAAATTGGCACAAGCTGTAGGGCTGGAACACCCGGTGCGACAACTGGGCCGCCCGCCGACAGTGAATAAGCGGTAGAGCCTGTTGGCGTCGAAATCATCACCCCATCTGCGGCAATGTCAATTGGGGCGTGTTTGCCAATCTCAATCTCAAAATGGCACATGCTGGTCAGGGGTTCCCGGTGGATCACCATTTCGTTCAGACAAAGCGCTTCCCAGGTCAGTCCATCCCGGCCCTGGAACACCTGCACAGCAAGCATGGCTCGCTCTTCGACTTCGTAGTTTCCCTCGATCAAAGCCTCGATCGCCTGAGGCAATTGGCTGATGTAAACCTCAGTCAAAAAGCCCATGTGCCCCGTATTTACGGTTAGTAGGGGAATACGACTGGGAGCAACCTGACGAAAGGCCGACAAAACCGTGCCATCGCCTCCCAAAACGATCGCGAAAGCCATTTCCTGGTCAAACCCAGGCGGAACAAGCTGATCAATCGGGGTGTGGCAGATGGGACGATCAGGGCTAGAGTAGCCCAAGATGCCGCCAGCACCCGTTGTCAGGTAAACATCCCAGCCGCACGTTACCAGCTTGGCTCTTAACTCCTCGGCAACGCGACAGGCAACGGGCTTGATATCGTTGTAAATAATGCCAGCTTTGGGCACACTCAGCGTCCAGATTCAGGGTTCAAAATTGCAAAAGCTGCAACTGATGCAGAAGAGGGCGATCGCCAGGATTGCCCTTTTCATAGCTTAGTGTGTTGAGCAATTCTTGAACAGCAGCGAATGCAGATTGACCTGTGTTGAGCAGGATTTCTGCCGATTTTTTTGTTAGAGCTGACAACTTTTGCCTTATAAGCACCCTATTTGCCTTTCCCAACTCCTTCACGTTCTCGATGGGACAAGCCGCAGCAATGCAGTGATCAACAGTAATGCAGTGATAAAGTGGAAGACTAACGTTCCTTCGATCTACCTACTCAAGTCAGAGAGGAAAACTGTCAGCATGGGCAAAACGATTCGAGGTTTGATTTTTGTTGTAGATGACAACATCGATACCGACCAAATCATTCCAGCGGAATATCTGACCCTAGTCCCCTCAAAGCCCGATGAGTATGAAAAGCTGGGCAGCTATGCGCTGATTGGCTTGCCCGATCGCTACGGCAAATTTATTGCCGAGGGCGAGATGAAAACTATATACCCGATCATCATCGCTGGGGAAAACTTTGGCTGTGGCTCTTCTCGTGAACATGCACCGATCGCCTTAGGAGCAGCAGGGGTAGAGGCAGTCGTGGCTCAGTCCTACGCCCGCATCTTTTTCCGCAACTGTACGGCGACGGGTGAACTGTATCCCTGGGAAGTGGGCGATCGCCTCTGCGACCAATTTGAAACAGGGCAAGAAGTCACAATCGACTTTGAGCAGAATCGGCTGATCAACCACACGCTCAACCAGGAATATAGTCTTCAACCGTTAGGAGATGTCGGTCCTGTCATTGATGCAGGTGGAATTTTTGCCTATGCCCGTCAGACTGGAATGATTGCAACTAAAGCCTAGAAATAGCAAAGTTCAAATGCCTTCTGAAGCGGCAAAACGCTTGCCTCATCAAGGATTGAGAGATTACGCCTTGCATGAATAACCTTGTAGCTTTTCGAACATATAGGATTTTCATAAGCAAGGAATAAGTGCAACTAATCGTCATAAAAGTTATACAACGGTTGTCGAGTTCTTTATATTCTGTTACAAAGGATGAGAACTCTCGTGAACGCGCATTCGCATGTTTGGTGGTTTTACTGGTTTGACTAATCGTCCTGGCACAGACATGGGTGAGCGCATGCTCAATACTGTCGCCAGTCAGTCTATCCGCCACTTGTTCACCCAAAGTGAGTCGGTTGAAGTTGATATTCGCTGCTATCCCTCTAGCAAGCTGCTGCAAGGCAGTATTGACAGCTTTAAGATGAGCGGTCGAGGATTGACAATCCGCAGACAGTTTCAGGTCGAGGAAATGTCCTTTGAGACTGATGCTGTTTCAATTGACGTTGGCTCGATCATGGGGGGGAAGATCCGTCTGAAGCAGCCGACGCAAGCCGTTGCACAGGTCACTCTTTCGGAAGAAGCAATAAATCGGGCATTTGAGGCTGATCTGGTAGAAAAGCGTCTCAAAAACGTTGAATCAGAAACTTTAACTAACCTTTCGGGCGGGGAAGCTATTTCTTTTAGAGCAGTAAAGGTGCAACTGTTGCCTGACAACCGGGTACAAATTGCAGCGAAGACCGACCTGCCAAACAGGAGCGACGTGCCCATCAGCATGACCGCGACGCTGACAGTTGAAAAACGCCGCCGAATTTCTTTTGCCAACCCTCAGTTTGAGCCAGAAGAAGTACCTGAGGACGTGCGCGGGCTGTCTGAGGTTCTGACTATGGCATTCGCCGAGATTTTGGATAGTATGGTCGATCTAGATCGATTTGACTTGGATGGCGTAATGCTTCGAGTTAATCGTCTAGAAACTCATGGAAAAAAGTTGGTCTTTAGCGGTTACGCTCAGATTGACCACTTTCCAGGAACTTGATCAGACTGAAAAAAGGCATGTCAATTAGCAACTTATTTGTCCTAGGTGGGGTCGTCATGTGGCCCCTACTAGGACTATCAATTTTAGCAACAGCGCTAATTCTAGAGCGTGTTGTCTTCTGGTTCCAGGTGGCTCGCCGCCAAGATCGGGTAATTCGCGAAATTTTAGCGCTTTATCGTCGTAGTGCTCGTACAGCCTTCCAGAAGTTAGAACAAAATGCCGATTTACCCATGGCCCGAATCTTTATAGCGGCTATGGAGCTAGAGCAAGCGACTCCAGAGGAGTTTAGGCTGGCATTGGAAAGTGCTGCACAGGCAGAACTGCCGCTGCTAAAGCGCTTTAACACAATCTTTGAAACGGTAATTAGTGTGTCCCCCCTGCTGGGGTTGCTGGGCACCATTTTAGGTTTAATCAACTCATTCGCGTCTTTGCGCGTAGGAGACCTGAGCAGCGCCCAAACAACCGGAGTCACAGCAGGGATCAGCGAAGCGCTAATTTCAACCGCTTCAGGCTTGGTTGTGGCAATATTTACGCTGCTGTTTGCCAATATGTTTCGCGGACTATATCTAAGGCAAATGGCTTTAATTCAGGAGTATGGTGGTCAGTTAGAGCTACTTTACCGTCGCCGTTACGAGCGAGGAGGTTTGCCTTATGCGCCTACCCAGTGAGCCAGACATACCGCCGCAGATTAACATCGTACCGATGATCGATGTGATCTTTGCGATCTTGACTTTTTTCATTATGTCTACGCTATTTCTGACCCGCTCTGAAGGGCTACCTGTGAATGTACCTGGAGCCGCTACTAGTGAAGCTCAGCCGCAGAATCAGATTGTAGTAACCATTAACCAGGAGGGGGAGCTTTTTCTCGATCGCCAACCTGTTGTGCTGGATGACCTAGCAACGCAAACACAGACGTTAGTAGCATCGGGACAACCCCCTCTCGTGGTGATCAACGCCGATGCAGCGGTCGATCATGGGCAGGTCGTAGCGGTAATGGATCGGCTACGGGCGATTGAGGGAGTGAGGCTGGCGATCGCGACTCAGCGTCCCTGATAGCAGGGGGAATAGGTTAAAAAACTCGTTGCTCTTATATCGGTTCATACATTGCCAGCAGTTCCGAAAGCCTGATGGGAGGTTGTCCAATTCCTTTAAGGTATACCTGCCGATCAGAGGTTTCTGCACCGGTTAGACGAATTTGCAAATAATCTGACGGTCGCTGTTCTAGACGTTCTGCCCATTCGATCGCGACGATGCCCAATGGGTTTTCTAGCTCATCCCAATAGGATTCCAGATAAAGCGCCGCAACTTCTGAGGGTTCCAACCGATAGAGGTCGAGGTGGTAGAGCGGAATTCGCCCTTCTAAATATTCATTCACCAAGGTAAAGGTGGGACTGGCGATCGCCTCTACAATTCCCAGTCCCTCACCGATCCCCTGAACTAGAGTTGTTTTGCCGCTGCCCAAATTTCCTTCTAGCAGAAGCACGGTGCCTGCTGGTAGCGATCGCCCCAGGAAATTTCCCAACTTACGGGTCGCGTTGGCATTAGGTAGAGAAAGTGCGATCGATGTCATCACATCCCAATAGTCACAATTCCAGCCACAACTCACTAGCAGTTATAAAAAGCAAGGGGATGCAGTAGCCTGCACCCCCATCCAAGTGATCTAAGAAACTGTACGGCTAAGGACTTAATTTCAAGACAGATCTTGAAACTAGGTTCAACCTCAGGTGTCGTATACACGACATTCGTCTGCATCAGGGTTAGCGTCGCAGTACTGCTCCAGGGAGTTTTTCTGAGAACCCTTTTGGCGCTGGTGAGACGCCTCAGCCTGTAGCTCTTCGACTGCATCCCAGGCAGCAGCACATTCTTGAGAATTACCACCACTTATTTCACAAGCAGCACGAGCCTGTTCACGCTCTTTTTCGATCTGGCTTTGAATATCGCTCATAGACTTTCCGGTTTCAATCAGTTTTATCGTTGAACTTCGAGTTTTCCTAACACAGATTAGCTTAACAAACTGTTTTGTTAAACTTTCCAGAGAAACATGACTTAGAACATAACTTCTACCTTCAGTAATGCACGAGGTCAGCAGAACGAAACCAAATTAAGCCCTATTTTTTAAGGTTTGGCTCGTTGCTCCCTTGCACAAGCTATCTCTAGTCAGAATTTCCTGTGTCGCATCTGTTAAGACTGGCATAGCCATCTAATGCAGATGCTTATAGGAAAACATACTCACTCGTCTACCTTCAGTTTAGCAAGATAGTTGAGATTGCCATAGCGCATCCTAGAACGAGGGATATGTGTACTTCTTTCGGAAGGGGCTTCCAAGGCTCTCAATCCTACAAATGATTTAGGATTGCTGTGTAGCATTGATGTATGTTGGGTAACAGTAGCGCTACCAAAAGGGTAGAACTCATGACTGACCAGATGAAATGGGCTAGTGCTTTGTCAACCCGCCCGTCCTTGGAGGCAGCAGTCGGAGAAGTAGTAGAGCAGGCGCAGCGATCGCTGCAAGCGCCAGCAGATTTAGGGTTAGTGTTCATTTCCTCGGCGTTTGCCAGTGAATACTCCCGCCTGCTGCCTTTGCTGCAAGAACGGCTCTCTCTGCCGGTTCTAATTGGCTGTAGTGGCGGCGGCGTGATTGGCATGAATCAGTCAGGTGAAGCTCAAGAAGTTGAGCAGGAAGCTGGCTTGAGTCTCAGTCTGGCTCATCTGCCTGGCGTAAAGGTACAGCCATTTCATATTCCCTCCGATGAACTGCCTGATCTGGACAGCCCTCCGTCTGCCTGGGTCGATCTGACTGGCATTTCGCCTGAGGATGAACCTCAGTTTGTCTTGCTATCGGACCCTTTCTCTTCAGGGATCAACGACCTGCTGCAAGGGTTGGACTATGCCTATCCGGGTTCTGCGAAGGTAGGTGGCTTAGCCAGCGTTAGCTCAATTACCAACAGCAGCACGCTGTTTTTCAATGACCAAGTACTTTACGAGGGAACGGTCGGTGTAGCCTTGAGTGGCGACATTGTGATGGAAACGATTGTGGCTCAGGGCTGCCGTCCAATTGGGCAGACTTACCGGGTCGCTGAGGGTGAGCGAAATATTGTCCTGAGCATTGAGGAACAGGTTGATGCGGATGCTTTAGCTTGCGGCATGGCTAAGACTCCGCTAGAGGTGCTTCAGTCACTGTTTCAAGATCTAAGTGATGAAGACCGAGCATTGGCGCAGCATTCGTTATTTGTGGGAATTGCCCGCAACGAATTTAAGCAGCGTCTGGAACAGGGAGATTTTTTGATTCGCAATTTGCTGGGCGTTGACCCGAAGGTGGGAGCGATCGCAATTGGCGATCGCGTCCGCCCAGGGCAGCGCATTCAGTTTCACCTGCGCGATGCCCAAGCCTCTGCCGAAGACCTGGAGATGATGCTAGAACGCTATCAGCAAAACACTCAGGCAAACTCTGAAGCATCAGGTGCGCTGCTCTTCTCGTGCGTTGGACGAGGACAAGGACTCTACGGACAGCCCAACTTTGACTCTCACTTGTTTGGTCGCTATATCCGTAATATTCCGGTCAGCGGCTTCTTTTGCGGTGGCGAAATTGGTCCGGTCGGGGACGCGACTTTCCTACACGGGTACACTTCTGTCTTTGGCATTTGCCGCCAGCCCTAGTCCTTCCCTCCCAACACCAACGTCGTGCAGTTATCGATTAAAGCTGGACTGCCCAAGGGATCTCTGGCGCTAAACCGCTCAAAATATTGACGAGCCACACTTGGGAACTGAGGGAAGTCAAATAGCGCATCTCCATCGGCAATGTCAGCCCAGAAGTAGCGCAAACCTGGAACTAAGGCTTCTGCTTCGGCAAGGGAAAGGCTGAGCGGTGGCTGAGTGAGGAGTTTGAGCATGAAAGAACGAGAGCGATCGCCCATCCACTCCCGTGACGAGCTTTGCAAATCTTCCCATCCGGATACAGCAGCAACGCGATCGGACTCAATCTGAAGTTGCTGTTTGCCCTGTTCATCCTGTCGGAAATGCAGCACTCGGTAAGGGTGGGGATAACTGACTAAAGAGCCTGTGGTGATGTCGTAGATTCCTTCAGAGCAAGCAATATCCTGCACATGGAGGTGCCCTGTAAAAATCAACTGCACGCCAGCAGACCGGAGTAATTTCAGTAGCCTGGGCGCATTCTTCAGCATGTAGCGGCGACCCAGCGCATCGCTAGACTGTCCTGGTAAATGTTCTACGACGTTGTGGTGAATCATCACGATGACTAATTCACCTTTGGTTCCTATCAAAGTTTGCTGAAGCCAGTCAAACTGTTCATCGTCCAGGTAGCCCGTACCAATTTGCTTTCCTTCAGAGTCAAAAAAGTTAGAGTTTAGCCCAATCAACCGAACTCCTGGCAGAATTTCATAGCTGTAGTAAACCCGCGTTGGGTCATCGTAGCCAAATTTTGGGTAATACAAAGGAAAGTCAGCCAGCCCAATTGATCGCTCCGTGGCGAACCGTTCTGGCACATCATGATTTCCTGGAATCACATAGACTGGGTAGGGCAGTTTCGCCAACCGCTCAGCCAGCCAGCTATGATTTTCTGGTTCTCCATGTTGGGTCAGATCTCCCGGCAATAGCAAAAAGTCTAGCTTTAGCTGCTCCAACCGCTCCAGCACTACCTCCAGGGCAGGAATGCTCACTTCAACTAGATGAAAGCGAGTGGGATGATCCCAAATCGTGTGGGGAAGGGCGATGTGAAGGTCGCTGGCGATCGCAAACCGAAAATCTAAACTCATAAGCTGCCTCAATCTGGTTGAAGGATGAGGGATGAAGGATGAAGACAGCCCCATCCCGCAAAACTGCTAGGAGAAAGTTTTAAGCTGGTTTTCTCAACTAAACGCTCCTGCCCTGCTGAATATAGCGTTTATATACAGCAATCCTAATGGGTTGTGAGAGGCGCACCCCTCCGGGGTGCGCCTCTCACAACCCGCTCGTCTTACAACTGATTTAGGACAGCTATAGTCAGGTATAAATTAGGCATAAACGTGCTTTCTTAGGATAAGGATCTTTGCCGCAGGGCTATGATCTATAACGATCAGAATTCGTCTGATCCTCAAATAAGGCTAAACCTAAACCTATTGGAATCAGCCAGACTTTTACAGCATAGGAGTATTTGCCTTGCCCCTCGTTCGTGTGCGCCAACATGTTAACCCGCTAAGCGATAAGTATCAGCAACCCGTTACCCCGCCTAACTGGGAAAAGATTTATGCTGACCCGACCCAGCCTTTGCATCTAGATATTGGCTGTGGCAAGGGTTATTTTGTGCAAGACATGGCGCAGCAGCAGCCCGACTGGAATTTTTTGGGGCTAGAAATTCGACAACCGCTGGTCGAATATGCCAATTCGCGGCGAGAGGAATTAGGTCTTACGAACCTGCACTATTTGTTCTGCAACGTGAATACTTCCTTGCATCTGCTGCTCAATTCGCTGCCGTCGAACACGTTGGAGGGGGTCACGATTCAGTTTCCCGATCCCTGGTTTAAGAAGCGGCACCAGAAGCGTCGCATGGTGCAGCCGGAGGTAGTAGAAGAATTGGCAAAAAATTTGGTCAGCGGCGGCTTAGTGCTGCTCCAGTCAGACATTGAGGCAGTTGCAATCGAAATGCGCGATCGCTTCTCAGAACATCCTGCCTTTACTTCACAGCATGACGAGTGGCTTCCTACTAACCCGCTACCCGTCATGACTGAGCGTGAGCAGTCTACCCTATCGCGAGGAGAGCCAGTCTACCGTATCCTGTTTCAACGCCAATAGTCTTCAATCCCTTAAATCCAAGAATCAAGCCAGCGACGTAACTCCAGTCCTTCCATTGAAAGCGGTAACCCTAGATAAAGCGGCAACCAGAATACAAACGCCAGCGCAATCAGAAAAATTGCTGTAATGCCTGCGGCTCTAAAACCTGCTTGAGGATGCCAGAGCCAGCGATCGCTGAGATAGGCGATCGCCAGCAGCCCAAACACCGACGCTCCCATGTAGTGGTAGATAAACACACAGCGAGTCACCTTCGCCCAAGGGAGCCAATTCGCACTGTAGTTGAGCAGCAAATAAAGGGCAATGAGGTAAGGCGCAGGGGAGGGGTGAGAGCGAAGGAAGGATGGGAGGGGTGGAGGAGTAGAAGGATTGCTGGGGTGAAGCTTTAAATTAGGAGCAGTGAGC
Source organism: Oculatella sp. FACHB-28 (assembly GCF_014696015.1). NCBI lineage: Bacteria > Bacillati > Cyanobacteriota > Cyanophyceae > Oculatellales > Oculatellaceae > Oculatella > Oculatella sp. FACHB-28. The sequence continues at coordinate 83,030 of NZ_JACJPJ010000060.1, read as the reverse complement.
CATTTCCAGGCTTGATAAACTAGTACGCCGATCAGAAAAACTAGTGCGGCTGTCGAAAGCCACCAGAGAATCGGATTTCCAAGGGCGTGGACATCGTAAATCACGGTTCCCGTCCCGTCCGGGAGGGGCGGACCTACAACCAGAACGGGTTCACTGGCAGTTTGAGCAGCTTTGTAAAAATAGGCGACCGGACGTAGCATGAGCGGCCAGGTATACCAGGGCGAACAGTACGGATGGGCATCCATGCCGCCAACCCGCCCGTGATATTCCAGAATGGTAGTTTGCCACTGCCAGAAATTGGTGCTGGGATCAAGCCGGATAAAGGGAATCCAACTGACGTAATAAATCAGGAAGGGAATCAGCGTTAGGTTCGGCAAAATGTGCCAAAGTTTTAGCTGTGTTAAATGTTCTAGAGCCGTTTGGTAGGTAGCTTTAGGCGAAAAGGCTTTTGGAAACAACTGGTTGATCCACTGAAGCACCCAGGCTGCACTCAAGGTCAGGTAAGCACCAAGCAAAAAGCCTAACCCATTCCACTTAACGGCAACCGAGGCTCCAAAAAATGCGCCTGCGATCGCCAACCTCAGCCAGCGTCGGTAAGACTGGACCTTCAGCGCCATGAGCAAAAATAGCTGCCCCAGTAGCCCAAAAATTACCAGGTAAACGTTGATCAGGGCATAGCGAGACTCGACTAGAAACAAACCGTCTAGCGCCGCAAACAAACCCGCGATCAGGGCAAAACTGCGGCGATCGTTGAGTTGATAGGCGATCGCTGCTACCACCAGCGGGATTAGCGACCCTACCAGCGCATTGAACCAACGGTAGCTCACAGGCGATAGCACTAGCCCTGTTAGCCCATTTCTCAGATTGCCATCTCCGATTGGCGTATGAGTCGCAATCCAGATGCCCAGCGCAATCAAGTAGGTACTCAGGGGTGGATGTCCTTCAAATAGCGGAATTCCCCTCAAGTAACCGCTGGCAAACTTAGCAAAATAAACCTCATCAAACACTAGCGTGTTGAACCGACCCAAGCCCCAAAAGCGCAGCAAGACTGAAAGTAAAAATACCCCAGCCAAACTAAACCAAAACCAGGGGAAACGGTCGATGGGTTTACGGTGCAGAATCATACGCCATTCGAACCTGCAACAGGCACACAAATTGCTATAGCTTAAACGCCCAAGCCAGAAAAATGTAGCCGCAAAAGGATTTTGGGTTTCTCCGGTTACTTTCTCTCGTTACAGGGCTCTGCCTCCTATACCGTCCACGAGGCTAAAGAAGAGTACCCTGCAACGAGAAAAGCTTTAAACCGTCTACCCTATGGGACCTAAACCGACTGCACCTGCATACAGCGCTTGTTCTCCCAATTCATCCTCGATTCGCAACAAGCGGTTGTATTTGGCAACTCGTTCGCTACGACAGAGGGAACCCGTTTTGATCTGTCCGGCACGAGTCGCAACTGCAAGATCGGCGATCGTGGTGTCTTCCGTTTCGCCAGAACGGTGGCTGATCACAGAAGTGAAGGCATTGCGTGTTGCCAAATCAATAGTGTCCAGCGTTTCGGTTAAAGAGCCAATCTGATTCAGCTTGATCAGAATGGAGTTAGCTGAAATTTGCTCAATTCCCTTCTTTAAGCGTTCAGGATTCGTGACAAACAGGTCATCCCCAACCAGTTGAACGGTATTTCCCAATCTCTCAGTCAGAAGTTGCCAATGTTCCCAATCGTCTTCGTGTAGCCCGTCTTCGATGGAGATAATGGGATATTGGCTGACCAGGTTTTCCAGGTAATCAATCATTTCAGTCGGAGAATGGACAGAACCGTCGTAAGTATACTGTCCATCTTTGTAAAGCTCAGTCGCAGCAACATCCAGCGCCAAAGCGACTTCTTCTCCTGGCTTGTAACCTGCCTGTTCGATCGCCGCAATTAGCAAATCAAGTGCAGCCTGGTTAGACTCCAGGTTAGGCGCAAAGCCGCCTTCGTCTCCCACACCCGTCAATAGTTTTTTGCCCTTCAGGACTTTGCTCAAGCAGGCAAACACTTCTGCCCCCCAGCGCAGTGCCTCCCGAAACGATGAGGCTCCCACTGGCACAATCATGAATTCCTGGATATCCACGTTGTTGTCAGCGTGGGCACCGCCATTGATCACGTTCATTAAAGGTACGGGCAGCAGGTTAGATAGTGGTCCGCCCAGATATCGATATAGCGGAAGTTCTAGCGCATTCGCGGCTGCTTTTGCCGTTGCCAAAGAAACTGCCAGGATCGCGTTTGCGCCTAAGTTGGACTTATTAGCAGAGCCATCCAGAGCAATCATGGTGCGATCGATTAGGGACTGATTAAGGGCATCTAATCCCAATAGCTCAGAGGAGATCTTTTCTTCGACGTTTTCTACTGCTTTGAGTACGCCTTTGCCGTCGTAGCGATCGCCATCTCCATCCCGCAGTTCATGCGCCTCAAAGCTGCCCGTAGAAGCACCACTCGGCACTTGAGCCAGTCCCATCGCGCCACTCGCTAAATAGACTTCAGCCTCAACCGTTGGACGACCTCTCGAATCCAGAATTTCCCTTGCCCGAATTTCTTCAATCGTCGTATCCGAGATGTCAATCATCCCTTTCTCCCCTACTTGGAATTACTCACAGGCTTAATCCTATAGCAGTTCCTTGTTCCCTGAAGCGCAGTTCGGGGATTTTTCTGATGGGTTGCTGGTCATTGGTTGTGAACTGCTGACGAAGGGCAAATGGCGAATGACGGATTGCAAAAGTCTGCTTCAAAATAAAGGGGACACTGAGAAACAAATGGGAGAACACAATGCGATTACTCCACACGATGTTGCGGGTTGGTAATTTGGAAGAGTCCCTCAAGTTCTACTGTGATGTCCTGGGGATGAAGCTACTGCGGCAGAAGGAATATCCAGGCGGCAAATTTACGCTGGCCTTTGTAGGCTACGGAGAAGAATCAGATCATACGGTTTTGGAACTAACCTATAACTGGGACACTGACCGCTACGATTTAGGGGATGCTTACGGGCATATTGCGATCGGCGTGGATGATATCTATGCTACCTGTGACCATATCAAGCAGTTGGGCGGTAAGGTGGTACGCGAACCCGGACCGATGAAGCACGGCTCTACTGTAATCGCCTTTGTGGAAGACCCGAATGGCTACAAGGTTGAGCTAATTCAACTGGGAACGCAAGGAACACCTGCCCCTCAGCAGGAATCAACGCCTCAAGTGGCTTCTCGTTGATTTTAGGAGGTGGGGCGATCGCCCCTAAAACCAGCCGCGAAAAAGACTGATATTCAACTTTGGCAATCCATCTGCCAGAAACAAAATCAATTAAGTTAAAGCCTCCAGCAAGTTCAAATTGCTGGAGGCTTTAATTTTCGCTGTGGCTAACCATGCCTCAGACGCAGACATGACGATTTTGTGGGTTTATTGAATTGACCGTCTAATTCATCTGTCGAGGATAACGAGGACGGCAGGGTGTCCCCAGGCAAACCTGCTGAGCCGGAATGTTGCTAAAGACACTGCTGCGGGCACCAATCACAGCATTTGCACCAATTTTCACCCCAGGAGCAACAAAGCAATCAGACGCAACCCAGGCTCCGTTTCCAATGGCAATTGGCGCAGTTTTTAGCTTGAAGGACGGGTCGCTGATGTCATGACTGCCCGTGCAAAGGTACGTTTTTTGGGAAATGACGCAGTGTTGACCAATCTCAATCTGGTCTAGGCTGTACAGCACCACATCGTCTCCGATCCAGCTATAGTCGCCGATGCTGACCTTCCAGGGATAGGTAAAGCGAGCGGTAGGGCGAATCAAAACGCCTTTGCCAATTTGAGCGCCAAATCGTCGCAGTAGCCAAACCCGGATACCGCTAAAAGGGTGAGGGCTAAGCGGGAAGGCGATCGCCTGCACCAGCCACCACAGCAAAATAAACCAACCCGGTCGCCCCCGGTCAAACCACGATTGGTCATACAAGCGCAGGTCTGCTAGAGGCGCAGCATCGAGAACTGGATTTTCGGCGTTGGGGGTTGATGCGGACGTTGCAGGAAGGCGATCGCCCGCATCAGCGTTGAGTTGTGGAGCAGTCATAGCCTGGGAAGAATCCTGGGAAGAGTTTAAGAATCGCCAGGGTTGAAGGAAATCGGGGATGGGTAAGAATTCAGGCATCAGGTTGAGGAACAGGTTCAGGGGCACTGGTTGGTGCAGGGGTGGTGTTCAACCGTCCCCCAAACTGCCGTAGTTCAAACAGTTTGACCCCGATTTGATACTCATACTGGCTCAGCAGACGACCATAGATGTATCCTGCTTTGCCATCTAAGAAGCCCAAGCGGATGAAATAGAACAACACAAAGCGCAGCAGAGGCTTGAATGGCAGGCGTACCCACACTTTCTTGAGGAATCGCTTGCGCTGCACCGAGTCCCCAAACAGGTTTGCGCCAATTGTGCCGCTTTCACCCATGCCAGTTAGCAGGTTGTAGTAAACTCTAGCTTCCCAGTTGGAGTAGCGGTTGTGGCGCTCTAGCCAGTGGAACAGGTCACGGAAGTCGATGTGCAGCATATCTTCCTTGAGATAGCCGACCTTGCCTTCTAACACGACATGTTCGTGAACTTCGTTGTCGCCCGTATTGCGGATTTCCTCGGTGCCCAGGTTTTCGTAGCGACCTTTTTGATGGCGGAACAGGCGCAGGTTCCAGTCAGGATATTTGCCGCCATGCCGAATCCATTTGCCTAGGAAGAAGACGCGACGGTTGAGGTAGTAGCCGTTAAAGTCTGGATTTTCGATGGCTTCCGCAATCTCGTCCCACAGTTCAGGCGTAATCCGTTCATCGCAATCGACGATCAGTACCCACTCGTTGCGGAAGGGCAAATTTTCTAGTGACCAGTTTTTCTTTTTAGGCCAGCGACCGTTGAAGTGAAACTGAACGACGTTAGCTCCCAAGTTTTCGGAAATCTCGACGGAGCGATCGCTACTTTGGGAATCGACTACAAACACCTCATCCGCACGGGCAACGCTAGCAAGGCAAGCGGGCAAATTTTCTTGCTCATTCTTAGCGGGAATGAGAACCGACACGGGAAGTTTAGAGGTCATAGTCATCTCAAGTCAAAGCGGGTTAACAACTGAAACAGAGGAAAAAAGGAAAGTTAAACGGGACAAACGAATAACCAGACGGAATTTTTATCTGAAAGTTACAAAAGCTTGAATGACGATCGAGCTAGGAACTTGTACAGGCTGTCATCAGCGGGTCAGGAGGATTGCTGCGATCGCTTAGACCATTCAGGGGCAGACACCATTCCTTGAATCGCGGATTTTAGATAGCCAATTTGCCCATAAGCATAAACGAAGTTATCAAACCGCTGTGCCGGATCGCCAATGTATTTTACAGAGCGAACAAGTCCGCGCAGGAAACGTTCACCGCCTCGGTTCAACTGTCCCAATCCAGCCCGTCCGGCTAGCTGTTCTCGGTAACATTCGCTGATCCCTTGCCACCAGCCCCGGTTTAGGAACCAGGAGCGCTGTAGCCGTTCTGGAGCGACATTGTGAGCCACCAGGGCATCGGGTAGGTAAGCAACCTGCCAGCCTGTTGACAGAGCCAGTTCTGTCACGTGCAGTTCTTCGTTAGACAGCAGGTTCTTGCCGACTCGTCCCAAATTCACATCAAATCCGCCGATCTGGTCTAAGAACGAGCGGCGAATGGAATAGTTTAAGCCTCGGGGAGTCAGGCCGGGTTTGTCGATGTAAACAACCTCATCTCCCAGGTCATAGGCTCCTAAATTACCTGCCAAACCGGGAGAAAGCCAGCGGGGAGGTTCCACTCCGGGTGGCCACAGCAGCGTTACTTTGCCGCCTGAAATGGCTAGTTTTTCGTTGGCTTCGTAAGCGTTGTACAGCACTTGCAGCCAACCTTTACTAGCAACGGCATCGTCATCTAGATAGGTGAGAATGGCGCTGTGAGCAGCTTTGGCTCCCGTGTTGCGGGCAACCGACAAGCCCGTAACAGATTCGTAAATGTAATGAAGACGAGGGTGAGGCAGACGGGCTTCGACGACTTCACGGGTGCGATCGCTCGATGCATTATCGACCACGATCACCTCAAAGTCGCCTGCAAACTCTTGCTCCAGCAAACTATCGATCGCGGCACCGAGGTAAGCATCGCGGTTGTGGGTGCAGATAATAGCAGAAATCTGCGGCTCAGACATAGGTTTGAGTTCTGATAAATCAGCGGCTCAGGCTGCTGTGGACTAGCTCAACCAAGCTACTCTTTATTTAGCCCATAAACCTATAGAGCCTCATCAATTTTCTATGAAGAAGCCGAGAATGAAAATAAATTTCTCGGTATTCTTACGTCCGTAACCTAGTAGCTTTGCTGGAGTTATACCAATTCCAAAAATTAGGGCTACAGAAATTAGGGCACCCCGCGCCGCGGGGTGCCCTAATTTCTGAGATTGGGATTTAAGTATGTTTTGGAGCGCAACTCTTTGATTTCATATTCCAAAACTTATCTAACTTCACTCTTTGAGAGCAGGGTCGTGTAGGTGTCCGTGCAGTGCAATTAGCGTTTTGGCAAGTTGACTCAGACGTGCTTCTAGGTATTGTTTGCGTGCCAGTAATTGCCGCAGTTTTTGGTAACGGGCGATCGCCAAGCTAACCTGGGCGATCTGTTCGGGTGGGCAAGGACGGGACCAGGACTGTCCGTCTTCCCCCAGTCCACATAGCCGATAGCCTGTGCGTGGAGATTCACAGGTGACAGTCTGTTCGGTTCCAGGCTGCACGTTACAAATTTCCTGCACATAATCCATCAAGCGGTCAACTTCGGCATGACGAATGACGGCTGAAGTGCCTGTAGCTGGGGGATTCGATTGAGACTCATGGGGATGAGACTCCAGCCATCCATCTACAATCGGACCTTCCAGGTAAAGTGCCTGAATTTGCAGCAAAATTTGCTGAAGTTCTGTTTGCCAGCCTTCTACGGTGCCCTCTAGTTCTTTGAGCAATCCCATTGCTAAGGCAGGATTGGCGACATGACGGTGGCTGCTAAAGCTCGGCAACTTGAACTTTGGCAGATTGGGAATTTCAGCACTGCTTTTCTGAGCGGGGAAGGGGCGCACCTGCTTAGCCGTCATCCCTGAACGGCTGGATGGCGTTGCAGCAGAAAGCTTGAAGGAGAATGCGCGATCGCCAGCCTGGTCAGTGGTAGCAACACGCTGGGTTTGAAGTTGCTCCAGGGTTGACTCGATCCGTTGCAGACCTGGTTTTCTCATCGGCTACTTCCCTCTAGGAAATTAAAAAACTATAAGCAATCAGACTACAAGCGATCAAACGTAGAGATACAAAATTAGTGCAACCTGAAATTTTTACTGGCTTTCTAACCGAGGTATTTCTAAGTAGTACTCGTGAAACTACCACCAGTGATAATACCCGATAGATACCCTGTTTCAACAGGTTAAAATACTTTCGTAAAGTGCAATCTTATCAGTTGCAAACCGTGTCATCTAACCCAAGGCAGTTGATTTTGGTGACTGGACCTGCTCGTTCAGGCAAAAGTGAATGGGCTGAGCATTTAGCGGAAAAATTAGGCAAATCAGTCATTTATGTTGCTACAGCCCAAGAGGTTGCAGATGATGCAGAGTGGCAAGCCCGAATCGAGCAACATCAGCAACGCCGTCCTGCCTCCTGGCAGACCCGACTCGTTCCCATAGAGTTAAGTAAAGCAATTTGCGCTGCTGCCCCAACAGAATGTTTGCTAATTGATTCTTTAGGTACCTGGTTAGCAAATTTGTTAGAGCAAGATGAGATTCTCTGGGAGCAAACTTTAAAGGAACTGTTGACGAGTTTAATCAACACAACAAGTGACGTAATTCTTGTCTCTGAAGAAACAGGCTGGGGAGTTGTACCTGCCTATCCAATCGGGCGAACTTTTCGCGATCGTCTGGGCAAATTAACCCGCGAAATTGGGGCGATCGCCACCTCAACTTACCTGGTAACAGCAGGACACGTGCTAAACCTGAGCCAGTTAGGTTCGCCCTTGCCTAGATCCCACCCTGTTGGAGATGAAACTGACTCCGCAAAACCTTAACAATAGATGCAGATTCTAAATTGATAGTGCTCCTTGCTGCCCTGTAGCATTGATTGTAGAGGGGTGGGTTAATTGCGTTAAGTAACGGGTTCGACTAAAAGCTATGGCATCCCAAGATCAAGTCAGACAATATCTCGCCTATTGGTTTCAGTTGGGCAAGAAGGTGTTAGTCAAGAATGGGCAAACAGCACTTTTGCCTCAGCCAGTGATTCGGGGCGATCGCTACAGCGCCGAATTTGAGGAGTGCTGGCACCAAATTGTGTCGCCCGACTCAAAGGACTGCTATTTGGAAGGAACGCATCAAACCATTGCTGAACTGCTCAGCCCATCTTGGGAGATCGACCCCTGTGCCCGTTGTGAAATGCCTGTCCCGGTGCCGAACATGGGGATGCCTGCGCTAACTTGCCCTTGCGTCGATCTGCCAACTTGGCCCGATACCGCAATGCCCCAGCCGCGAGCGCCCATCAGCACTCAGAGCCAACTCATTCAAATACGCGATCGCCTGATGCAGGCTGGTAAGCGAGCCAATACTAAAGGCGAGGAATAACCGAAGAATTAATGGCGGGGATGATACAGCCTACCGTTGCGAATTTGCACAACCGGATGGTTAGATAGCCGCACGAGATGCTCGTCGTGAGTCGTCACAACCACCGTAATCCCGATTCCATTTAGCTTTCTGAGAATCTTGATTACCTGCCAGGAATTGTCAGGATCAAGGTTTCCAGTTGGCTCATCAGCTAGCAAAATTGGCGGAGTGCTGACAATTGCTCTGGCGATGCTGACGCGCTGCTGTTCGCCGCCCGAAAGCTCGTCTGGGAAACAGTTTGCCTTATCCTGCAAGCCAACCATTTTCAGCGTGGGCAGCAGGCGACGATGAATTTCCTTGCGGGTAAAGCCCTGCGCCCAAAGGACAAAGGCAACATTCTCAGAAACAGTGCGACGTGGGATCAGCTTGTAGTCTTGAAAAACAACTCCGATGCGTCTTCTGAGCATCGACAGATCGTTTCCTTTAAGCTGCGACAGGTTACAGTCATTGACCATAACCTCGCCCTGGTTCACCTTTTCCTCGCCATACAAAAGCTTGAGCAACGTTGATTTACCAGAACCAGACGGACCCGTAATGAATAAAAAATCTCCCTGCCGGATTTGCAAACTCACGTCTACCAGCGCTCGGCTGCCATTTCGATAGACCTTGTTGACTCGTTGTAGGCTAACGATGACTTTAGCAGTGTTATTTGAGTGAGACGGAGATGCAGCCGTGACGGGATCACTAGGAGAGTCAGAGGAGCCAAAGCCCGAATTCAAAGGTGGTTCGGTAGTGACGTGAGCCATAGAGCAGGTCTATAGAAATGAGTAGATTATTGGGATAGAGCGGGAAGCTGAACCAAAATGCTCTGATGGTTGACTGGAGTCCAGGACTGCTCCACGAGGGCTAATTGTAATAGCTGTTGCTACTAGAGTCACTACTTTGCCAGACATTCGTCAGAAATACAAGTCAGTAGCGCCCCAAGCACCTGTCTGACTCAACTGGGCGAGAAGGTGGCAATGCTAGTGGGGGGAGGAGTAATTTTGGAGAGATCGGCGGAGGGGCAAAGGTCAGCCAGTGAGCAGCGATCGCAAGCCGGGTTTCGTGCCATGCACACCGCTCGTCCGTGATAGATCAACCGGATTGACCAATTTTCCCAGTCGGGCTGGGGCAACAGCTTCATTAGATCCCGCTCAATTTTGACCGGATCAGTTTCGGTCGTTAAGCCTAGCCGTCCACTCAGCCGCTTGACGTGAGTATCTACTGTTACGCCAGCGTTGATGCCATAGGCATGAGCCAGCACAACGTTAGCCGTTTTGCGGGCCACTCCCGGCAGTTTCAGCAACTCTGCCATCATCTTTGGCACCTGTCCCTCAAAGTCCGAAACAATCATGCGGCAAGCTGCCTGAATATTTTTTGCTTTGTTGCGGTAAAAGCCGGTTGAGCGAATCAGGGTTTCGATATCATCGAGTTCGGCTGAGGCTAGAGCAACTGCATCGGGAAAGCGGCGAAATAGCTCTGGCGTAACCTTATTCACCCGCTCGTCGGTGCATTGCGCTGAAAGAATCGTAGCAACTAGGAGCTGTACAGGAGTTGCGTAGTCAAGCGAACAGGTTGCGTCAGGATAGAGACGTTTCAGACGCACCAAAATTTCTAAAGTCAGCTTTCGTTTAGCTGCAATTTTGCGAGGTGTACTCACAGAAGCAAGTGAGAAGGGGTAGAGGGAATTGAATTGTAAGAGGTTTGTTTTTTCCTGCCTGGACGGGCAAGATGCCCATCCCACAGGAATCCATAGCCTATGTACGCTACTGAAACAGCTTTTGAAACACCTCTAGCTGGGTTGTATCCCGGACAATCAGAAAAATGCCTAAGCCTAGCAGCAGTACTAATCCGGTCTGCATCACGTTTTCCTGGAGACGGTTGGGTAGGGGTTTGCCCCGCAGCCCTTCGATCAGTAGGAAGGTCAACTGTCCACCGTCCAGTGCAGGCAGCGGTAGGATGTTGATGATGGCCAGGTTGATGCTGATGATGGCGGTGAAGGGGAAGAGGCTAGCACTATCGGAAGCGGCAAGTCCTGCACCCTGCTCAACGATTTTGACGGGACCGGCAACCTGTCCTGCAACTTCAGAGAAGTTGGTGATGAGCATAACGAATCCTTCAACAATTTTGACGAAGGTTCTCTGAAACTCTTGAGCAGCAAGACTAAAGACCTCAAGTATTCCTCTTGGACGGCGGTATTCGGGAGTGCCGTTTGGATAAAGCTGTACGCCAATTTTGGCTTTGCCGTCGGCTCCTGGCTCTGGAACAACGGTGAGGTCAAGCTGGCGATCGCCCCGCTGCACGGTCAAATCTATTGCTTCATCAGGGCTATCTTGAATGGTTCGCATCAGTGTGGTGAGCGCTGCTTCAGAAGAGCCGAGCGGTTCACCATCTACAGCTAAAACAATATCGCCTGAGCGAATTCCAGCTTGGGCAGCGGGTGAACTTTGAGAAATTACCTGGGGCACCAGTACACCAGGCTGAAAATTGATGCCGTCTGGAATCCCTACTGTCGTAAACTGAGTCAGAAACACCAGGTAGGCAAACACCAAGTTGGCAATCACCCCAGCACTGATCACAATGGCACGGTCAAGAATGGGGCGATTGTGCAGCAGGTTGGGGTCATCTTCGGGAATGTCACTTTCGGGGTCGTCATCCGGGAAACCTACAAAACCGCCCAGGGGAATTGCCCGAATCGCGTACTCGGTCTGGCTGCCCTGATATTTCCAAAGAATGGGGCCAAAGCCAATCGAGAAGCGATTAGCGTAAATTCCTTGAAGACGGGCTGCCATGAAGTGCCCCGTTTCGTGTACCACAATCAAAATCGCCAAAACTGCGATCGCCGCCAAAACTGACATAGGTAAATTCTGCTGAAGTTTAGCTAGGTATCTTCTCTATTCTAGGCGTTTGTATCCGTCGTAGAAACGCAATCACTGGTGTCTTATCGCGCCCACAGGACTTTACGCTTCTGTAGGGGAGTGTCCTAGCAGATCGGCGATGGTCTGAAGCAGTCTTTCGGGCTCAATGGGTTTAGAGAAATGGCTTTGAAAGCCTTCAGCAAGGATGCGATCGCTGCTCTCTTGTCTGGCGTAACTGGTCAGGGCGATCGCCGGAATCTGCCCCCCTTGAGCCGCCGGTAAATCTCGTACATAGCGAATCAATGCATAGTCTGCTTCGCCCGGCATCATCATATTACTGATCAACACTTCTGGATCAAACTGTCCGAACAGCTCGATCGCTTCAGACAGGGAGGTCGTCGTTCTAATTTCTAATTCACACTGCCCCAAGACCAGGGCCAGCAATTCGCAGGTATCTGGCTCGTCATCCACGACTAGGACACGCGCTCCGCTGAGCGTGCGAGAGCCTGGTAGATCAGGACAGATGCCGGTATCGAGGTTCTGAGCGAGCGGACTGCTGACTGTATCCTCCCGCACTCGGGGCAGGCTAACTGTAAAAGTGCTGCCCTGTCCAGTTCCGGCGCTTTCTACCTGCACTGTGCCGCCATGTAGCTCGACCAGGTGACGCACAATCGCTAGCCCCAATCCTAGTCCGCTCTGCCGTCGAGTGATAGAACTGTCGGCTTGTCGAAAGCGGTCAAACACATAAGGAATGAAGTCGGGACTAATGCCCTGCCCGGTGTCACGCACAACCACATTCATCATGGTTTCGGTTCGCGTCAAATTCACTTCGACTCGCCCTCCTTCGGGCGTAAATTTGACCGCATTAGAAAGCAAGTTCCACATGATTTGCTGAAGCCGCATTGAATCGCCAACAACGGGTTCAGCTTGGGGATCAAGCCACAACTGTAGGGCGATCGCCTTTGCCGCTGCCGCTGGACGAATGCTGTTCATCGCGGCTCTAATTACGGTAGCCAAATCGGTTGGCTGCATGAGCAGTTGCAGCTTACCTGTGATGATGCGCGAAACATCTAGTAAGTCTTCGATGAGCCGTGTCAGGGCTTGAGTGTTGCGCTCAATCGTCTTCACCGCACGCGCATGATTAACTTCATCAATGTTGCCCATTCGCAAAAGCTGCACCCAGCCCAACATTGCATTTAGCGGCGTTCTTAACTCATGGGACAGGGTTGCTAGAAACTCATCTTTGAGACGATTGGCAGTTTCAGCCTCAGTACGGGCAGTCCGTTCTTGCTCTAGAAGCTGCGATCGCTCTGCCTCAAGCCGAATTTTGGCACGACGGGATTCAGCCCGTTCTAGAGCAATGTTCACTGCAACAGGTACTCGCATATAGCGGTTTGGTGCTTTCACAATGTAGTCATCTAACCCCGACTTCATTGCCTCTACCGCGATTTCTTCATTGCCGGTGTTGGTAAACATCACCACTGGGCAATCTGGAAATCGGCTTTTAACAGCGTGCAGCAACTCGATTCCGGTACTCCAACCCAACTGGTAGTCGGTAATCACCAGGTCAAATTCCCACTGATTCAATGCTTCTTCAAAACCTTTGGCATCTAAAATCTCTCTGACTTCAAGGTCAGAAAACTTACGCCTCAGTTCACGCAGGGTTAAAAAGCGATCGTCTTGATTATCGTCAATTAAGAGAATATGTAGTGGTTGACTCACAAGCTATCTCTGAAATGAGGTTTAACGGGCTTTAGGGTTAGAGATTGAGGATTGGAGAAGGGTTAGAGGTTAAAAGTTTTGAAATTTGTGCAGACGCAGTTCCATCGGCGCTCGTCTCTTCAACGAACCTTGGGGGACAACCACCCTTTATCATTGCTCTACAGCCGCTTCAGCCGTTCTCAACATTTGGCTTTTCATTGAGTGTTAGCCAATAGAGGTCAAGCATCTTCACCATTTCGAGCAGTGCATCTGGGGCAACAGGCTTAACCAAATAGGAGTTAGCGTTCAAGTCGTAAGCGCGGTTAATGTCGATGTTTTCTCTAGAAGAAGTCAGAACGACAACCGGTAAGCGACGCAGTTCGGGTTGCTGCTTGAGCCATTCCAGTACTTCTAAGCCTGAGCGCCGAGGTAGTTTGAGGTCGAGCAAGATTAGTGCAGGCAATGGATGGCGATCGCGATCGCCATATTGGTCCACACCCGCAAGGTAATCTATTGCGCTGTCTCCGTCGTTCACGATGTGCAGTGGGTTGAGCAGCTTTGCCCGACTAAATGCGCGCCGAATCAGCAGAACGTCATTCGGATCATCCTCAACTAACAAAACGTCGGATTGCGCCAGGTTGATCATCAAGTTCCTCTCCGTAATTCAATCCAAAATTGGCTGCCTTCTCCGATTTGGGACTCTAGTCCCATCTGTCCGCCCATTCGTTCTACACCTTTGCACACAATAGCTAAGCCGATGCCCGTACCAGGATAGACTTCTACTCCATGCAGCCGTTCGAAGATTTGAAAGATGCGGTCTTGGTGCTGGGGTGCGATGCCAATGCCGTTATCGGCAACCCAAAGGCGCACCTGATCCTCTCGCAATTCTGTCCAGATTTTGATTTGGGGAGTTCTTTCAGGTGGAACGAACTTGGCTGCATTGCTGATGAGGTTGCTGACAATTTGCACCAGGGTAGAACGATGACCCAGGACGGACAGCAACGGCTTTTCGACGATGACCTGAGCCTGCTGCTCTTGCAAGCTAGCTCCTAACTGTGTCAGGACATCTTCTACAACAGCAGTTAGGTTGATGCGTTGAAGCTGTAAGTCGGTGCGGCTAACGCGGCTATAGTTCAACAAGTCTTGGATCAGGGTGTCGAGGCGGGCGGCGGCCGTAACGATACGTTGGGCATATTCCTGCCCCAAATTGTCCAGGCGATCGCCATAGTCTTCTAAAAAAGCCTGAGCAAAGCCTTGAATGGCCCGCAGAGGTGCCCGCAAATCGTGAGAAATGGAATAGGCAAAAGATTCTAACTCTTGGTTGGCTGCTTGCAATTTAAGCGTTCGCTCAATCACACGCTGTTCCAGTTCGTCAGCTTTTTGCTGAATCTGGTTTCTGAGTTGAGACTGACGGAGGGCAATCGCCAGTTGGTTTGCCACTTCAGTCACGATGTCCTGATATTCGTCGCTCCACTCTGTCGTCGCAGTCACAAACAGCGTTAGCTCACCTAGCAAAATTTCGTCAGACACTAAGGGCACTCGAATACAGCTTCCTTGCGCTGACAGCGATCGGGTGAGGGAAACTGGACAGATTTGAGCAGCCGTTATGTATTCAACCTTCTGCTGTAGGTCTTGTTGGAAAAGCCGCTCGGGCAGGAAAAAGACCAGGGGGATAACTTCAGGGTTAGCTTCGCCTTCACTCCTAGCTTCCTGGAGAATCTGAGCGGTGTTTGTCTCAAAGTCAAATAGGGTAGCGATCGCCCGCTCACAAGGCACTAGTTGACTCACCCGGTCCAGGGCAGTACCAATCGGTTCTCCACCAAACTCAGTAGCTAAAATAGCACGGTCAATTTCATGCAGTGCCTCCAGACGGTGAGCAGAACGAATCAAAGACTCTTCTGCCTGTTTGCGCTCAGTGATGTCACGCGTGATCCTGGAGAATCCACGCAGATTTCTGGTTTCATCTCGCAAACCCGTTGTCACAATGCTCGCCCAAAACAAAGAACCATCTTTGCGCTGCTGCCAGTCTTCACTGACGAAACGCCCTTCGGTGGTGGCAATTTGCAGTTCTTGCTGAGGCTTTAAGTGATCAGCCGCTTCTGAAGCCTGAGCGGACAAGGGATAGAGAATTATCAGGTGCCGCCCTAAAATTTCACCCGCTCCATAACCTGTGATTCGCTGAGCTCCGTCATTCCAGGTGACAATGCGTCCATCTAAATCAAGCATGAAGATGGCATAATCTTGCACACCTTCAATAATTAAACGAGACTGCTCTTCACTCCGCTTAAGCGACAGAGCAGTTGCCTCAGATCGCTGCTTACTGCGCCTCAAAGACTCATTCAAGGCGCTAATCGAGATCCCTTCGACCAAAAATATGCTGCATCGAATCGCGTCTGCTAAGTCGGTAGGGACAAAGCTGAATATGGGTGGAATAAAAAAGTAGCTCCCTACCAGGGCACTCAAAATAGTTGCCAATATTCCAGGCTTAAAACCTCCGTACCAGGCACTCACCATGACTGGCAAGATAAAAAGCAACAGCGGTGCTTCACCCTGTAGGATTGGCTCTAGCAGTAGGCGAAACAGTAGTGCCAGTAAGCTGGCTAGTACAGCTACGCCATAGTGAATTAGCGGTAAACGGTTTACCCTCAGCATGTTTAGTTTTGCCAAGAAGGTGATTGCTAGCTTTGATTAGAAAGGTAGCGATCGCCCATCAACAACCTCAGTAAACTGCGACATCACTGCTACAGGCTAGGTTAGGCCTGTCGAAAAGACGACCAACAGCCCCTCTGTTGGCTTACTCCTAATTGATTAACTATGTCGAGTTTAAGCTTTGCTCTACTTGCCTCTTATATATAGGTGGACATAGTCAGAAGGGTAGAGATCTGTTTCGCGTCAAGGGTCAGGTTGAGGCTTAGCAGCTCAAAAAGTGGAAATTGTCTCTATTGTCTAGAGCAACTCCCTGACTAAAAGTAGAGGTGAAATGTACCAATCACCTCTCTACTTCTGTTTAATTCAAACTATAAGAATTGCAGCTTTAGAGCAGTCAAGTTCCTACAGGTTGGGCTTCGCGCTCGGTAGACTCGGCAAATTGAATTACATCTTGCCGGGGGTCCGCATAAGTTACTTTTACGTCCAGGCGATCGCCCGGTTCAATCGGGCGGTTAAACCGCATCGCTAGCTCTAAGCCCAGTTCTTCAAGCAAGACTAGCCCAAGGTTCTCATGTTCTCGTAGCCAGCGCAGCATCAACGCCTGCCAGATTTCGTTGGGATGGCGGCGTAAATACTCTAGTCCCCAATAGCGATTGGTCTGACGTTCAACCAGCGTTGCCTCATAAGCAGCCGTACTCACGGACAGCATCAGTTCTTTCATCGTTTCTGCCGAGAAAGGCAGCGCATCTCCACGCAAATGAGCTTTGATCTGAAAGTGCGCTAGCAGATCGGTGTAGCGCCGAATGGGAGAGGTTACTTGAGTATAGGTATCTAAACCCAGACTGGCGTGACGCAGCGGCGTAATGCTCATTTCGCTGCGCGGCATACAGCGTCGTATCGCACAGTATCGAACCGGTCCCGCTGGCAATAGCAGGAGCTCTTCTTCAGAGGGCAGTTCTGGCTGAGCTTGCCCCCGGTAGGGCAAAGGTAGCCCGTGTTCGCGTCCATAACGACCTGCAACCTCACCCGCCAAAATCATCATCTCTGCGACAAGCTGACGAGAGATTGAGTTGTCCAGGACATCAATAGTGATCTCATCGTCCTGCACTTTAATCGACGATTCGGGCATGAGAATTGTGATTGCCCCCTGGGACTGCCGCCAAATTTGACGGCGTTTTGCAGATCGGGCTAGTGCCTCTAGTTCTGGCTCTGCTTGCACGCCCAGTTCTAAAATTTCATCTACATCTTCGTAGGTAAGGCGATAGGTCGGCTTTACTTGACTGGCATGAATGCTGTAGTCCTCGATCGCCCCATCTGAGTCAAGCACCACTCCAAAACTCAGTGCCGTACAAATTCGCCCCTGGGTGAGGCTCATTGGCCCAGTTGCTAGCTCCTGCGGAAACATTGGAATCATGCCAGTCGGCAGGTAGAGCGTTGTGCAACGCCGACGAGCTTCTAAGTCGAGCTCATCTTCTGGGGTAATCCAGCGAGTTGGGTCAGCAATATGAATCCACAATCGCTGCTTGCCAAGCTCCAAAAACTCAACGCTCAACCCATCGTCAATTTCACGAGTACTCTCATCGTCAATGGTGTAGACCTTGAGATGGGTCAAGTCCAGACGATCGGGATCAAGGTCAAGTGGAGGATCGGCTAAGCGGCATTGAGCCATTTCTAGTACCCTGCTGGAGAACTGTGTAGGAATTTGACTCCGCCGCAGAAATAGGTTTTCGTGAGGACTCCAGAGTCCAAGGTCTACCAATAGCTGAAAGGCGGCTTGAGTCGTCTCAGCTCGTCCAAAAGCGGTTAAAACTTCCAGGGCAGGAGTCCGATTCTTGGCTTCTTCCCCAAAGGCAGCAAACCTTTCCAAGGCTTCGAGACGAGAGCGATCGCTATTCTGCCATTCTACCTGTTCTCCCTGGAGAGCCTGGTTGATTCGCTGCAAGAAGCCTTGCCATTCTTGAATTCGCTGACCCTCTACAGTTAGCTGGTGTTTCAGCTCTGCAACCTGAGCTTTTGAGCGAGGTTCATAAGAATCGGACTTCTGTTTGAAATAAATCTTATCTTCCGACAGCAAACAGTGCGCTGCGTAACACAGCGCTGGGCTTTGGTCAGAAAATAGCAGTAACGCCATGCCAGAGGGGTCAGCTAATTCGCTGTCCTCCACAAGCAGTTCCCAGGCAACTTCCAGACTAGAAGGATCAAGATACGGCTGAATTTCTGCTCGAAAGCTAGAGATGTCTCCTGACTTAAAGGCTTGCCCCGTGACGACGTAGGTAACCTGACGAGGATGTAGCGTGTAAGGCTGCCCCCGCTCATCGACTACGACCCAGTGTTTTTTTCCCTCTGGGCGGTCTACTACTGCCAGACGGCGATCGCCATTTAGCCGAAATTCAACAAGTGTTCCCTTCTCCATTGAGGCCTGGGGGTAATGTTATGGGTCAGAGGTTGAGAGGTGCGGCTACAGGTGAAACTAAGTTTCCATGCACTGCCCCAGCACCCCAGCCTCTTAACCTTCTTGGTTGACAAAAGGAAGCAAAGCCAAAATTCGTGCCCGCTTAATGGCTTGCGTCAAATCGCGCTGCTGCTTTGCGGTTAAGCCGGTAATGCGACGGGGCAAAATCTTACCACGCTCGGTAATAAACTTGCGCAGCAGGTCAACGTCTTTGTAGTCAATGGGGTCTTCCGGTTTGATCGGTGAAACACGACGACGATAGTAGGTCATAGTTCGAGAGTTAAATCTTTGAAACTTTGCAAGTCAGATTGGAAATCAAGTCAGGCTGAACCTACTTGATTTCTTTATGGGAAGTATGTTTGTTGCAATGGGTGCAGAACTTGTTGAGCTCTATCCTTGCGGTCGTGTTGCGACGGTTTTTGGTGGTCGTATAGCGAGAAACCCCTGGCGATCGCTTGTCAGGGTTGGTACGACATTCCGTACACTCTAGCGTGATGATAATCCGAACGCCCTTAGCCATAATTCTACAAAATCAAATTTGCGGTAAAGAGTTAAGCACAAACCCTAATTATTTCACACGACGCTTCGCTTCAGCAACCAACCGTTTAATTTTTAGGTCTAAAGAATAGCCCCGTCGCGTCTGCACGACTAAAGTTCGGCTAATTTGGTCGTGAAAGGCTTGACGTTTGACCCGGTCTGAAAAAGCAAGGCTACAGTCGGCTGGCAGCGGCAGAAACAGTATCAGTGCCCAAGCTGCCCCAGAACCCAACGTGAGCAAACTGACTAAGCCTACATAAAACAGCATTGCACCCGCTCCAACCAGGGCTTCTCGCTTCAAGAGTTCCTGTAAACCAGGCGTGCCGCCCACGCGCGCATCCACCACTTTCATATCCAGTGCCCATCTGCCCAGGCTTTGCCCATGATTTTTAGACACCCAAATGACGCGCATTCCCAGCCAAGCCACGATAAATACAAAAGCCACTGCGGTGATACTGCCCCCAATCAAGGAGCTAACAATGCCGACAGCAAATAAGTCAATTAATAGAGCGGCTCCTCTTCGTTCGATTGGAACTTTAGGATAAGGAGGTGGAGAAGGATCTGGGCGCATGGGAGAATTGAGATTGGGGTTTGGGAGCTAGAGGCTAGGGTTTGGGGACTAGGGGCTAGGGGCAAATCCTATTTCAATACTAGGGTTTTAGGTTTAATCAGACTTTTGCAACGCGATGGATCATGTGTTGCCAAAGATGTTGCCAGGGAAAAGCGCATCTTTGCGGGATATTGCAGAATGCAGGCTGGTAATCTTACACGGCGGTAGTCCTACAATTTGAATCAACCTTTCAGTTACTTGTTTCAGGACTACTCATTAAATCAGGACCATCCATTAAACATTATGCTGCCCGCGCAACAAGCAGAAGACCTTATTTTGAGCCTGGTGAAACCACTAGATGCCCAGCAGGATAGCGAAACGGTGAATTTGCTGGCAGCTTCGGGACGAATTTTGGCAGAGGCAGTTATAAGTCAGCTTGATTTTCCGCACTGGGACAATTCCGCGATGGATGGCTATGCAGTGCGGTTTGCTGATGTGAAAACCTGTAGCGCTGAATCGCCTGCTGAGTTGCAGGTGATTGAAGAAATTCCGGCAGGCTATATGCCTCAGAAAACGGTGCAAGTAGGGCAGGCAGCCCGGATCTTGACGGGATCGATGATGCCAGCCGGGGCAGACACGGTGGTGATTCAGGAGGTGACGAAACGGGAAGGCGATCGCCTCTCCATCTTTTCTGCGCCTCAACCCCAGGAATTTGTTCGGCATCGAGCAGCTTTCTACAAAGCGGGAACTCCGCTGATGCCTACTGGCTTAACATTATCTGCTCCAGAAATTGCGGTTTTGGCAGCGGCTCAATGTACGCAGGTGAAAGTTTATCGCCGTCCACGGGTAGCAATCTTATCGACTGGAAGTGAACTGGTTGAGCCCGATCAGCCCTTGGATCCCGGACAGATTGTAGACTCCAATCAGTATGCGCTAGCGGCGCTGGTTGCTCAGTCCGGTGCAGAGCCGATTTTGCTGGGAATTGTGCCTGACCAGCCGGAGGAGTTGAAAGGGGCGATCGCCCATGCCATCTCTACCGCAGATCTAGTATTGTCTTCGGGTGGCGTTTCTGTAGGTGACTATGACTATGTCGATCGCATTCTTGCTGACTTGGGGGCACAGATTCATATTCGTGCGGTTGCGGTCAGACCTGGTAAACCTTTGACGGTGGCAACTTTCCAGAGAAACGAAAACTCTGCACCCGACGTATTCCCAATTCTCTACTTTGGTTTACCTGGAAATCCGGTTTCAGCTCTGGTCAGCTTTTGGCGTTTTGTGCAGCCTGCATTGCGAAAGCTATCTGGACAGCCACACGGGTGGCAACCTCTGTTTGTAGAGGGGCGATCGCTCCACCCACTCAAATCTGATGGCAAGCGTGAAAGTTACATTTGGGGACAACTGCATTTAATGAATGGCACTTATGAATTTCACCTGGCAGGTGGCAGTCATAGCTCTGGCAACTTAATCAATCTGGCTCAGACCAATGCCCTTGCAGTTGTGCCTGTAGGTCAAAAACTGATTTCAGCCGGAGATCCCATTCAGATTATGCAGGTTGCTCCCCTACGCTAATTCTTGACGAAAATTTTTTCTGAGGAAAGAATTTAGGGAACTAATTCTAACCAGTGGTGGTCTTTTTATCCTGATTAAGCTTCGGAATTTAAGTAGGCTTTGCTCATGGAATTGCTAGTAAGTTCATGCAATTCCAAAGACCTCAATAAAGAGCAAGGATGCAATGGTAAGATACCCGAAGGTTAAGCCCATCACATTTTTTGTAACATTTCAAAGTCGCTTCATGGTATTCCCTGGAACTGCCCGCTCTTCATCCTTTGTTTGTCTGCTGGCGCTGTCCACTATGGCGGCTTTGACATTGCTGCCTGTTTCAGCACAGGCACAATCCACCTCTTCGCCAGACGAAGTTGAGCAACCCATTGATGCAATTGAGGAGGGAGTAACTCCTGAATCAGACCCCAGCTCACCCGATGATCTAGAAGAATTGCGTCCTCTTTCTCAAGACGGTAGCTTGCTCAGCATTGCTGGAGGGCAGCGCTTGATGACCGAGGCAAATGATGCGATCGCCTCTCAAGACTATGCTCTCGCTACTCGCAAGCTTCAAGAAGCCCGTCAGGTTTTCAATCAGCTTTCTAATTTTTATCAAGAGTTAGCCGCTAGCTTTTCCGGTATCGACAACCGCATTGCTGATAGCCAACGCACTCAGGCATTAGAAACTGCTCAAATGCGTGACCAGGCGACTTATCAGCTTGCCCTGGTTCACCGCGCTCAAAATCAGCCTGAGCTAGCAGTTCCGCTGCTCGTACAAATCATCCGCAGCCAGCAGCCAACTCGTGAGCTAGGTCAAAGAGCTTACCGACAACTGTTTGAACTTGGGTTTGTGGATTCTCCCTATCCCAGAAACTCAGATGAGCCAACTTCCGCTACTCCTACTCCCAACGTCAACAACTAAACGCTAGATTGAACTTAGGGATTCTCCATTTTCCTGTTTAAGACTGGTTTTTAACGCGTTGGTAAGGAGGGTGAATGATTAGCCCAAGTCAAGTTGAAGCAATGATCAAGGCTGGGCTGCCCGATGCTCAGGTACAGGTTCAAGACCTCACGGGTGGCGGCGATCACTATCAGGTTACGGTAATTTCATCCCAATTTGAGGGAAAAGGGCTGGTTCAACAGCATCAGCTTGTGTATGGCGCTGTGCGGCAAGCGATGTCTTCTGAGGCGATTCATGCGTTGTCCCTGAAAACCTACACTCCTCAAACTTGGGAGTCTTCGCGGCAAGCAGTGTAAATTCGCGGCAGATAAGAATTAAGTTCCCGCTAGTATAGAACCAAGTAGTTATCCCTCTAAAGCAATATGACTCCAGAACTGCAAGAGCGCATTGACAATCTGGTAAACCAGAACAAGATCATGGTTTTCATGAAAGGCAGCAAACTGATGCCTCAGTGCGGCTTTTCTAACAACGTGGTACAAATCCTAAATATGCTGGCTGTTCCCTATGAAACGGTCGATGTATTGGCAGACCACGACATTCGCAATGGCATCAAGGAATATTCAAGCTGGCCCACCATTCCCCAGGTTTACGTTAATGGTCAGTTCGTTGGTGGCTCGGACATCTTGATTGAGCTATATCAAAAAGGCGAACTTCAGCAAATGGTTGAGGTAGCGTTAGCTTCCTAGCCTGTGAGCAGTTGCTTCAGGAAAAGACGTTAATCGTAGAGCCAGAGCTAGTCGTTTTAAGTCCCAGCAATCCACCTTGCGAAAGTGTTTGAGATAGACACGAGCCTCAACAATGGGAGGGGCGATCGCAAGGAATTTAAAAATGGGACGAAAACTTCTGCTCTGGCTAATATGGCTTAGCTTCATCGTTTATGTTTTGGTGTTTGCCCCACCGCTACAGTCGGACACCTTTCAACCCATTCAGACCTTACTTGCAGGGCAAATCCCTACCATCAATCCGGTCATCGTGTCGCTATTCAGCCTGATTGGTATTTGGCTGTTGATCTACAGTTGTCTGGTTTTTGCAGATGGTAGGGTGCAAAATTTACCTGCTTGGGCATTCATGCTGGCATCGGTGGGAACGGGAGTCATTGCCTTGATTCCCTATCTTGCTCTGCGCGAACCAAATCAGAGCTTTTCAGGTGAAAAGGATGCCTGGTTAAAGCTTTTGGATGCTAAACCAACTGGAATTATTCTGTTATTTAGCACTCTTGTTCTGCTCATTTATGCTTTAGTATTCGGGGACTGGTCTGCCTTCGTGCAGGAGTTTCTCACCAATCGGTTTATTCACGGCATGTCCCTGGCGTTTTGTTTGCTGTGCTTACTGTTTCCATATCCGACCTTGCTTAGTGATGATATGGCACGGCATGGTTTGACTAGCGACTCTCAACTGTTTTGGCTTGTAGCATTGATACCGCTGTTTGGTCCACTTGCGTACCTTTGCTTGCGTCCCCCGCTATTGTCATTTAGAAGTACTAACTCGTAGACCTTCTGCGTGAATGGTAGCGCGACTCAGCCGCGCTACCATTCACGCTTTAAAAAGTGATCCATTTCCCCGAACAAGAGGTATTGGGTTAGTTTGGATATTGGAAATTACTTAAGGAACACCTCCTATGCCAACCTACACCGGGATCTCCAGTGAAGCCTTTCGCCACCCGTTGGACTACCAGGCAGAGCAGGCATTGCGAAGCGTTCCCGGATTTGACATTGTTGCCCGTAAGTTTGTGGAATTCATCTACGAACGTCCTCGTTACGTTTACCTGATGGGCAACAGCATTGAAGTAGGGCCGCGCCAATATTCCACCGTTTACGGCATTTTTCGAGAATGCGTGCGCGATCTTGACGTGCATCCAGAGCCAGTGCTGTTTGTTTCGCAGGCTCCGATGATTAATGCTTATGCACTGGGGCAGGAGCGTCCGTGCATCGTGTTGAACACTGCTCTGCTGGATTTGTTGAATGAGGCAGAACTGAGATCGGTGATTGCCCACGAGTTAGGACATATTAAATGTGGGCATACAATTCTGACTCAGATGGCACTTTGGGCAATCAACCTAGTGTTTGGATTGGCAGGAGCAACCTTTGGGTTGAGTAGTTTGGTCACAACGGGTTTGCTACTTGCGTTTTATGAATGGCTCCGCAAAGCAGAACTGTCTGCCGATCGCGCTGCTCTATTGGTCATGGATAATCTGACTCCGGTGATGCAAAACATGATGCAGCTTGCAGGCGGCAGCACTCGGTACTCCAATGAGTTGAGCCTAGACGAATTTATCCGTCAGTCGGAGCGATACCAGGAACTTGATCAGGACAGTCTCAACCAGGTCTATAAATTCCTGCTCTATAACAACCTGTCTCAGGGAATTTTTCTAACTCATCCCTTCACTGTTGAGCGGGTTCACTATTTGCGGGAGTGGTCTACTTCTGAGGAATATCGCCAGATTCGGGGTGGAAACTATCGCCGCACAAGGCAGGGAGCCGTTAATGTCCCGGCAGATGCTCCACCCGATGAAGTGACCAGGCTGCGCCGAGAGATTGAAGATTTGCAGCAGGAGATCGATCGCATTCGGCGATCGCAATCCGACGATTAATACTGAATCAAGCTGGTTTCCACGTACCGTGAAAGCTAAGTGGAATAACGCTCGGTAGCGCTAAACGGCAGACAGGCTGGTCGTCGAGGCGATCGCCATCAAACACCCATACTTCGCTGCAACCCTGATCGCCATCAAATACGACGGTCAGTACCCAGCCTTTTGTGGGGTCTTCTGCATCGGGTGCGTAAATGGGTTCAGAGGGATAACAGTTTTCCTTCAAATGAGTTGTGGTGAAAGTGCCTGTTTGGTGGTCAAAGCGGGCGATCGCCCCAAAAAATTCCTGACTGATATCAACTCCTGGGTGATGCACGTTCAAGTAGGTGAAGCGCGACGGTTGCCCCACCTGCTGCGGGTGAACGACCGGAAACTCACAGCCTCGATCCAGCAGTTCAACTGTTTCTAGCAATTGCCCAGATTGAGGATTGAGCCGTAGCCGCCACAGGGTTCCTTTTGCTGCGGTGTGCGTCTTTCCGGTGGTGACTTCTTGAAGGTATCGATTAGTCTGAAAATCGCGATAACGCACCAGATCTACTACTACAGCGCCGTCAGCATCGACGTAGCCATTGCCAAAATGCCACTGATACCAGGATTCAACCTCGCTGCGGCTGACAACCTCCAGGCTTTCCCGGTCAAGCACCAAAACCTGAGTGCCTTTTTCGGGTTGCCAGGTGAGTGATTCGCTATAGGTTTTGAATCTGAGCAACACCGGAAACGGATTAAGGTGAACCGGAGGTGCAAAAAAGACTAGATAGCGACCTGCCAGGACAAAATCGTGAATCATCGGCAGACCTTCAAGGGCGATCGCATTTTGCTTCACAATCTGCCCTGAAGTGCTGCTGCGATAGACGTTCAGCACACCTGTCTTGCCGTAGGAGATGCCAAAGTTATAAATTTCCCCTGTATGCGGATCGCGTTTAGGGTGAGCGGAGTAGCGCAGATCTCGGTGCAGTTCGCCCAGGTCATCTTCTCCAAGGGTATCCAGGGTTTGCAAATCTAGCGCGTGAGGTTTGCCGCCTTCCCATAGGGCCAGCAGTTTATCGGGGAGAGCCAACACAGACGTGTTTCCGGCATTCTTTGCGTCACGGAGAAACCGTTGCCAAAAGCCACCCGATGGCATACTGCCGTAGCCTCCAAACAGCCACTTGCCAGCCTTTTCTTCTGCCTTGTAAGCTTCGGTCTGGACAAAGCGATAAGTTCCCGTTGCGCCCGTGGGGGTAAAGTGAATACCCAGAATTGCACCATCTCCGTCAAACCAGTGTCCTGCCTGGTATTCCCCTCTTGCTAGGCGACCTGGGCCGTTGCGGTAAAGGGAACCGTGTAAACCTGGAGGAAGTTTGCCTGATAGCACTTCCAAAGGAGTGAGTGGAAATTCTGAAATGGGAGAGGCGATCGCATTTTCAGCCGTTTGAGGAATTGCCTTAGCCCAGGCGCGAGTCTGTGTTCGGGGAGCAGTGCTAACCATGCCAGTTCCAATCATTACTATGTAACCAAAGCTTTTTTAACCAAAGCTTTCTACAGTGGCAGTCTGACCCTAAAGGTCGTGCCTACATTTAGTGTACTCTCTACTTCAATTTGACCGTTGTGTAGAGCAACGCAGCGCTTGGCGATCGCCAAACCCAGCCCTGTACCTTGAATGTTGGTTACATTTTTGGCGCGATGAAACGACTCAAATAGACGCGGCTGGTCTTCTGGTGGAATGCCAATGCCCCAATCTTGCACTTCCAGCACAACTTCCGTCTCCTGATAAGTTAGCCTGACTTGAACTGTGCTGTCTGACGAGGAGTACTTGAGCGCATTGGACAGCAGGTTGCTTAAGACTGAGCGAAACAGCTTTTTGTCTAACCCGATAGAGGCAGGCAAACCCTGGCAGGTGAACTCAATAGCTCGCCCAGCACCAATGCTGCCCTGAACTTCTTCGATCAGGTCGCGACAAAACTCCTCTAAATGAATCAGCTCTAAACTTAGCTTGGCTTTTCCACCCTCGACTTGTCCTAATAGGGACACATCATCCAATAGGTAAACAATGTGAGCGATCGCCGTTTTGAGGCGGCGAAAGTGCTTTTGCTTCTTTTCTTCAGTTAAGAATTGGCTGTAGTTTTCTAACATCTCAGCAGACAGCAAAATCGTACTCATTGGAGTGCGAAACTCATGAGATGTCATGGAAATAAAGCGAGATTTGAGTTCGTTGAGTTCCCGTTCTCGGGTTAGCGCTTTGCGAATTTCTTGCTCTACTTGCTTGCGGGCAGTGATATCTCGGCTAATTCCCCGATAGCCCTGTAACTTTCCCTGCGCGTTAAAGATCGGCGAACCGCTGGTTTCTAACACAACGGATTGTCCAGCTCTGTGTAAGAGCCTCTCCTCCAGGTTGGTAAACGGCTCCTGCCTGGTAACGTAAAAGTTGATCAGAGTGGCAAATCGTTTCGCTTCATCTGGTTGCATCAGATCAAAGGCTGTTTTGCCGAGCAGTTCTTCTGGCTCGTAGCCCAACACCTGGTTGACTTTAGGGTTGATATAAACAAAGCACTGGTTGAGGTCAACTTCCCATACCCAATCGCTGGTTTGCTCGACCAGATTCCGAAACTTTTCCTCGCTTTGTTGCAGAGCGGCGATCGCCTGTCTGCGTTCGGCGATCGCTGCCGGATATTGAACTAAATCGTGTTGCTGTTGCTGAATTTGTTGGGTGTAGATTGAGAAAAAATTACCTAAACCTGGAGCTTCTGTTAACAAAACATCGAGATGGTCCTGCGCTCGCTTATCCATTTCGTAACTAACTTCAGGATGTGCCTCCATCCAGAGGTGACATGTTTTTACATACGCAATGAATGTAATTAAGTTTTGGTAGTCCCCTGCTCTCAAAAGGTGACGCAATGTGCTGTAACAAAGGGCTGCTTGGTCCCGTTTTAAGAAAATTGTGACCGAACACCAGAGCACACCCTTCTCCAAAGCAGAATTAGATTCTGGAAAGTTTGACAGTTTCGGCTGGGCTAACAAGAACTCTAAATGCTGGTTGATTTCAGCCTCAGTTGGAATTGGAGAGGCTAGCAGTTCTAGAATCTGCTGCGCTTGCCAGCCCAAGAGTCGCAAGGCGCAACTGTGACAGACCATGCAGTAGGGCACGATGCAGTAGCGCGACAGGTAAGCAAACAATTTTTCCTTGAACAAAACAGGCAGGGGATTGTCCAGGTAGAACACTAAGGTTTGCTGCCAAAGAGTTGACAAAACCTGGGAATCGTTTTGAGCAGGGAAAAAAAAAGGCGGGACAAATCCTAGCTTTTCGGCAATCTCAATCTGGATTGCTTCAATAGTGGAACTGTGATCAACTGATTCGGATGAATCTAGACACAACCTTTCAGACAATCGGGCTGGCGGCTCCTCAGAGACTCGAAAAATGCACAACCTTTCTGCATCTGTGGTAGAGCTAATGTGAATCTCAACGGTGTTGTTGTCCTGTTGTCTAACGGTTAAAACGACTTCAGAAGTTGCTTGCACAGCTTGCTCAAACTGCTGGCAGTCTTCTAAAGACCAGTTTCCCTGAACCGCTAGCTCAGAGAGAAGCTGTTGACACTGGGGCTGAGTTTGCAACCAGCTATCGGAAATTTTCCAAAGCTGGGTCAGCTTTGAGTTAAATAGCGTTAGCGTGCTAGATGAATCAAATAAAGCGATCGCATTGTCTACCTGCTCTAGAATCAGGTTGAAACTGGGGGAAAGGGGCGATCGCATAACGTTACCTGAAGTTCAAATTTTAATGGCAAGTGAAGCTGCCCGCTTTATGAATCACTTTCAAGACACGAGGGCCTGAAAATGGCTTTTTATAGGAAGATAGCTTGTAGAAGAGGGAATAATAGACCGCCAAAATACTCAAGTTTTACCAGCGATATGTATAGACTTAGTTAAGAGTCAGTGCTTTTGCGGAGGGAAATCCAAGCGGTTCTAGCCAATAGCAGATCGCCTCAACTTCTAAGGGTAATGGGCAAATCTCTAATTGGCTTCGTTGTGGCTGTCATAGGACAATAAGCAAAACAATCGCGGCAGGCTTTCATCCATTGACGATTGGAGATTTGCTGAAGCGAATGATTGCACTCGATCGCCCAACTCGCTGACCACTGTTACCCGTTCGCTTTCACCGCTAGTGGAGCAATTCCTGCCAGATCTAGAATTTGTGGAATCAAATCTTCGCGTTTGACGGCCATCATGTGGACGCCTTGACAAAGCTGACGAGCAAGCTTTACTTGCTCTGCGGCGATCGCCACACCTTCTTGCAGCGGATCAGTCGCTCGCTCCAATCGATCAATAACTGCGTCGGGAATCTGTACGCCTGGTACGTTGCGGTTGATAAATCGAGCATTCTTGGCTGATTTCAGCAGGAAAATGCCCGCTAAAACTGGTTTGTTGCAGCTCACTGCAACCTGATCCATAAACTTTTCCAGGCGATCGAAATCTGAAATCAACTGGCTCTGGAAAAACTGTGCCCCTGACTCTAGCTTGCGCTCAAACCGCCGCTGTAGCCCTGACCAACTGCCACACTGAGGGTCGATCGCCGCTCCTGCAAACAGCTCCGTCGCGCCATCAGGCAGCGGTTTCTCATTAAAATCCAATCCCTGGTTGAGCTTATCAATCAGCTTCAACAAACGCACCGATTCCAAGTCAAACACACCTTTTGCCGTGGGGTGATCGCCCGCTTTGATCGGGTCGCCCGTCAGCGCCAAAACGTTGCGAATACCGAGAGCCTGTGCGCCCATCAGATCTGCTTGAAGGGCAATGCAGTTGCGATCGCGGCAGGCCATCTGACAAACTGGCTCAATCCCCTGCTGGAGTAAAACCACCGACGAAGCCAGCGACGACATTCGCAAAACTGCCCGACTACCATCGGTGATATTGACGGCATGAACGCGATCGCGTAGTAGCTTGGCCATCTCAATCATGTGTGCCGGATTTCCCCCCTTGGGCGGCATCACCTCAGCCGTAATCAGAAATTCTTTGGCTTGAGCAGCAGTGCGAAGTCGAGAGCTAGGGGTTGAGGATTGGGGGTTAGGGTGTGGGCAATCGGACATTGCGGCAGTCAGAGGGGTAGGGAGCAGGGGAGAGAGGCGAAGATTTGTAGTTTTACGCTAAAATCGGTCGCCTACAAGGGGGTAGAGTAGCCTAGAGCAGACTTGACTTTTGCCAGGGTAACATTGGCGATCGCCTCTGCCTGTTCTCGCCCCTGACGCAATACCGACTCCAGATACCCCTTATCTGCCATGATTGCATGATATTTGTCCTGAATCGGCTTTAGGGCGGCGATCGCTGTCTCAGTCAACAGCGGTTTGAACTGCCCCCAGCCCATTTCCCGGCATTCTTCTGCGACGGCTTCCTTTGTTTGGTTGGAAAGAATCGTGTAAAGCGTCAGTAGATTGTTGCACTCGGGACGCTCTGGATCATCAAAGGTCAGCCCGCGAATGGGGTCAGTTTTGCAGCGCTTAATTTTGTGCTGAATTTCCTCTGGCGAATCTAGCAGGTTAATCCGGCTTAGCTCCGACGGGTCAGACTTTGACATCTTCCGGGTGCCGTCTGTCAGACTCATTACCCGTGCCCCTTCCTTACGAATCATCGGATCGGGCAATTTTAGAATCGGCTGGTTTTCCTTACCAAACTGATAGTTGAGTCTCGCCGCAATGTCTCGCGTTAGTTCTAGGTGTTGCTTTTGGTCTTCACCGACGGGCACCTTGTCTGGCTCGTAGAGCAAAATGTCTGCCGCTTGCAGTACCGGATAGCACAGCAGCCCTGCCCCTACATTTTCGCCTTGTTTGATCGCTTTCTCACGATACTGCACCATGTCGTAGAGCCAGTTGAGCGGCGTGATGCAGGTCAGCAGCCATGACAATTCGGTGTGAGCAGGGACATGTGACTGCACAAAAATCGTGGCGCAGTCCAAGTCAATCCCACAGGCTAAGTAGGTTGCTGCCACTTTGTAGGTGCTTTCAGCTAAAGCTGCCGGATCGTGAGGGACGGTCATGGCGTGCAGATCAGCCATGAACAAAAAACTGTCGTAGTCGCGCTGGATCTCTACCCAGTTGCGAATTGCGCCAAGGTAATTCCCCAAATGGAGATCGCCAGTGGGTTGAATTCCAGAAAGAACGCGCTGTTTGCCCATAGGTATAAAGTGAATCCGGCTGAGGAGCCTGCTAATTGATCAAGCCCTTACTTTTCTATCACTACCCACGCTGCAAACTCAACTGGATATGTAGCAATTCTAAGTGGGTTGTGAGAGGCGCATCTCAGGGGGTGCGCCTCTCACAACCCGCTCGTCTGACAACTAATTTCTGATACCAATTCTCTTTAAGTTCCCTTTAAGGCTGCATATTTTGGAGCGGGGCACGATCCAAAATATGCAGCTTCATGTAGAAACGGTATGACAACTAAATTGTAGGACTGATATCTAATTGATATCTACTGATATCTATGGTGTTCTAAAAATACCACTTAATAATAGGTTGCTTCACCAGCATTGACAGCAGGTTGACTGCGAGTTGTCACAAAAAATTCAATCTTCAGGCTACCAATTTGAATCAGGTCACCGTCTTGAAGCGATCGCCGCTCCATCACCGGAATGCGCCGTCGATTGACCAAGGTGCCGTTGCTGCTGCCAATATCAGTAATGCTAAATCCTTCATTGCGATGGTGGCTAATTACGGCATGACAGCGAGACGCAGAGGGATCTTGAACTGTAATCGCACAGGTTAAACTTCTGCCGATTAGCCAGCTAGAGGCGATCGCCGTGTTGTGGCTAATTTCAGACTGCATCAAGTTGGTAATCAGAAAAGATGTTCGCCCTATGGCGACTGCCTGAATGTAGCAAGATGAAAGCTGACAGCGTTGTTGAGCCTGTAAAACGGGTCTAATCAGCGTTGCAACTTGGTCAATATTGAAGTCGCAGTCTGCACAAAGAGAGTCGGACAGCGACGGATTTTGCTCTAAAAAAAGCAGAGGACAAGGATTAGACACGACAGAAGATTGCAAAGGTGACATGTTTGCTAGCCAATTCTGCTCAATTTGAGTTGAAGAGAATCATCGAATTTCACGACTTATCTATAAATCTCTTGCAAACTAAATTGCCCCCTATCTAGTGTGATCAAATATGCAAGAAATTCTCCCCTGAAATAAAAGATGCAGTTTTATCAAGTTAAAGGTATTCGTTTGATGTCTTCAAGTATGAATTAGTTGATGAGCAGACCTTAAAACACGCCTTTTATCAAATCATTGCTCAAGATAATGAGATGGCTGATAGTCCAAAACAAAGCTTTAACTCCTAAGCGTCAGGACAATTTGCGATCGCCATAATATGAGCAATTTCTACTTCGTATTTGGATCGTTAATTCAGTGATTTAGTCTTCTCTGTAGTTGCACTGATGCACAGGCTATGGAGCATTAAATGCCAGAATCACGAGGTTTGGCAATCCTAACTTGTAGCAAGTTCATCGAAACTTTACACATATTCTGCATCTTTGGATTTTCTTAAAGCTGCTTTGAATAAAATCTCTTGAGGATAAAACGAGAGAATACGTGTTAGTAAATAGCTCAATCTTGTATAACGATTTTGAAGAGTTTTGAGAAAGGATCTCAACTTCGGCTGTGATCCTTCTATTGCTTTTTAATAGCTTTACAGGTCATATTTTCATACCTTCTAAGCTTTTAGGACTTGGTTGAATTTGAGGTGGACTGCTACGTCCTCTAAGGTGGTTTCTGTAGTTTCTGAAAAAGCTTTTTTTTGCTTTAAGAGAATTCTATCTCTGGCGATCGCCAGCAATTTCTGTCTTGCTTCTTACCAATGAGCCTCTCGTCAAGCTTGAGGGATAATCACTTGACCTTCACGGGTTAGCTTAATTGTTTCCATTTTTTGTGCGATGAAGATTGACTAAATACCCGGAGATAAGATTTAATTCTGCAATGCGACTTTGACAGAGAGAGTTCTCATCAGTTGCAGACCCAAAAATTTAGTCGCGCTACCGAAAGTTGCGTCAACAACTTCCGATAGCTAACCCTTTCGACTGTCACGGCAGTCTGGGGGCTGAAGGTATTTTATCCCTATTTTCAGCCGCCCCAGCTTGCAATGGAAACGCATCGGGGCGGCTGAATTTTTGGGTTTTCCTGCCGTTGTTTATTTCAAGGAAAACCCTATGCATTCCAACTTAATTACCCAGCCAGTAGCGTTCACTGGGACGCTACAGCCCATTCCCCTATCCGTCGCGCCACGACTGCAACCTGCTGCGGCTGGGCAGCCCTGTCGCGAACCAATTCGACATTTGCTAATTGGCTCACCCGCGCTGGTGCAACACACGATTCACCAGCTCCACAACTTGCACTACGCCGAAGCAGGTCTATGGAGTCCGGCGATCGCCCTCCCCAACGCCGAAACCACGATCACGCTTAACCACGGTGAAGTGTTGAGAATTTTGCTGCGCTATGTGGCGATCGGGGATGTAGTAGAGTAAGGTTTGATTCTCTTCAGTGAGATAGAGGATGTTTGAGCGGTAGCAAGTATCCCCTGTAGGGGCGCAGCATTCAGCAGATCAACCCTGGAAACCAACTAGAGACTTGTGCCCGAATGCTACGCCCTATGCAGTTATAGAGAGAGGCGATGAATTGCGTCTTCACATTGCCCAATACTGTCTACGACTCATTTGGAGAAGTGATCGCTGAAAAGGTTTTCTGGTAAATAAGGAGCTAACGATCGCCCAATACTTTTTTCTATAACTTGTTGAGAGAAGCGCTCGCCCCCTTCATCCTCACTCTTCATCCCTCATCTCTCATCCTCACCGTCATCATTCTTTCCTCAATGCCTGCCCAAAT
The DNA here is from genome assembly GCF_014696015.1 of Oculatella sp. FACHB-28. Lineage (NCBI taxonomy): Bacteria > Bacillati > Cyanobacteriota > Cyanophyceae > Oculatellales > Oculatellaceae > Oculatella > Oculatella sp. FACHB-28. The sequence continues at coordinate 49,725 of NZ_JACJPJ010000060.1, read as the reverse complement.
CTCCGGTAACACCCGCACTGCTGCCTCTTTACACCTCACTATTAGTTCGTTGGCATAGAAGTAATCATTTAGGGCTTTTACTTCATCTTGAGTGAGTTTTGTTGTTTCTGAATCAAGGTGCAGTGTTCTAAACCAAAGTCGCGAGATTTGGTCAGTAAAATTTCGTCGTACTTTATGGGGCTGATCGTTATCTGGAACTTTTAACCTAAGCACTTCTAGTTCGTTGGTCAAAGTTGTAAAATCGACGGACTTAAAGACTTTTATTTCTTTAAACTCAAGGGCGCGGGCGAGGTCGCGGGGGAGGGCATAGGCGAGGTCGCGGGCGCGGGCGAGGTCGCCGGGGAGGGCACGGGCGAGGTCGCGGGCGCGGGCGAGGTCGCCGGGGAGGGCATAGGCGAGGCCGCGAGGGAGGTCGGGGTCGCGGGCGGGATCGCGGGAGAGGTCGGAGTCGCAGGCGAGGTCGCGGGCACGGGCGAGATAGATTGCTACTGCTCTTTTAGCTGCTGGCTTGTAATCTCCTTCAGAACCTTCCGTTACCCCCTCTGCCCATCTCAGTAAAGCTTGTAGCTTGTGTATATTGACGTAAGTTTTTGCCTGTTTTTCCATCAGTAGAAGCAGGTCATCTGCTCCGCCTCGCATGAGTCCAGCCACTAGTAAAAAGACTTCTCGCCAACGTTCATCGGTGAGGTGCTGCTGAACCAGTGGCTCAATTCTTCGATGGTCATCAATGTATTGTGCAGTGAGATATTCCTGTAGCGTTAGGTGGGAGAAGGAGTAAGCATCTTCTGCCCGTTCCACTAAAATTCCCTGCTGCACCGCGATCGCGTCTAAAACTGCTTCCCCATCTAGATGTTGTGGAGCATTCAGGTTACTGGCTAGAAAAGTCTTAATTTTGCCAACAATGTCTCGCTGGGAGAAGAATAGGCGATCAGATTCAAAACCCTGGCAGGCAATTTCGGAGAGCAAGATTTCTTCTAGCTCAATGCTCAATCCTTCATAAATTTTCTGTTGGTTCTCCAGTCGTTTCTCTGCGGCCCATTCCTCTAATAAAATTCGCAATGCTTTTCGATACAGCACACTGCGATTACTGGGGAAACTCTGAGAGCGGTCATAGACTAGACAGAGAAAAGTTAGCAAAAGTGGCGTGTGGGCTAGCTCTTTAGCACCCTGATTTTCTGGCTTCTGCAAAGCTTCCCAACATTTCTCGGATGTTTTTGCCTTACAATCTTCCTCCGTTTGAAACCAGTTTTGAATAAACTGCTGAATCTGGTCATCCTCAAAGTCTGCCATCGCTACATCTGTAAAGCGGCGAAACCCACCGTGGTATGCAGCAGTGCGGCATGAGGCAATGTAGCGATTTTGGTCATAGCGATCGACAAAATCTTGAATTTTAGCAACTGCTTGGTTCAAATTGTTCACGGGTACTTCATCTAGCCCGTCCAGTAGAATCAGCAATCGTCCATGATCCAAAGCCTTGCGGGTAAATCCTTTTGCATCTGGAAAGCCGCAAGTCTGAAACTCTTCAGCAATGATTTCTTCTAAATCAATTTCACTGGAGGTGAGCCGCTTTAGTTCAATAAATACTGGAATACAACGATGTTGAAATTCGCTCCCTTTGCCCTTCAATGCTTCTAAACCCATTCGTCGCAAAAAAGTAGACTTACCTGCACCCGGCCCACCCAACACCATGAGACAAGATTCAGTGCTAGCAACTTTTACTCCTTCACGCTTGTTTTCAGATTCGGGTTGAAAACGTCGTCGCTGCTTTTCGCGATACGCAGCTTCTAGTGCTTCTACTGAAGCAAACTGACGAATTTCTTTCTCATCCAAGAAGCGAACGGCAGTGTAGACAGTTTCTAAATCTACAGGTTTTCGCATCCCTGATACTTTCAATAAGCAATGCCGCTCTCTGTAGTTTTCAATATATTTCTGCGACGCATTAAAAATTTTCTGACGAATTCCTGCATCTACATTTTTGCCAATCCAACCAAACAGACCACTTCCACCCTTCCAACCTGTTTCAATTACAAGCGTTGTTAATTTGTTGGCAGCAGCGGTTAGAACAACAGTTGATAAAGGGTCAGCCATACCAGTAGAGGAAATAATGAAGTTGTGTCTAGGATAAGCGATCGCCTCTAGGATGAGGCTAGTTACCTCAAATCCCTAATGCTAGAAAAGTAGTAACGGTTTGTAATCATAAAAAAGCAATTTGCCTACCCGCTCGTTGAATTCCTATACTCATACATCGAATTCACTAACCCATTTATTGAATTTGCAAACCTATTTATTGAATTCGTGTATCTGCTCATTAAATTTCTATACCCACTCGTTGAATTTGCAAACCCGTTTATTGAATTCACTAACCCATTTATTGAATTTGCAAACCCGTTTATTGAATTTGAGTAGGCTACGTTCTTGATCAAGGAAAGTGACGACCGCAGTTTTACGGTTATTTTCTACGAGAGAGACAAAATTAGCAGAAATTTTCGGGTAAATCACCAGTGTCAAAGGGCGATCGCCTCTCTTACCTTGGCAATGTCAACCAACTATTCGGGGTGTTAATCATGCCACGCTTAAAGCGCAGTTCCACTGTTTTAGATAAAGCCGAACGTCGAGCCGCCGCACTGAAATCCATTAGTTCTTCTCTCGATTTGGGTAACGGGTTAACGATCGAAACCTTCAGCGAGTTAATCCAGGATATGCAAGACAAGCTAGAAGCTTACAATATGGCTCTTTCTGCGGTTGATGCAGCCCACAGCAAAGTGGAGGAAGTAGAGCGATCGCTGCGAAATTTGTCTGAGCACATGCTGTTGGGCGTTGCCGTTAAGTACGGCAAAAACAGCGTTGAGTATGAGATGGCAGGCGGCACCCGCAAGAGCGAACGTAAGCGCCCCGTGCGTAAAGCGAAAGTAGCGACAGTGGATTTGGAAGCCGTTTAGGGATTTGTGATCTTGCTCGAAGGTAAGGCAAATAAGGCGATCGCCAAGAAAAGGTTTAACCCTTGGGTAGGGGCAGGTTTTGCCAGAATCTTTGCAGTTGAGCAACAGATTTAATGCTAAACCTGCCCTTACAGACATATGGTTTACTAGAAATTTCTTAACCTGCGATCGTTTTTGGGAGAAGTCCAGAACCCGTATTCCTCTCAAAAACGATTTTGTTTTTAAAAATACAGAATCATCCGATTGAGTACCCGTAATATTGCTGCTACTCAAGGATATATGTTCAAAAGCTCATATTTTTCTTGATAGCAAATCTTGCATGGATTGGGTTTGTAAAAGGGTTAACATCCGATAGCTTGAGTATTCAAAAAGCTGAGCTTCAGCTCACTGAATGAATGTTCAAGCTATCTATCTTTAGACTCTTTTTCACTCATATCTAAAAGCAATTGATTTGAGGAATGTTTGAAAAGACGAGTCCATAGCCTAAACGCACGTAGGGTCGCAGCATTCGGTAGATAAAATCTAGTACAGCCCAAAAGTTTCTGCTCGAATGCTACGCCCTATAGGGAATACGCTATACCTCCACAAAAGGTTACTTACTACTTTTCAAACCTCCTCCAAAAGGATCTAACCCGGACAGCAATGCTGTCTAATTTGGGATGCAAATTCTGGCATTCTGTCAGCCTTTGTGTGTTGATTTACCTGTGTTTCCCTGAAAAGGACTTTGCGATGAAAGTGCAGCGAAAAGGAACTCGCCAGCGGTGGTGGAATCGTTCTAAACAAATAGGCTTTGCTTGCCTAAGTGCCCTGTTGATTGTCGGAACCTGGGGAATCAAATCTCTAGCTCAAGGACCAGTTCCCACGAATGGCAGCGGTGAATCGTCTTATGTGTTGTTAGCAACGCCAGAAACGACTCACTTAGGATTTTTTAGCGTCGATTTGCCGCCTGTGCTGCGGGTGAAATCGGGCGACACAGTAACATTCTCCACTTTCCCCAACGTGGGAGAAGAGGCACGACCGGGGCGATCGATTGAGGAATTGGTGGCATCCGCTGATGCGTTAGCAAACGAGCGCAAGCTGATCGGACCCCACTCCCTCACCGGTCCGGTTTACGTGGAAGGGGCTGAACCGGGCGATGTGCTGGAGATCAAAGTTAAAGAGGTCGTGCCTTCAATTTATGCGGGGCAAATCGTGTTTCCAGGCGATCGCAGCCTGGGGCTATTGCCCGAAGAATTTCCGCAGGGTACCATCAGCCACCTTTATGTGGATTTGGCAAATGAAACAACTAGTTTTGCTGAGAATGTAACCCTTCCCGTTAAACCTTTCATGGGAATCATGGGCATTGCGCCGCCTCCAGATTTTTCTGCCAGCAATCCAGAAGCAGGCGATGCCTGGGAAATTCGCCCCGAACGGATTGACACATTAGATGGATTGCGCCGCGTCTCCAGCGTTCCGCCTGACCTGTGGGGCGGCAACATGGACAATAAAGAGTTGACGGCTGGCACTTCTCTGTTTGTCCCGGTGTTTAATTCGGGGGCGCTGTTCTCAACCGGAGATGGTCACGTCAATCAGGGCAATGGTGAAGTTGGCTTGACTGCGTCCGAAACGGCAATGCGAAGTGTGACGGTGCAGTTTGTCGTCCACAAAGACCTGGATTTAATTCGCCCGATCGCTGAAACGCCAACTCACTTCATGACGATGGGCTTTGACCCAGATGTGGATAAGGCGATGAAGATTGCGACTCGTGACATGGTGGATTTGTTGGTCAAGAGTACGGGTTTGACTCGGTTGCAGTCCTATTCTTTGTCTAGCCTGGCAATGGATTTGAATATCACGCAGGTGGTGGATATCAACCGGGGCGTTCACGCGCTGGTGCCCAAGTCGATTTTTACCAACTACACCCCGATCGCCCAGTTGCAGGGAATGGTTCAAACGGAGCAGCCATAGAGCAACTTTGAACTGTGAAATAAAGGAATACGTAGGATGGGTGGAGCGAAGCGCAACCCATGCGGGCATTGGGCTTTGCGCTAATTCATTTAACCTATGAGCTAAGCAGAATCAGGCTCAAGATGGGGTGGCGTAATGGAATCGATGTGGGTGTTGGGTTCCGCTTTGCTTCACCCAACCTACTTTTAAGTCGGTGTTAGTTGATGTGTTAGGAGAGATCTTCATGAAAATGGCTTTTTCGTCGTTTACCGTTCCCGCTCTGGAGTCCCCGATCGCCGAAATTAAATCGACATTATTCAAAGCAGGGACAGTAGCAACTGCGGTGATGGTTGTGGTCACGCTGATTTGTGTTGGAATCTGGGTTACGCCTCTGCAAATTCCGTCACTGTCGCAGCTCCATCTGCCTGTTGGAAATGGATTGCCAGCAACCTATCATCAGGCAATGCAATTGCGGCAGCAGGGTGACTTAATCGGAGCGTTGAATTACCTGGAGCATGCAGCGATCGCCTCTCCCCAAGCGGTTCCTGTTCTTTATGAATTGGGACAAGCTGAGTTTCAACTGAGTCAGGTAGAAGATGCGATCGCCCACTATCGCGAAGCGCTTGCCCAAGATCCAGACCATGCCGCTTCTGCTTATCGGCTAGGCAGCATCTTAGTGACGCTGGGCAGTGTCGACGAGGGAATTGAATATCTCCAGCATTCTGTTGCCGTTGCGCCAACTGCGCTGACCTACTACGACTTAGGAATTTCGCTAGGGCGACGGGGCGATCGCCAGGGAGAGATTGAGAATTTGAAACAAGCGATCGCCCTTCAGCCTGACTACGCAGATGCTCATTTGAACTTGGGCATCACCTACGCTCGGCTGAATGACGTTCCCCATGCCAAGCAATCTCTTCAAATAGCACGAGATCTCTATCAGGAAGAAATCGAGAAACTTGAACACGCCCATCTAGGACAAAACAGCCTGGATGCGCGTATTATCGATCAGATGATTGCGGCGCTTGATTCAGGCTGCGGTGTTCAATGCTGGCAACAAGGCGTTCATGGTGCATAATCTTGGAGAGATGGGGTGAATCACGTCTTTCCAGAGGAAGACGCACAATCCTGCAAAGACGCGATTAATCAAGTCTTTCAAGGAAATATGAACAGAGACGCAATTTATCGCGTCTGGACAATCGGGATCAGGATCATTAATGGTTTGGTGCTATGCAGTGGTGTGAATGTACAACGTGTGATCCGCTTCAGGGAAAGTTGCCTGACCCTACTCCACAACCGCCATCCAACAAACTGCGGCTGTTGGGACTTGGGCTGTTGCTAACAGGTGGCTTTGCCCTGGCAGAATACGGCATGAGCTGGTTGAGCCACAGTTTGGCGTTGGTGGTTGACTCGGGGCACATGTTCTCGGACTGTCTGGCGATGGCGCTGTCTCTGGGGGCAACCTGGTTAGCCCGGTTTGCTGCCAGTCGGCAAATGACGCTTGGCTCCCAACGAGCAGAACTACTGGCTGCATTGGCAAACGGAATTGGGCTGGTGGTGTTGGCAGTCTGGGTTGCCTGGGAAGCGATCATTCGGTTTCAGAGTGAGCATCCCGCAATTATTAGTGAAATGATGCTGCTGACGGCGATCGTCGGGTTGGGCTTCAATCTGGTCACGGCTTCGCTGTTGCACAACCACAGCCACGCTGATTTAAATATCCGAGGTGCGTTTCTGCACGTATTGGCAGACACGGTTAGTTCGGTGGGCGTGATTTTAGCAGCACTATTAATCTGGCTGCTGCATTGGGATTGGGCAGATGAAGTAATCAGTCTAATTACCGCTGGGCTGATTGCACTTGGAGCATTGCCGCTGATTCGGGAAAGCCTGCGATCGCTTCGCCAACCTTCCCTTTAAGGCAATTAACGTATGAAGTAAGGGCTTGGCACTGCCAAGCCCTTACAAGTTAGCTGAATTCTTAGTTTGAAACCAACTCCGAAATCGTAGCCCACGCTCCTCGCGTGTCGAGGTAACTGGATGCATAGTTTTGGCAGAGCAGTTCTTCACTTAAAAACGGGTCGTATTTCTCGTTAATCTTGTTTCTCACAGTTGCAGCTAGCGCAACAGGATTAACGGGAGGTTTAGCGGCGATCGCCCTCAATTCCTTCAACACCTTCGCAGGCGTTGTCTCTTCAATAGTGAGGGCGATCGCATCCCTTCCCACCCGCAACCCCTTTGCTTGGAGCTGCACCAGGATTGTATTCATCACCAGGTCGCCTTTCCAGCAAAACAATAGTGTTTGCTGCCCGTTGGATAACAAAGGTGTATTCGCAAGGTGAAAGCGATGGAAGTTAGTTCTAGCTTCGCTGAGCAGATCGTGGGCGATTGCATCTAAAAAGATAGGCGCTTCTTTGGAAACATAGAGCCTGTACATCTCCTCTCGAATGCGATTGTGAATCCAGCCGCGATTGCCACTAAAACTGGGAACCCGCCCAGCAGCAGCGCGTTCTACATCGACAATGCGACGTTCCTGATCGACTGCCAAAACGCGCCAGCGGTGTCCAGCAAAAATTAGGTAAAGTCCTTCAGTTAAAGGATATTCAACGGGCAAGGTGCCTAATGTTTTACCGTGAGTCACGATGCGGTATTCTTCGGGCGTTTGAAAGGCAGTGAAAAAACTGTAGTGATTCACTAGTTTTTCCCCTTTCAAACCCAGAAGAAGTAACCCTTCCTGAGTCTGCTGAATCAGATCTTGCGCTCCCAAACAGCGCAACAGTTGAATAAATAAAGCCTGATCAACAGCGGTAAAAGCTCCCTTCTGGCAAAGTGTTTCCCATGCCTGTTTTGCTCTCACACCTCCTCTTTCAGCAATGAGTGATAAAACCTGTTGAATCAGGGTTGAGAGATGCAGTTTACTCACGATAGGTGGTTCACACCAGCGCTCTAGCAGCAGATTGACAATGGCGATCGCCTGCATCAGTTCAGGGTGCAGTGAGTCTTGAGGAGAAGTGTAAGGTGTCACTTCTGGCTCTGAAATGTAGAAGCGCATGATTGCCGCATCGCCTTCTCGCCGTCCCGATCGCCCCAACCGCTGACGAGTACTGGTGACCGAAAAAGGCGCACCCACTTGAGCAATCGAGGTCATAGAACCGATGTCGATTCCCATTTCCAACGTGGTGGTGCAAACAACGGTAGTGGGGCGATCGCCCTTCAACGCTTGCTCTGCCTCTTCCCGTAAATCTTTAGAGAGACTGCCGTGATGGGGTAAAAACTCATTGGGGAGTTTTTGCTGTTCACATAATCGACGCAGGCGATCGGCATATGCTTCCACATCAGCCCGACGATTAATAAAAATGAGATTGTTTGTACCGCGCAACACCTTAAACAAATGGGCTGCAATGTCTGACTTATCTCTGGATTCAGCAGTTTTAGTTGCTTCTGTATCGACTTCAGTTTCTTCCTCATCCTCCAAGTCAAAGAGATCGGGGGCAAGTTCGCGATAGCCGCGCACCTGAATCTTGAGTTCCTGTCCTTCATCGTCCTCCGGTTGAATCAGCAAGACCTTCTCACCTTCACCAGAACGGATAAACTCTGCTGCCAGCCCCATATCGCCTAGCGTCGCACTCAAGCCAATGCGAGGAACGGCATGTCCTGCAACTTGCTCCACTCGATGCATCAGGCTTTGCAGTTGTTTGCCTCGCTCTGCACCAATAAAAGAGTGCAGTTCATCAATTACGAGATAGCGCAGTGCCTGAAAGATTCCCGCCAGTTCGTATCCGCGCCGCACAAAAAGCGCTTCTAAAGATTCTGGTGTAATCAGCACCACACCAGATGGATGCTTGAGTGCCCGCTGCTTTCGCCCTGCATCAATATCTCCGTGCCAGGGGTGAATCGGAATCTCCAACAGTTCTCCCATTGCAGAAAGGCGACGATATTGGTCGTTGATCAGGGCTTTTAGCGGACTAATGTAGAGAACCTGAATTCCGCTGCCAGTCTCATCCATTAACTTAGAAAAGATGGGCAGAAATGCCGCTTCTGTTTTACCGCCTGCGGTTGCAGCCGAGATAATTACATCGCGTTGGGCTGAGAGAATGGGGGCGATCGCCTGTTCCTGAATATCGCGCAACTCCATCCACTGTTGCTGCCAAATCCAGCGCTGCACCCGTTCATGCAGTTGGTCAAATCCAGAGGAAATGGGGCGATTGGAGGAAGACATTTGCAGCTATCTCATTAGTGATGCATCGAGCAGTACGATAGAGCATGTTAACTAGCCAGCACTTTAGTCAAAGTTTAATTTTGACTGGTTTTCGTCAATATGATTTCTTTATGGTGGATGAAATATTGGTCGATTATGACCCTCATGATATGAGCGGCAAGCCAAATAATATTCGTTTATTCTGTGCAAAAGAAAACCAAGCAAATTACTTCAATCAAGTGAAGAATGCTTTTTGGATTAATTTACGGATCTTTTAAAATACCAAATCCAGTTAGTTCTGTCCTGGTTTCCCTAACTGAACTGTTTCTGAATTGTAGTAGCGCTGCAAGGTTAAAGCGTTGGGTGGAGCAGAGCGAAACCCAACCTACAGTTAACTGAATGTCTCTAAGTTGTAGGTTGGGGTAGAGGTATGAAACCCAACACCCGAAGAGATCCTTTTCAAAGGCGTAGTATTTCTTAGAAATGTCTCACCAGCTATTAGTCAATCTTGCGTTTTTGCTGTCTCGTCCTACAGGTACGAGTACTTATGCGTTAAACCTTTTGTCTCACTTAAAGTCACTCAATCCTTTACTCCTTACGGCTCAAACAGTCGAAGGGCAGGAGTGCTATCCAATTCCAGCAGGGCAAACTGCAGAGCAAGGGTTTCGAGGGCATCTCAAGCGACTAATTTGGACTCAGCAGCAGTTGCCCAAGATTTATCAGGAGTGGCGATCGCCCCTGATCTTTTCCCCTATTCCAGAAGCTCCTTTATTTACGAACTGTCGCTTTGTCGTCACAGTTCACGATTTGATTCCGATTCGATTTCCTAAACGATTTTCTCCCTTGATCCCCTATTACCGTTATTACGTGCCCCAGGTTTTACAGCAGGCACAGCATTTAATCTGTGATTCCGTCGCGACGGCTGAGGATTTAACTCACTTCTTTCAAATTCCAGCCAAAAAAATTACGCCCATCCTCCTTGCCCACAATGCTGAGCACTTTCGGTTCTTGGATTTACCCACCCGCAATTATTTCCTTTACTTGGGTCGCAGCGATTCCTATAAAAACCTTCAGCGCTTAATTGCTGCATTTGCTGCCTTGCCAACTTGTAAGGACTACGAACTGTGGCTAGCAGGACCAACTGATAAGCGCTACACCCCTCAACTCATTGCTCAAATCGACCACTTAAATCTCTCTGCTCAGGTCAAGTTTTTGAACTACGTTGACTATGCAGAATTGCCCAAGGTGATTAATCAGGCGATCGCCCTCGTTTTTCCCAGCCTGTGGGAAGGATTTGGGCTACCCGTCTTAGAGGCAATGGCTTGCGGGACACCTGTGATTACTTCCAATGTGTCTTCTTTGCCAGAGGTGGCAGGCGATGCAGCTATTCTGGTGAATCCTTATGAAGTGGCTGAAATCACAGAAGCAATGCAAACGGTCGTTTCGGATGCGGGAGTGCGATCGCAACTTCGTTCGGCGGGTTTAGCTAGAGCTAGTCAATTTAGCTGGGAGAAAACTGGGCAACGGACTGCTGAGGTGCTTCAGCAATTTTGTTGATTTTGGCGTAACTGAGACCTGCTGCACTTCAAGAAGTGGTTTATGCAGAAACCCTTTTGATTTGAGAAGATGATTGTTGATTTGTTGCTTAAGGAAGAAGAATGCTAGCCAAGCGAATTTTGCCCTGTTTGGATGTCAAAGCCGGACGGGTAGTTAAAGGCGTTAATTTTGTCGATTTGCGCGATGCAGGCGATCCAGTGGAGCTAGCTCAGGCATACAACCAGGCGGGGGCAGATGAACTAGTGTTTCTCGATATCACTGCAACCCACGAGGATCGCGACATCATCTATGACGTGGTTTACCGAACTGCGGAACAGGTTTTTATTCCGCTGACGGTGGGGGGTGGCGTTCAATCCTTAGAAACAATTAAAAAATTGTTAAGAGCCGGAGCCGACAAAGTCAGCATTAATTCGGCGGCAGTGCGTGACCCAGAGCTGATTGACCGAGCCAGCGATCGCTTTGGCGACCAATGCATTGTGGTGGCGATCGATGCCCGTCGTCGCACCGATCCTGCTAATCCGGGTTGGGATGTGTTTGTCCGGGGTGGGCGAGAAAATACAGGATTGGATGCGATCGCTTGGGCTGCTGAGGTCGCGCGTCGGGGTGCTGGAGAACTGCTGGTAACCAGCATGGACGCAGACGGAACGCAGGCTGGCTATGATTTGGAGTTGACCAAGGCGATCGCCAACCAAGTTCAAATTCCCGTAATCGCGTCAGGGGGAGCGGGCAACTGCGAACACATTCACGCCGCCCTCACCGAAGGAAAAGCTGAAGCCGCTTTGCTAGCCTCACTGTTGCACTATGGACAGCTTACCGTCGCTGAGATTAAGCATCATCTGCAAGCTAATCAAGTTCCTGTCCGCCTAACATAAGTTCTGCATTTTCAGAACCGGCTTCTTAACAAGTCTTCCGTCAAAAGGAGGACACTTCCATGAGAAGCTGTTACAATACGTAAAGTATTACATTTCGTTACACTTTACGTTCTTTAGATGTTCTTTATTCTGATTGTTGTCATTGGTCTAGTCGCCTGGGCCTTGCATCTAATGCAAGAGGCAGTCGAAAGCCGCGAGTTTTCTTTGATGCTTGCTGGCTTTCTGGTCTCTGCTGCTGCTGCTGCGATGATGGCTGTCTATTTCTTGATGGGTCACTACGTGGGTTATATGTCCCAGATGGCTCAGCATGCCTACTTGCACGATCAGTTTCTAGAGTCTCAGGCACAATTTGATGATTCAATTTGGACGGTCGATTTGAGTGCTGTTCTCAATGATGGCTATCCTGAGCTCCGCTCCCGTTCCTGATGTACTAGAGGGATGGAGTACGGACAACCGAGTTTTTTAGATTCAACCAAGCTTCTACGTCAATGTGGAGCAGACAAGAGGTCTGCTCCACATGAATGTTTAGAGGTGTTTTTCTTTCCTGAAGGTTGAGCTTTCAAGCCAGCGTTTCAACCTTCGGACTTGAGAGTTGTAGATTAGAGAGTTTCTATTCTCCCTTCGGGCCCGTCACCATTTGCAGAATGAATGGGTGTCCACCAGCCTGGTGATAGCGGTCTGCCCAGGCTCGAATCACTTCATCTAATTCTTCGAGTGCCTGGTCGATGCGCTCAGGCGGAATGTCTAATTCCTCTAAAATTCGCACGACCTTGGGCTGGCGATCTGCCCAGTCCTTCATCAATCGGAAATAACGGGCTGTGTCTTCCACCATGATGTAGGTGCGTTCTTCTTCATCTGCTGGAGAGTAAGAGGAACGGGTCAGCGCGTAGAAGGGCATTCCCCAGGGTGAGTCAATCCGAGTGACGGTACCAGAGTAAATTAGCCGTCGCTTGATGTGCTCTGCCAACGCTTCACTCAAGGGCATCGCGCGGTCTGCTGGCACATCTTCTTGCGATCGTGTGTGCAGAAACTCGATGATGTCCATGAACTGGAAAGAGTTAATCAACTGTGCGTCAGGCAGATTGTCTGGTAGTTTCTCTTCAATCTGACGCTTTTCGTCCGACGTGAGGCTAGTTCCTGGGATTCTAGCCCGTCCGGGCTGCCAGGGGTATTGCTCTAGCCAAACGTAAGGCAGTTGAATCAAGTAGCGTGGCTCTTGGGAGCCAAGCATTTTTAGTAGTTTGCCCTCGGTCAATGCTTGCCGCACTTCTTCAACAATCACCTTGACCCGTTTTGGCTCAATGTGATGAAGATGACCGGTCATCCGCAGGTTTTGCCCCTGCTCTAGATAGGTCATGTAGATAGCGCACTTAGCGGCAGTTGCGGCTGCGTCCAGGAAAGCACCATGTCGATGTCCACTGGTTCGCATGGCACTAAATGCCAGGTAAAGCATGATCTGATCCATGGCGCTAGGGCTGAGGCGTTTGATCAGATCTATGTCGTTGCTCATCTTAAAGGCGATCGCGCAGTGTGTGGACAATGAATTGATTGACTTAAGCTAACTTCTGCCTCTGTAGCTAGGCAGATTAACCGTCAAAGCATCCTTAGCTTAAATCATCCCGATAACGTTAGGCACTGATCTTACTCACTTAAATTGGCTTTTTTTGCTCAGAAATGGGCAGAAAACCAATTCGCATTTAAGGCAAGATGGATCTACAGCAGATCAGTTGCTCTGGCACCCTTAGCGTAAATGAAAGGCAGTTTAAGGTCGCTCTCTAACAGGATAGAATTTTTGACCCTGACCTGGCAGACATTGATGTATCCCTTTTCACGGTATTTCAACTGAGTTGTTTTGGCAGAGACAAATATCTCACAGAGAGAAATTAATTGCGTCAATAAATTCCGCATCTCTGACAAAACTTATTCCTAGATTAAGGGAGAACGACGAACTATTTAGGAAGTTTTTGGACAAATGCTAGGCTGACTGACAATTGGTTAGCATGTGTTAAGCGCATTGAGCTGTGTCTCTGCGTCCGCTGCCCCGATGAAAGAGTTGGACTTGAGGACGCTCAGATGTAACAGATTGATTCTCTAGAGCAGCCAAAGATGGCATAATGTGGGAGGAGTCGCAGTTATCTTCTTTGGAACTGGCAGCCACTACAGCTAGCAGAAGACTTGCTGAAATAACAGAGGCGAGGATGGACATGGGAAGTTTCCGTCTCAGAGTTTCTAGTTCTTGATACGGAAGTTTCTAGAGTGAATCAGGAAAAGTCGCTGAGGTTACCTCTAGGGGCTACCTTTAGCGATTGCCTCACTTTCTTCTACTAAAATCCAATTGCCTGCTGGATTCACTTTTCCTCTAATCCGAATAAATTGTCCATTCGTATAAGCAGCTAGTTGTTGATTGACTTGCGGCTCCAGTGTGACCAGTGAGAAGGTTTGATTCGCGAGAGAAAGAGGGGCGATCGCAACAAACGCATAGTTTTGCTCATCCTTCCGCTCAAACTGCCCAGACAAATCCTGGGAAGAGTTACTTAGTCCAGACAGACTCGCTGCATGGGTTGAAGCCTCTGCCAGAGGACAGTTACCATCAGCCGGATAAGTATCTGGATGCTCAAGGTAATGCTGCTGCCAGGTGCGCCATTCAGGATAGCTGGGCGGCAGATTAAACAGCGGGATCACTCCGGCAGGAGCAGTTGGGTCATCTAGCAGCGCTTCCTGCAAAGCCTTGACAGGTAAATCTCTGGGCTGACAGTTTTGCTCAACGCAAAGCGCAGCTGCCATGCCTGCGGCTTGCCCGATCCCCAAGACAACGGGTTGCAGTCGGGTTGCTCCATTGGCAATGTGAGACACAGAAATATTTTTTTCGCAGACTAGCAGTCCATCCGCCGTTGCCGGAATTAGACAGCGGTAGGGAATGGTGAAAGGCGTACCTGTCCAGCGTCCACCCCAGCGGATCGATTTGGGTTTCAGCGGAAATTCAACACCGGGATAATGGTGGTCGTTGGCATAGTTGCCGAGGGCGATCGCCTCCACTTCCCCCTGCTCATTAATCGGCAGTGGCGCAACCTGTCCGTCTGGCAGCGGCAAAATGTCTTGCTCTATAACGGTTGCTAAGCCCTGTAGCCGACGGCTCTCCCGATAGTAAGGATGCAGCGCAAAGGCACCACCTGCTAGCTCTTTGCCATCTTTTGGAAAAATATCGTCTGCCAGTCCATAGCGCCTACCCAATTTTGTTTGAATGAATCGAGCAAAGCGTTGAGTGTGCCAGCGAGCTTCCCACAAAAAGGCTTGTTTGCTCAGGGCAGATTGCACCAATCGTCCAACGCCTTCTGCATAATCATTGCCGTTTTGCGGCCAGTTGATCATGAAGCGGTTTCCCGGTAAGCGCCCGTAGTTCAAAAATTTGTCTGCGCCGTAATTTGTCCAGGCATCTTCAAATTGCTCTGCCCGACGGATAGGCGGAGCCGAAATCAGCGGTACGTCTGCGCCTTCACCAAAGTCCTGCATAACCACAATCCAGGTAGGAGCCTGGACTGGATACCGCTGGGTTAAGTCGTTAGGCTCGATCGGCGCACTGGGCTCTCCCCACTCTGACTGATATTCCCATCCCCAGCGATGGGGCACTTCTGCCAGGGGCAACAGGTCGCCTAGCTCCGTTCCATCTAAGGTTATTTGTGCCTGAACCGTCAGATCGCTAAATCGAACGCCTGTGACGCTCTCGCCTTGCTTGAGGACTTCTAGGGGCGATCGTCCCGTAATCCATTGCAGGTTGGGCAACTCCTGCACCCAGTCTGCAAAGATCTCGGCACCCACACGCGGATCGTAGGTAAAAAAGCTGACCCAGGCATGGTCTAACCCCTCCGGCTGCCGCTGCAATTTCTGCAAAAATGCACGCCAAATTCCGGTTTGAAATGCCGCCAGCTCATTCCCATCTGGAGCCGAAACGCCTGCCGAAGTCAGCATTCCGCCTAGCCAGGGAAACTCACTCACGAGAATCGTTTGTGCCCCTCGCCTTGCCGCCTGAATTGCTGCTGCTGTTCCACCCGTGCCGCCGCCGACTACGAGAATATCTGTGGTGAGGGTTTGCATAGGGGGGAGGGACTGCCAACAATGCTAAAGTCTATCCCAGAACCAGAGGGCACTAACGATGAAGGCGCAAGTTTTTAGAGGGGTTAATCAACTCAGTTATGAAGAGGTGCCTACGCCAGAAATTGCCTCGGATGAGGTGTTGGTGCAGGTGCGTGTGGTGGGGCTTTGTCAGTCTGATATTAAAAAGATTCGCTATCCGCTGTATGAGCCGCCTCGAATTTTTGGGCATGAAACGGCAGGGATCATTGCTGCGGTTGGCTCTGAGGTAAAAGAGTGGCAGGTTGGGCAGCGGGTTGTGGTGATGCACCATATTCCCTGTATGCACTGTGGCTATTGCCTCAATGACAATTTTTCGATGTGTGACGTTTATAAGAATGTAACGACGACTGCGGGGTTCACGCCCAGTGGAGGTGGCTTTGCGGAATACGTTAAAGTGCCAGGGCACATTGTGCAGCATGGTGGGCTGATCCCCATTCCCGATGACATCAGTTTTGAGCAGGCTAGCTTTGTAGAGCCAACAAACTGCTGTCTGAAAGCGGTGAAAAAGGCACAGATTGCACCTGGACAAACGGTTTTGGTGACGGGAGCCGGACCAATCGGGCTGATGTTTATCATGCTGGTGAAATATTTTGGGGCGAAGGCGATCGCCACCGATCTGCTCCCGAGCCGCATCGAAAAAGCCTTGAGCGTAGGCGCTGAAGCTGCCTTTGATGCGCGTGATCCCAACCTTGCCGCCAAAATAAAATCGCAAACTCAGGGAATGGGCGTTGACACAGCCCTGCTGGCAGTCCCCAGTGAAAAAGCTTTCTTTCAGGCATTAGACTGCACTCGCAAAGGTGGCAAGATTCTATTTTTTGCCGAGTTTCCTGATGAGCTGGAGATTCCGCTGAATCCCAACACGCTTTATCGACGGGAGATTGACCTGATGGGGAGCTACAGTTCCTCATATCGGGTGCAGGCGTTGGCGGCTGATATTGTGTTTAACCGTCGAATTGATGTGGATGCGCTAGTAAGCGATCGCTATCCACTCAAAGATCTGGCCGCTGCGGTAGAACGGGCTGTTGCCCCAACCCCAGAGACGCTGAAGATTTTGTTGTATCCCTAATAGTAAGGAGTGACATCTTCGCCACAATCGTCTGCTAGATAGGACAATGCCCGAAAGCGGAGTCCGACAAGCTGTTCGTAGAGCGGGTTGAGCTTGCACAATGGCGGAATGTGAACGACTTTGTGCCCAAATACATTCACGTCTCGCTCAAACGGGCACTGAGACGGGATCATCTTGCACAGGAAGCGGGCCACTCTGGGGTCAGCAATTTCGAGCTGATCGAGCCATTCCCGTACTGGGCGCAAGGGAGTGATTGCCTGCTCACTGCCTCCTGGTGCAGTTGTAGCTTTGGCAGCGTTAGCCTGTGCTTCTATCTGACGTTCGGGCAGCGTCAGGCAGAGGGTTTCTAAAACGGCGGTGGGTTGCCCTAAAGCTTGGCAGAACTGCCTCAAGGTTTGGTCTTCAGGGCTGGAATAGGTGCCATCGGCGATCGCGACCATCACTGCTGTTCGGAGGAAATTTTCTGCTGTTTTAGCGTCATTCCCTAAAATGGCAGCCAGTTCATTAGCGGCGATCGGTTCTAACGCTCCTAGATCCGTTTTGGGATCTAGTTCATCCTGAGTCAGGCTAGCAATCAGGTCTTTTTCTTCCTGGTCAAAGTGTCCGTCTGCCCAGGCGATCGTCAATAGCCCTCGTAACCAAACTGAAATCTGTTCGCTTGTGTAAAGATGAGCAGCACTAGCCATAAAACCCTTGAGTAGTAAGCTTCTTGAGCGTGGTCAGATTCTAACGTTCATCGCCCACACTGCTTCATACACTAGCTGTAAACTTAAAGGCTAAAAGCAAGCCCGTTGTAAATTTAAGGATTTTTTCGAGTGCTCCGCAAGAGTTCATCCTACTTGTTGTCGCCTTAAGCTATGTCTTCTCAGTGCTGATTGGAGTGCTTTTCTTCAAAGAGGTATTGCCGCTCAGCCGCATGGTTGGAGTTGGGTTGATTATGAGCGGTGTCGTTTTAGTAGTTTGGAAGCATTAGGGAAGGGGCTAGACACTGATACACTAATTCATGGTTTTACCCGTTGGAGTGGCGATGGAAATAGGTCAGAAAGTGCGTGTGTTTCGGTTGCGCGATCGCGCCCCGCAAGCAGTGATTGATCGGCTCGGTCAAACTGGAGCGATCGAAGGCTACAAAATGGTGGATGGTAGTGGTGTTGGCTTGATAGTCCGCTTTGAGGACAAATTTGCCACCTGGTTTTTTGAGGACGAAATTAAACCTGTTCAATAATGCCAGGAGCCAAACAGCTTGGGCGATTCTTGGTGTGGCTCTGTTCACCCAAAGTCGCCCAAATAGGCAATGCCTGAACTGATCTCAACTTAATTAGATATGCATCCTACCTGACCCGATCGGTACGATAGAACACAGGTAATAACTATTAGGTATCTGGGATAGGAATTTGGGATGGCTTTGATTTTGACGTTTCTCGGTAAAGGCGGAACGGGTCGCACGACGATGGCGATCGCCGCTGCCAAGCAATTTGCCCAGCAAGGCAAGCGAGTTTTGTTAGCAGGGCAAGATTCTAGCCCTGCATTTGGTCTTTTGGTGGGTAAACCGCTAACCGCTGATCCGCAGGAGTTGTCTAGCAATTTGCAGGCGGTTCAGTTTCGCGCCACAACTATGCTAGAGCGCAGCTGGGAAGAACTGAAGCAGCAGGAAGCACAATATTTGAGAACGCCCTTCTTCAAGGCGGTGTTTGGGCAGGAGCTAGGGGTGTTGCCTGGGATGGATAGCGCTCTCGCACTCAATGCCATTCGAGAATATGACGCGAGTGACAAATATGATGTGATTGTCTATGACGGTACAGGCGATCAAGCAACCCTCCGAATGCTAGGAATGCCAGAAATTGCAAGCTGGTATATTCGTCGCTTTCGTCAAGTCTTTGCCGATTCAGATTTGGGCAAAACTGTATCGCCTTTCCTGCAACCGCTCGCCGGTGCCGTTCTCAACGTCAACTGGTCAGCTGGAGGAGATGCGTTTGCTCAACCTGCGGGGCAAGTTAACAACTTGCTCGATCGGGGTAAGGAAGCAGTAGCAAATCCAAGTCGCGTTGCAGCTTATCTAGTGACATCTGAAGATGAGGGGGCGATCGCCACTGCCCGCTATCTTTGGGGCGGCGCTCAGCAGGTGGGGCTGACGGTTGGAGGCGTTCTGCTTAACCAATCCACTCCATCTGAGCGGATTCGCCAAGAATTTACGCCACTGCCTGTATCTACCATTCCAACTCGGACAGGCGACAACTGGCAACCGCTAATGGATGCTTTGCCCAATTTTGCTGACGCGACCCAAGCACCTAAACCGATTGCGGTTAACGTTAGCGATCGCAAAGTTGCCCTCTTCTTACCTGGATTTGACAAAAAGCAGGTGAAACTCACCCAATACGGACCAGAAGTCACCATAGAAGCCGGAGATCAACGCCGTAACGTTTCTCTGCCTCCAGAATTGCGGGGTAAGCAAGTGACGGGAGCCAAGTTTCAGGACGGCTATTTAATTATTTCCTTCTGAGCTTAATCATCGGTTGAATATGTGTTGATGGCGATCGCTTCTGAAGGGTGGGGGCGATCGCCATCTAACCATCAAATTCTCAAGTAAAAGATTAACTGGGTTGTGCCATTGAACGAACCGTCAAAATTTCATCAGCACGTAAAGCTTCTATTGCGGAGAGCGGTACCACTACAACAGCAATAGATTCCCCAATAGCATTAAAAACCTCTAATATACAACCTTCTTTTCCACCTTCAGGGTGAGGAACAAAATCAATCAGCGTTGTGATATCGCCTGCTTTAAGCTGGTGCTCCGGCAAATCACGAGTGAGGGTCACTTCCTGATAAAGCTTAAACGTCATGACGAAATCTTTTTGAGAGGTTTAAGGGTTACAAACTGAAACTGGTTGTCGATCTGTCGCTGTAGCCAAATGATAACAACTGGCAGTTTTATTCCGTTAACGCCAATCAACTCTCCCTCAACTCGGTAAAAAATTCCGTATTCGTTGGTTCCATCTTCAATTGCTTCGCCTGATTTAGTAAGCGATTGGATAGCTGACCGCAGCTTATCTGAGTTATCCAGAGTGAATCCAGCCTGCGCTAAAAATTTAGATTTATCGTTTCTTACTTTATAAATCAGCAGGTATTGGATTAATTTGCTATCTGGAATAATGGCATCGTCAGGAATTTTCACCTTGAACTACCCAAATGTTAAGCGACAGAAAAGGGCGATCGCCCCTACTCCTCCAAAACCTCAACTAGATCTTCAATGCTGATATCAAAAGCACGAGCTATTTTTTGCACAGCAGCAAGGTCAACCATATTCATGCCGGGGTGGCGAGCATAGCTTTTCACAGTGTTGTAGTTAACTCCAGAACGATTAGCGACTTCCTTGATCGTCCAACCTTTTTCGGCAGCGAGTTCTCGAATTTTTAGCCTGACTAGACCCATGCTTGAGCTTGACAAGGGTGGAATTCCACCCTTTAATGAGTGAGAAGGTGGAATTCCACCTTCCATGTACATACTAAGAGCGATCGCCCTTCTAGCCTGGAAAACTTGGGAGCGATCGCCATCCAACGTATCCCACAGACGTGGGAAAGGATTTGCTTATGATACCAATGTCGGAGCCTGGGTTAAAGGGTTCAGGGCGAAGAGTGGCGATCGATCCCTGGTGTGTGGTGCGGCTGTTGCCCAATTCCCAACGATTTGTGGCGGCTCGTTTTCATCGGCGCAGCGATGCGGATGGCTATTTGCAGGTGTTGCGGCGATTGTTGCCGATGGCTCAGTATGAGATTGTGTTTGAAGCGATCGCACCTGAAGAGGTTGAATTGGAGGTATCTTGGCTAGAGCAAATAGTTTAAGTGGGAGCGATCGCTTCTAAGACTAAGCTAGAGATATTGAGCTCAAAAGCATGCAGGGGCTTAGCATTCGGCAGACAGACCTTGTAACAGACAAGAGTTCTTGCCCGAATGCTAAGCCCTTCCGGGAATCTGCCGTTACACAAAGATCCTCTAAAGAATTTGCCTTCCAAATTTGGGATAGAATACTGAATCGCTGACGACAGCACCTAAATTACTTCACCTTCAGAGCGATTCATGGCACACTACCGCGTTACGTTGCTTCCTGGCGATGGCATAGGTCCCGAAATTATGGCAGTCGCGGTAGACGTGCTAAAGCGGGTGGGGCAGCAGCTTGAGATTCAGTTTGAGTTTCGCGAAGCGCTAATGGGCGGAGCGGCGATCGACGCAACGGGTAACCCTCTGCCTCCCGAGACGCTAGAAACTTGTCGCGACAGTGATGCCGTTCTGCTAGCGGCGATCGGCGGCACCAAATGGGATTCCTTACCCAACGATCAGCGCCCCGAACGTGGGCTGTTGGGTTTACGGGCGGGACTAGGACTGTTCGCAAACTTGCGTCCGGCTCAAATTTTGCCGCAGTTGGTTGATGCTTCGACTCTAAAACGCGAAGTGGTCGAAGGCGTGGACATCATGGTTGTGCGAGAGCTAACGGGTGGAATTTACTTTGGGCAACCGAGGGGAATTTTTGCTACCGAAACGGGCGAAAAGCGCGGCGTGAATACGATGGTCTATTCTGAATCGGAGATTGACCGAATTGGACGGGTGGCATTTGAAACGGCTCGCAAGCGCAGCAAAAGGCTTTGCTCTGTCGACAAGTCAAATGTGCTGGAAGTGTCTCAACTGTGGCGCGATCGCATCACTCAACTTTCCCAGGAATACCCCGACGTAGAGCTATCTCATTTATATGTAGACAATGCCGCCATGCAGCTTTTGCGCTACCCCAAACAGTTCGACACGATTGTCACAGGCAATCTGTTTGGCGATATTCTCTCAGATGCGGCGGCAATGCTAACTGGAAGTATTGGGATGCTACCGTCAGCTAGTTTGGGAGCGTCTGGACCTGGGGTCTTTGAGCCTGTTCACGGTTCCGCGCCGGATATTGCTGGACAGGATAAGGCAAACCCGATCGCCCAGGTGCTCAGCGCTGCGATGATGTTGCGCTATGGCTTGAATGAACCGGAAGCCGCGAATCGAATCGAGCAGGCAGTGTTGAAAGTATTAGATCAGGGCGATCGCACGGGCGATATCATGTCAGCGGGAATGAACCTGCTTGGCTGTCGAGCAATGGGAGAAGCGATCGTCAAGGCATTGGGTTAAATCCTAATCGAATACCTTTACAGCAAGAGTTTACAGAACTCTTGCTGTAAGGGTGCAAATCAACTAGAGTCTAGCTAACGAAAGTGAGGGTAGGTGGGTGGTGTACACATCACAGCAAAGTTTTGTCACGCAAAGTGTGGTTAAGCAAGGTGCAGGCACTCAAGCACCAAATCAAATTGAACCGATGGATTTTTCAGCGCTGCTTGATCCGTCGCTGTTGCAAGCAGCCCGACAGATTTATTGCACCTTTTACGAAGTTCACCCGGAGCAAGAGCGTCCGCTAGGAGTGGCGATCGACCGTTTTACCCATCGCGGCAAGCTGATTTTTACCGGGAAGCCCGTTCTACTGCCACAGGAATGCTTTGTGCCGCTCAATCAAATTGAGTCAGAGATGCGCTGATCGCAGAGTCATAAGTTGAATAGAGTTTTAAGCTGCTAAAGCGCGTTGTTTCAGAGCTTGAAATGGTAATGCGTTTCTCTAAAGTCGGTTTTCTTCTGGTTACAACTCTCCTGGCTGTTAGCTTTTCCCAAGTAATTTTCCCAACGTTAGATGCTCCCGCTTTGGCTCAGGCAATTGATCCGCTTGAGGCAGAAGATGAGCGTGCGACAGAAGCCGATGGGCTGTTGCAGCTAGGTCGAGGACAGGCTGAATCACAGCCCGAAGCGGCAATTCAACTTCTGCAACAGGCGATCGCCCTCTATCAACAAATTGGCGATCGCTCCCGCCAAGCAGAGGCTCTGAGTTCGCTGAGTCAGGCTTATTACTATTCAAGCCAAGATGAGCAGGCGATCGCCGCTGCCCAGGAAGCCATATCGGTTGCTCAAGCATTGGGCGATCCTGCTCTGGAGCGATATCACTTAAGCTTCTTGAGTCAGCTTTACACCGTTTTAGAACAGCCTGAGCAGGCGATCGCGGTGGAGCAACAAACCTTGACCCTTGCGCGAGAAGAAGTCAATCGCCATCAAGAAGCAGGGACGTTGAATGCATTAGCATCGCTTTACTCACAGCTAGAACGCGATGAGGAGGCTATTGAGTTTTATCGTCAGAGCCTAACCCTCTCTCAATCAATTCATGACCGATATGAGGAGACAAAGGCGCTACAGGGGTTAATCAATGTGTACAACAGGTTGGAACAGCCTCAGCAGGTAAGGCAATTGACTCAGCAGTATGCTGGGCTTGTCCAGGGTAATGCTCTGCTGGAAAGCATCTCGGATTTTCCTCCTCAAGCTGCTCTGCTGCTCGCTCAAGAAGCGGTCAGTCTTTATCAAGAACTGGGCAATCGTTACGGAGAAGCTGAAAGCCTGAGCCGCTTGGGGTATATCCACGCAGGTTCAGGAGAATATGCTCAAGCCATTGAGATAGTCCAGCAGGCTTTAGCGTTAGCTGAGGAAATTGGCGATCGCCTCACTAAAGCAAATGCTCTAGCTACCTTGGGAGAGTCTTATACTGCACTGGGGCGATATGAAGAGGCGATCGCTGCCTATCAACAGCGGGGAGTTTTGCTTCAGGAGAGGGGCGACCAGGCTGGATACGGTTTTGTTCTGGACGACTTGATCGGAATCTACACCACCTTAGGGCAGACCGAACAAGCCCAAGCATTAGCCCAAGAACGCGGTACTCTTCCCTTTTTTCCTACATTACCTCTACCTACGCCAGTGCCACCCTTCCTTTACCCGCGAATTTCTCCTGATTCACTGGCAGTCCCTCCTGATTCACTGGCAATTCCTCAACCTATTCGCCTCCCTTATCCCTAACCTCAACCCCCTTCATGGAATGGCTATTCTCAGGGTTAACCAGCCTCGTTGTATTCATTTTGGGAGCCTGCATCGGTAGCTTCCTGAATGTTGTAATCTACCGAATTCCGGCTGGGCTATCGCTACTGTTTCCACCGTCTCGCTGCCCAAGCTGTCTACGCCGATTGAAAAACTACGATAATGTCCCAGTTTTGGGCTGGCTATGGCTACAGGGACGCTGCCGCTATTGCAAAACGCGCATCTCAGTTCGCTATCCACTCGTTGAAGCGGCAACTGGGCTGCTGTTTGTTTGGGTGTTCTGGACGTTTAATCTGCCCCTGCCTGCTCTTGGTTACTGGGCATTTTTAAGCTGGCTGCTGGCGCTATCTCTGATTGACCTGGATACAATGACGCTGCCTAACTCACTGACGCAATCTGGCTTAATCGTCGGGCTAATGTTTCAGGTGGGAGTCGGTTGGATGAATGATCCCACGCTGTCGGGCATCTCTCGCCAACTGATGACCGGAATTTTGGGAGCCGTGATTGGGTTGTGGCTATTTGACCTGATCACAATTGTGGGCTCAATGGTGTTTGGTCAGACGGCGATGGGCGGCGGCGATGCCAAACTAGCTGCCATGATGGGAGCCTGGTTGGGCTGGAAACTTCTTTTACTAGCAAGCTTTTTAGCCTGTGCGGTAGGGGCATTCGTAGGGGGAGGGGCGATCGCCCTGGGCTTGCTCAGCCGCCGTCAACCCATGCCCTTCGGCCCATTCCTGGCACTCGGTGCCCTGATCGCCATCTTTTTAGGAGAAACCATTCTATCCACCTACCGCCAAATCTTCTTCCCTGTCGTCTAAATCCCCAACTCCCAATTCCCGACGACTCTGATAAAATCATCCAATGTCTTGGATTACCCTAAAAACGACAGCAACCCGCTGGGAAGCCGATTTGATGCAGCAAATGTTAGAAGCGCATCAGATCCCGGCTCGTGTGCTAAACCAGGGAGTCGCTCCTCACTTTGGCTGTGGTACTCCGGCCGTCCTTCAAGTCCTCGCTCAAGATCGATGGACAGCCCTGCTTTTGCTCAGCCCCGTCGAAGAAAATGCGGCTACATCAAGCGAAGTTTTAGAATAAAGTTCGCCTTATTACGCTTCAATTGCTATTAGCAGCTAAATTAAATTGGTTTTAAGAAATGTCTTTGTTCGACTGGTTCGCAAATCGTCGTAAATCAAGCCCGATCAGCAAAGAACGGCAAGAACGGGAAATTGCTGATGGACTCTGGAGTAAGTGCCCTGCCTGTGGTGTGCTCACCTACACCAAAGATCTGCGGGCAAACCAGATGGTCTGCCCCGAATGCGATCACCATATCCGCATTTTTAGTGATCAGCGGGTGCAGCAGTTAATTGATGCCAACACCTGGAAACCGCTGGATGAGAATGTGGCTCCGGTCGATCCGCTGAAGTTTCGCGATCGCAAGCCCTATGGCGATCGCCTTCGTGAAACCCAGGAAAAAACCGGGTTAACCGATGCCGTCCAGACTGGATTAGGGCAGCTTGAAGGCTTACCCGTCGGGCTAGGCGTAATGGATTTTCGCTTTATGGGCGGCAGTATGGGATCGGTTGTAGGCGAGAAACTCACCCGCCTGATCGAACGAGCAACTTGGGAGCGTATTCCGGTTGTAATTGTTTGCGCTTCGGGCGGAGCGCGAATGCAAGAAGGGCTTTTGAGCCTGATGCAAATGGCTAAGATTTCAGCCGCTCTAGAACGCCATCGGGAAGCTAGTCTGCTTTATGTTCCGGTGTTGTCTCATCCGACAACGGGTGGGGTGACAGCCAGTTTTGCGATGCTGGGCGATATCATTTTGGCAGAACCTCAAGCAACAATTGGCTTTGCAGGCAGACGAGTGATCGAGCAAACGCTACGCGAGAAGCTGCCCGATGACTTCCAAACGGCCGAATACCTGCTTGCCCACGGCTTTGTCGATGCGATCGTGCCTCGAACTCAGCTTAAGAGAACCCTGGCGCAGCTCATTCAACTGCACCAACCTATGGATGCTGCCCCTCCGCTGAGCCATATTCCTGACTCAATTCCCGACTCGCTGCCCGTCAGAACGCACATTCCTGAGTAGTGGGTGGAGTGGGCGATCGCCAATCAGTTTGAAGCATGGTTGTAGATGAATGGCGATCGGCAACCATTAGCTGATGCGTTCGCTAGCGCTAACACATCCTACTAGTACGACACGATAGGACTTCTGAGTAAATCACTTTTTTCTGCGTGAAGGGTAGTGTGCTCCGCCGCATACCCTTCACACAGAAGGTCTTATGAATGCTTTGCCCTTACGAAGGCATTCGCTACTGCTCAGGCATCCTCTCAGCAGTCCTGGTTGAAGACTTTTCCATCAGGCAGGGTCGTGTGACAAAATCTGGCGCTACCAAATCTCACTCCCTTAATGTTTGCCTGACGCAGATTAGCGTTGAATAAATTCACTCCAAACATAGTGGAATTGCTCAAATTAGCCTTGTTTAGATTTGCCTGCTGCAAATTTGCTGCCATCAGGTTTGCGCCACTTAAATTTGCGCCGCTCAGGTCGGCTCCCTTAAGGTTGACTGCCCTCAAATCTGCGTCTTGTAAATCGGCATTTTTCAGGTCACAGCCCAGACAACTCCGACTTTCTAGCAGATGACTCAGCGCATCAGAATTTGCTGCTTGCGCCGGTAGAGCAAAACAAAAAAGAGTCAAAAGAAAAGCGGCTACTCCAATGCCGAGTCTCATTATTTTCCTCCGTTGACAACTTCTGTTTGATTGTGGTGGGTGACTTTTCAGTTTTGGTGTTCGCAGTTTGACTTTTGTCTCAACTGTCTCAACCCATTGACAGTTTTAGAAAAACAGCATTTCTGGATAAAATCATATTGCAATTTTGTTAGGTTGCCAAAGCTACAAGACCCGTGCGAAAAAAATTTGAACCAAAGGCTAACCCCAATTTAGAGACCTACTCCGACCCTGGATTAGAGCAGGTTGTGAATCGGCTTTCTCAGCGGCTAGAGCGAGATACTTTGATTCAGCAAACAACCAATCAATTGCGGAATTTGCTCCAGGTCGATCGCGTAGTTTTGTATTACTTCTATCGCCAGTGGAAAGGGCAAGTAACCTTTGAGTCGCTTAGCTCCAGCAAGTTTTCGATTTTTGGCTCGACGGGTCCAGATGAGTGCTTTAACGACGAATATGCTGCGATGTATGAGGCAGGCAGGGTCAGGGCGATCGCCGACATTGAGGTAGAGCCGATTCACCCCTGCCACCGAGAATTTCTGCGCAGCATGAGAGTTCGCGCCAACCTCGTCGTTCCAATTCTTAATTCTTCTGGGCTGTGGGGGCTACTGGTTGCTCATCACTGTCAGATGGCCCGTTCCTGGCTACCGTCAGAGATTGAGGCGATGCAGGAGAGTGCCGAGAAGCTTGCTGCAGCTCCATCAATTCAAAGCGCTTTGCTCTAGCTTCCCCTTTAGCTCTCCAGTCCTTTTAGCTTCCCAACTTTGTAGAAACTGTCCTGATTCACTAAAATAGTACGCATATAATCTTTTTCAATTCTTACTTTCGCAGGGCTCTTGTAGCCCTGCTGCTTGAAACTGGAATCTAGCCCCATTTTTAGTCAATCAACCAATGACCCACTTGGGTGAAGTTTTTTAACAGCTTTTTATTGGATAGTTCTTCACAGGTTGAGTCGCAGATTGGAGCAGAAGTATGGTACCCCCCGAACCGCATGACCCTTCAGATTTAGGGCAACCTGCGACCGCCGACCGCCAAGTAGATGATTTTTCTGTCTCGCGTGAGCCTTCCCCTTCCCCTCGTAAGGGTCGCCCCTGGTTGACAGTGCTCAGTGTCCTGATTGTGTTGCTAGGGCTCGGCTTTGGCTGGCGCTGGTGGCAGTCTCGCAATGCCGCTGCTCCTGCTGGCCCTGGTGCGGCTCAGGCTCAAGCTGCCCCAGTGCAGCTACAAACTGTAGAAACCTCAACTGTTTCGGAATCCTCTGAGTTTGTTGGTACTCTGACCTCCCGCCGTTCAGTCGATTTGCGTCCCGAAATTGATGGACGGGTGACTGAGATTTTGGTGCAACCGGGTGACACCGTAGAAGTGGGTCAGCCGCTGGTGCTGCTGAGTCCCGATCAGAGAGCCGCAGAATACGCTAGTGTGCTGGCT
The DNA here is from genome assembly GCF_014696015.1 of Oculatella sp. FACHB-28. NCBI lineage: Bacteria > Bacillati > Cyanobacteriota > Cyanophyceae > Oculatellales > Oculatellaceae > Oculatella > Oculatella sp. FACHB-28. The sequence goes on along the minus strand of NZ_JACJPJ010000060.1, from coordinate 21,967 downwards.
GCTGTCAACTCAGCCCGTGCCACTCGCGCCAGCAGTGCTTCAGAACTTCAGGCACTTCAAGCAGAACGGATTGCAGCGGTAGCTGAAGTTGACCTACAAAATGAAAACTTCCGCCGCACCTCTCAGTTGGTGCAGGAGGGAGCTTTAGCCCAAGATCAGCTAGATCAGGTTGAACGCGATCGCCGCAGTGCGATCGCCACCCTCAATGCCACCGACCAGCGGATTCAGGCTTCCCGCGCCGACCTGGCTGAGTCCGAAGCCGCTCTGCAGCAAGCACAAGCCAACGCCGCTGCCTCTAACGCACAGCTTCAAGACACCGTCATCGAAGCGCCCTTCGCTGGAACAATGGGTGACATTCCTGCCAAGGTTGGTGATTTTGTGAATGCCGGGGATGTTGTTACTAGCGTTACCCAAGACCAAGCCCTGGAACTAGAAATTTCCGTTCCCCTGGAGCGTGGTCCCGACTTGCGAACCGGACAGCGAGTTGAACTGATTGATGCTCAGGGAACCCCCCTCACCGTTGGTCGAATTAACTTTACTGCACCCCAGGTTAATACAGCCGCCCAAAGCATTCTCGTCAAAGCCAACTTTGACAACCCGGATGGACGTTTACGAGCGGGGCAGTTCGTTCGCGCCCGTGTGATTTGGGATGAAAGCCCTGGAGTTTTAGTTCCGACTTCAGCCATCTCTCGCTTGGGTGGGGAAACTTTCGTCTTTGTTGCTGAAACGCCCTCTGCTGAAGAAGGGCAGGCTCAAGCTGAGCAGGCACCCCAAGAACAAGCACCCCAAGGGCAAGCACCCGGTGCAGCGCCTCAACTAATCGCTCGCCAAAAACAGGTGGAGTTGGGTGACATTGAGGGGAATAGCTATCAAGTCATTGAAGGGCTAGAGCCTGGTGAGCAGATTGTTGTCTCTGGCGTACTCAACCTTTCTGATGGCGTTCCTATCATGCCTCAGCCTGAAACTCAAAGTGCTGGCGGGCAGGAGCAGGGATAAAGGATTCTACTAGCCCAACCTGGTCTGACCAATCGTATAGCTCGACCAATGGGGCGATCGCCCACCTTCAACACCTTCACTTGCTCTTCGCCCCGGCTGTCTCCCACCCCCTACTGTCATGCTTATCGATTTTTTTATTAAGCGGCCCGTCTTCTCCACGGTCTGCGCGCTGATCATTTTGCTCCTTGGAGCAATCAGCATTCCGACTCTACCAATCGCCCAATATCCTGAGATTGCTCCGCCCCAAGTCACGGTGACATCTATCTACACCGGAGCTGATGCTGAGCGGGTGGAGAGTGGTGTTACCAGCATTCTGGAACGAGAGATTAACGGAGTGCAAGGCTTGAGGTATATGACTTCAAGCAGCAGCAACAGTGGTACCAGCACGATTACAGCAACGTTTGAGCCTTCACGAAATATCGATATTGCTGCGGTTGATGTGCAAAATCGGATTTCGACCGCTGAGCCGCAGCTTCCTGAGAGCGTTCAGCGAACCGGAATCATTGTTAACAAGGAGTCCAGCAACTTTTTGATGGCGATCGGTTTGTTTAGTGAAGATCAGCAGTACAGCAACATCTTTCTGAGCAATTACGCCGACATCTACATCGTTGACGCACTCAAGCGAATCAACGGAATAGGGGACGTCATCATTTTTGGCGAACGTCAGTATGCTATGCGCCTCTGGCTAGACCCCACTCGCCTTGCCAGCCGCAACCTCACCCCTCAGGATGTGGTGGATGCGCTAGACGCCCAAAATCTACAGGTTGGAGTGGGGCGGATTGGACAACAGCCTTCTTCAGACGAACAGCTCTACCAGCTTGACTTGCGGGCAGAGAGTCGTCTGACGGAAGTTTCTGAGTTTGAGGACATTGTGATTCGAGCCGAAGATGACGGCACGCTGATCAAGCTAAGGGATGTGGGTCGAGCCGAATTAGGCGCTGAAGACTACAACTCCTTCCTCAGATTTAGAGGTAATGTGGCGGTTGGCTTGGGAGTCACTCAACTTCCCGGTAGCAACGCGCTAGATGTTGCCCGTCAAGTGAAGGAAGAGATGACGAGACTCGGTGAAATGTTTCCACCGGGAATGGAGTACCAAATTGCCTTTGATACAACCCTCTTTGTGGAAGTATCTCTGGAGGAACTGGTCGTTACGCTCATCATCTCGGTTGGCTTAGTTGTTCTCGTCATCTTTGTTTTCTTGCAGGATTGGCGTAATACTCTAATTCCTACCATTACAATTCCCACGACGCTGATTGGAACGTTCGCCTTTGTCAAACTTTTTGGTTTTACTCTTAACACGCTTACCCTGTTTGGTTTAACGCTAGCAACAGGTCTAGTGGTCGATGATGCGATCATTGTGGTTGAGGATATCAGCCGCAAAATTCAAGAGGAGGGTATGACTCCTCGTCAGGCTGCGATGTCTTCGATGCGGGAGCTAGCCAGTGCAATTGTTGCTACTTCGCTGGTGTTGATTGCTGTATTTGTTCCAGTGGCGTTCTTTCCAGGAACAACTGGAGCAATCTATCAACAGTTTGCGCTGACAATTGCCTTTGCAATTGCTATTTCTAGTCTCCTCGGTCTCACTCTGACTCCTTCTCTGTGTGCCCTACTGCTGCGTCGAGGGCAACAGAGTATGGGTCCGTTAGGTTGGTTCTTTGATAAATTCAATCAGGGCTTTGAGTGGACTCGGCAGCGCTATCAGCGATCGCTCGGTTTTATGGTTCGCATTAAAGCGATCGTGGTTGCGCTATTTGTTGTCTCCCTAGGTTTAACAGCCTTACTGTACGTGAACGTTCCTACTGGATTTCTTCCTGAAGAGGACCAGGGTTATTTCATCACCATCGTGCAGGCACCCGAAGGAGTATCGCTGAACTATACCGATCGCGTCATGCAGCAGATTGAGCAAGAGCTGATCGATCTGCCTGAAGCGCTAGGAGTGTTTGCAGTGGGTGGCTTTAGCCTGGGTAGCGGCAACACAGCTAACAGTGGTGCTATATTTACCACGCTCAAGCCTTGGGAGGAGCGCAGAGGTCGAGATCAATCTGTGCAAGCCATTATTGGTCGGTTATTTGGCTCGTTCTCCAGCATTACAGATGCCAGAGTTTTTCCGGTTAACCCACCTCCTATTCAAGGTTTAGGCAACTTTGGTGGCTTCACATATCAGTTGCAGGATCGTCGCGGCAATAGTGATATCAACTCACTGGTTCAGGCAATGGGACAGCTGCTTGGGCAGGCCAACCAGCAGCCTGAACTGCAAGCTGTGTTTAGTACCTATGCGGCTAGTACTCCTCAACTGTTGGTTGAAGTAAATCGGGATGCAGCAGAAGCCCTTCAAGTTTCTGTAGAGGATGTGTTTAACATCCTGCAAACCACGATTGGGTCAGAGTATGTCAATGACTTTGAACTGGGTCAGCGCAACTACCGGGTGTATGTTCAAGCAGACCAAGAGTTTCGCTCTGAGCCAGAAGATGTGGGTCAACTCTATGTTCGCTCTGCTCAAGACCAGATGATTCCATTAAGCAATTTGGTAACGCTCACGCAGACGACAGGAGCCCAAACGATCAATCATTACAATCTGTTCCGCTCTGTTGAAATCAATGGTGGTCCTGCTCCGGGTAGAAGCTCCGGAGATGCAATCAATGCAATGGAGAGAGCCTCGGCAGAGGTGCTGCCAGCAGGCTTTGGCTATGAGTGGACAGGCACAGCGTTAGAAGAGATCGAATCTGGTGGACAGGCACCCCTCATTTTTGGTTTGGGATTGGTCTTTGTTTTTCTAGTGCTGGCAGCGCAGTATGAGAACTACGTTGATCCGCTCATTATTCTTCTAGCGGTGCCCCTGGCGGTGCTTGGAGCGCTTGGATTGCAGTCTCTTCGGGGACTGGTCAACGACGTTTATTGCCAAATTGGTCTAGTCATGTTGATTGGTCTAGCAAGTAAGAACTCCATTTTGATTGTGGAGTTTGCTAACCAACTACGAGAAACAGGACTGTCTAACACTAAGGCGGCGATCGAAGCATCACAGCAACGTTTGCGCCCCATTCTCATGACCTCTTTTGCAGCCTTGGCGGGTAACATTCCGCTGCTGTTTGCAACTGGAGCGGGTGCAGGTAGCCGTCTATCACTAGGAACGGCAACCACTGGTGGATTAGTTGTCTCCACATTCTTGAGTCTGTTTGTGGTTCCAGTTCTATATATCGTGATTAAGGGGTTGAGCGATCGCCTGACAAGACGCTCACAGATCACTGACTAAAGCAGTAGCGGTAGGGGCGAAGCATTCGGCAAAAGAGTTGTCCCTTAGTAGCAGGGATGGTGATCGAACGCTTCGCCCCTGCACCCAATAGTGCTCCTTTTCAGAAGCAGGATTAGGTTGGCAACTTAGCGGTTTGGCAACAGTGGGCGCACGACCATAAAGCCTGCGCCAAAAGCGGTGATTACAATAAAGCCAATGATTACCGTGAGCCAGATTCCGTTCAGGTCTTTTGCAGCTTCCGGTGGAGCAGGACGGCGCGATCGCGGTTCTTCCTGCTCCGTAAACAGTTCATTTGACAAAACCATTGGCTCAGGCGACTGCGGCCTATTCATAGGCTTGGCGGTGCGAAGCAGGTCCCCCTTGGGGGCGATCGCTCCCATTTCGATCATCTGCACTGGAGTTGGCGCTGGTTTGGTACGAACCGGGCGCGGTGCTGCAACGGGTTGGGGTGCTACCTGACGAATGGGCGTAACCATTTCCAGTGGAATCTCAAATGGCTCAATTGGGGGAGGTTGAGGCAAATCGGGGAACGAGTTTGCCATCTGCTGAAGCTGAGAAGCCACTTGCACAACGCGGTCAATTTCTTCCCGAAGCTGCTGGTTTTGGCGAGTCAACTGCTGATTTTGGTTGCTTAACAACTCTGCCGTCGCTTTTGCCGATTGCAGTTCGGCTGCCAGTTGCCGATAAACCGAAATGGGCACCGAAGGGGCGTAGGCATTTCCTGATGGGGTTTGTCCGGGAACAGGTGAAGTTCTCATGGAAGGCTCAAGGTTGAGGTTGTTCATCGACTTGGCGAATTGAGAGCAAGAGATTCAGAGCAAGAATTGAGAAAACTGTGTGGAAACGACGGCAGGTTTTTAGGCATTTATTTTATTAGACTTCTATGAAATACTCCTGATTGGCTCTTGAGAGCCAAACTTAGTGTCCATAGAACAGTTGCTCCGAATATATGCCCCAGAATAGTGGAATTTTGAGCAATCTGACCGCTAATCGTCAACAAATTTGCCATAAATTGATTGATCATGAATCACCCATCCGTCCAATCCAGCCCACTTAGCGGGTCTGAAAATTTTGCTGAGTCACTAACTGAAGCTTCGGCAGAGACGAAGTATGGCGAACGCCACATTGCCGAAGGTCAGTTAATCACATTTCCCAATCCGCGTCTGGGACGGCGATACACCATTCAAATTACGCTGCCAGAATTTACCTGCAAGTGTCCGTTTTCTGGTTATCCTGACTTCGCCACGATCGCCATCAACTATGTCCCGAATGAGCGGGTTGTGGAGCTAAAAGCAATCAAACTTTATATCAATAGCTATCGCGATCGCTACATTTCACACGAAGAATCAGTTAACCAAATCCTGGATGACTTTGTTGCTGCCTGCGATCCGCTGGAGTCCACGATCAAAGGCGACTTTGCCCCACGGGGTAACGTCCATACGGTGATTGAAGTTCATCATCAGAAGCCAGCCATGCCGTGAATCAGGTCACACAGTAATTCTCAATCACAGCAAAGCGTGAGGGATGGAGGAAAGGGCATCCTCCCCATCCTTCACGCTTTGCTGTGAAGAGCTGTTATTACATTTTTTGTATGCAGGTTTACAAAATTACGTGAAGATGAATCCTCCCCCTCGGATAGGGAAACTAATTCCTTTGTCAAGTTAAATTCGTTAATTAGACAGATTGAGAAAATACGGTTTGAAATTTGAGGCTGGTGCAGCCCAGCCCAAGCTGGCTTCTCATTTAACCAGTGTTCTCTTCTTCGCCTTTCTACCCAACGAATCGTGGATTGGATGGATGTCTTTGTTTCAATTTGCCATAAAGGAATAGCAATGAATTTTAGAAACGACAAAAATTTAGGTGTGAAGCTTGCTAGCTTCGCTGGTATTGTGACTGCCAGCGCTTTGTTTAGCCTTCCGGCTCTGGCTTTCATCCAAGCTAGCTCCATGGACTCCAACCAGCCTACTTCGACATCTGGGCAGCTAGTATCCCAAAGCGGTGGTGGTAGCAGCGGCGGTGGCAGCGGTGGTAGCAGTGGTGGCAGCGGCGGCGGTAGCGGCGGCAGCAGCGGCGGCGGTAGCGGCGGCAGCACAGGTGGCAGCGGCGGTAGTGACGGTGGTAGTAGCAGCGGCGGCAGCGGCAGCGGTACTGATAGTGGCGGCACCAGTGTTCCAGGTAGTGGTACTGGCGGTGCTGGTGGTACTGGTGGCGGCACAGGTGGCAGTGGCACGGGTGGTACTGGTGGCGGCACGGGTGGTACTGGTGGTACTGGTGGTGGCACGGGCACGGGCGGTGGCACAGGCACGGGTGGTACGGGTACTGGTGGTACTGGCACGGTTGCTCCAGGCGGTGGCACGGGTGGCGGCACGGGCGGCACAGGTTCAGGTAGCGGCACAGGTGGCACAGGCGGTGGTACTGGTGGCACGGGTGGCAGCGGCACGGGTGGTACTGGTGGCGGTGCGGGTAGCGGCACAACTGTTCCAGGCACAGGTGGTACGGGCGGTACGGGCGGTACTGGAACTGGTGGCACTGGTCGTGGCACAGTTCCAGGCGCTGGAACTGGTGGTGCGGGTGGTGCAACTCCAGGCAATAGCACTGGCGGGACAGGTGGCACAACTCAGCAAAACTTCAACACCAATGGAACTAGCTCGGGTGGTGGTGCTGGTACCGATGGTGGAATTAGGGCGCTTTGGTAAACGTTTGAGTCCCTATCTAAGCAGATGAGCTTGGCTCATTCTGCTGATGGGATTTAAGTAATGAATTGGGGTGGTGTGGACGTTGCTCCCACCACCCCAATTTATTTTTGAGATATTTAAGGAGCTATTTCACCAGGTCGGTGTTGGTACACCTGTTACTGTATTGGAATAACAGATGAAGTAGCAGTAAGAGCGAGTTGTTAATATGACCAGAATCAGTAACCTCAAGCAGTTTACAGGTTCCTGGTTCCACAGGTTTTTAACAGTAATGCTAGTTGGGGTAATGGCGATCGCCCTGACCGCTTGTGATCTAGCGCATTTTAGAACCGAAGCAGCCCAGGTTCCCCAACTCCTGATTAGCCTGCTGAGCGAACCTAAAACCTTCAATTACCTGATCAGCACTGAATCTCCCAGCGTTTTTGGCTTTATTTACGAAGGACTAATCACCGAAAACGGTTTAACGGGTGAAATTGAGCCTGCATTGGCAGAAAGCTGGGAAGTGTCTGAAGACGCTCAGCGCATTGTCTTCACCTTACGCGAAGGGCTGCAATGGTCAGATGGAGCACCGCTCACCGCTGACGACGTAGTATTCACCTACAACGAACTTTACTTCAACGAAGACATTCCTACCTCGATTCGAGATGTGTTGAGAATTGGACAAGCAGGAGTCTTGCCAACTGTACAGAAGCTTGACCAGCGGCGCGTTGAAGTCACATCCCCCGAACCTTTTGCGCCGCTGCTACGCAGTATGAGTTTGTATATCTTGCCTGCCCACTCGCTACGGGAACTGGTGACCACTAAAAACTCTGAAGGGGAGCCGCTGTTTATCTCTGCTTTGGGCACGGATACCGAGCTGGCTGAGCTTGTGGGCAGTGGTCCTTATCAAATTGCCAGCTACATCACCAGCCAGCGCATCATCTTTCGACGCAACCCAAACTATTGGCGACGAGACAGCCAGAGCAATCCGCAACCTTACATCGAGCGTATCGTCTGGCAGATTGTTGAATCAACCGACAATTCGCTTGTCCAGTTTCGTTCTGGTGGGCTGGATCTGCTGGGTCTTCAACCCGACTACTTTTCTTTGCTCAAGCGAGAAGAACGACGAGGCGACTTCACGATTTATGAAGGTGGCCCTGCTCCTGGAACGAGCTTCTTTGCCTTTAACCTCAACCAGGGAAAACGCAATGGAGTTCCGCTGGTTGACCCAATCAAATCTCGCTGGTTTAACACCGTTGAGTTTCGGCAGGCGATTGCCTATGCGATCGATCGCCAAAAGATGATCAACAACACCTTTCAAGGCTTGGGGCAGCTTCAAGACTCACCGATCTCGGTTCAAAGTCCCTACTTCATCTCATCTGAGGAAGGGCTACCCGTCTACGATTACAACCTGGACAAATCTAGAGAACTGTTGCTCAACGCTGGATTTCAATACAACGCTGAGGGACAGTTACTCGATGCTGAGGGAAATCGCGTTCGCTTCACGATGATTACTAATTCTGGCAATAAAGTGCGGGAAGCAATGGGAGCACAGATTAAGCAAGACCTCAGCCGCATTGGAATTCAGGTAGACTTTGCTCCGCTTGCCTTTAACACTCTGCTAAATAAACTCAACAGCGACCTCAACTGGGAATGTTACTTGCTAGGTTTGACAGGTGGCGTAGAGCCAAACGGCGGTGCAAATGTTTGGTTAACAGAAGGGCGATCGCACCGTTTTAATCAGGCTGCCCAATCCGGACAACTCCCGATTGAAGGGCGAGTCGTAGCCGATTGGGAGAAGCAAATCGAGCAGCTTTATATTCGCGGAGCGCAAACCGTTGATGAAGCAGAGCGTCGAGCCATTTATGCAGAGAGCCAGATTATCACTCAGCAATATCTGCCGTTTATCTATTTGGTGAATCCTTTAACGCTGACAGCAGTGCGCGATCGCATCCAAAACGTTAAATTCTCTGCTCTCGGTGGCGCATTATGGAACATTCACGAGCTGGAGATTGCCGAGAATTGATTAGTCCGGCAGCCAATCTTCTAGGACTAGCTCTATAGAATCAGTTTGCAGCCGCTCAAGCGCACTGTTAGGCTGCTGTGTCTTGATCAGAAGAATAGTCTAGAGGATTAAAACTTTGATACCTCTATTTAGAACCAGAAGCTGCATGAAAGAACACAAAACCTTGACGTTTTCTCTCTATGACTATTCTTGTGAGTTGATTGATAAAGAACAGAATTATTATTTAAATCTTGAAGACATGAAAAATCTCGGTTTATCTGAGGAGCTTATACAGAAAGTTGCAAACCTTGGTATTTGGTACTCTTCATACCTTAATCCTGTGTATCAGATGCTCCCTTCTCTTTGGCAGCAACAGGTATGCAATGCTTTCAACCGTGAGGCTAACGCTGTCCTCGAAGCTGTTGTTGCTGCACTTCCAAACATCAAAATTATTAAGGGTTTTACAGACATTAACGAAGATCCGGAGTTATATGAATACTTACTGCATCCAGTACAGTTTCGTAAGAAAAGGGGCATCTCAGGGTATGACCAAATGTAGCTTGGTGAATTGTCGCACCCTAACCCTTCATTGCACCGGACCGTTGAGATCGGTCGGATAGGATTAAGAGAATCTTGGCAGCCAGTGAATGTCGCCGTTAGTGCGATCGCCGATCTTGTAGGGTGCGTTCCTTAATACAACTCCTGCTACTCCACCGATAGATTTCTGGAAACGCACCATGCTCATGCTTGAAGTAAGCGATCGCAGTCTAACAACGCCCATGCACGCCGACCATTGAGGAGTTATTTGTTGAAATTCAAAGGTCATCTGCGGCGGTTGATAGGTAAAGTTAGCTCTAAATGCTTGTAGTCACCAGACAGGTTGGCTTGAGTACACAAAATCTATATTTACAGGGTTTTGGCTTGATTTTTTGGACTGTCTCCCTTTGTAGGGAAATACTATTGAATTACTGTTTTTCTAGCTGACAGTAAAGGTTGCCACCAATCTGGATGGTCTAAGTACCATTGGGCCGTTTGTCGCAGCCCTGCTGTAAAAGTTATGGTGGGTATCCAGCCCAACTCACTTTTGATTTTGTGGATATCAAGGGCATAGCGCTGATCGTGTCCGGGTCGATCTTTCACAAAGGTGATGAGTCGGCGAGCCGGACGAACGGGCAGTTCAGGAGCCAATTCATCCATCACATCACAAAGGGTTTGCACCAAGTCAATGTTGCTCACTTGATTATCCCCTCCGATGTTGTAGGTTTCGCCAACACGTCCTTGATGAAGGACGAGATCTAATGCCTGACAGTGATCCTCTACATGCAGCCAGTCTCGAATGTTGCTGCCATCACCATAGACGGGGAGAGGTTTACCCAGCAGGATGTGGATACACATCAACGGGATTAACTTTTCGGGAAAGTGATAAGGGCCGTAGTTGTTTGAACAGTGAGTGGTCAGGGTAGGTAAGCCATAGGTGCGATAGTAGGCTCTGACCAGATGATCGCTGCCTGCTTTAGAAGCGGAGTAGGGGCTATTAGGAGCGTAGGCAGTAGTTTCAGTAAAGGACGGATCATTGGCACCAAGACTGCCATACACTTCGTCGGTTGAAACTTGGAGGAAGCGATGCGAAGCAGTTACCCCCTCGGGGTAATCGCCCTCCCGTTTCCCCCTCGTTTCCCAATGCTGTCGAAAGGCTTCGAGTAAGGTGAATGTGCCTACCAGGTTAGTTTGAATGAAGTTTGCGGGTGCGAGAATGGAGCGATCGACATGAGATTCAGCAGCAAAGTGAGTAATGGTATCGATCGCCTCTTCCTGAAGCAATCGATCGACCAGGGCGCGATCGCAAATATTACCCTGGACAAATCGCAGGTTTGCCACCCCTTCCAAATCAGCCAGGTTTTGGCGATTACCTGCATAGGTGAGCGCATCAAGGACGAGGAGGCGATCGCCTGGATACTTTTTGCACCAATAATGCACAAAATTAGACCCAATAAACCCAGCCCCTCCAGTAACCAAAATTCGCCGAGGTTGCCGCATGACTAGTAACTAGTGACGAATGACCTGTATCCCATGACCAATATATATCTGTAGCCATATAGGTTAGGAGAAGAAAAGGGGTAAGGCTGAGCCCTACCCCTTTTCTTCTCCCAACTTGAGGAACCTGCGCCATATGTTGCACTCGATAAAGAACTGCCTCATCACAATTCCCATCCGTCATACTGTTGACAAGGGCGATAAGAGGAGGGGCAATGTCAAAAACGACCACCAATGATGGATTTTCTACTGGGCTAAAAGTCTGGATGCTGTTTTTGCTGACCTTTGCTCTGTTGGGCTATTCAGTCATACTCAGCATTTTTTTAGGTGCGCTGGCAGGGTTAGCCGCAGGCATTATTGCCTGGGGTTTGCAATCCAAGGAAATAGCTGAAAGGAAACCGGGTGAACAACCCAAAGGTTCGGAAAGCGTGTCTGCTCGATTGATTAGAGAGCGGTTTAGTCAGTTCCGTCTGGGTGTTGGCAACCAACAAAATCAGGATCAGCGTCAAAATGGCTTTAGACCCCGTTTATTTGGGCGCAAACGCCGTTCCCCTCGGACTCGACGCTAAGAGTGTTTCAAGGGTTGTCTTTTTGCGGGACGTATAGAAACAACCTGAGAGCAAAGGCTAGGGCCAAATTGGTAGTTGGTTCACCGCTTCTATCGTTGCATCAAGGGGAGTCGTGCCGTCAGGCTGAGGCGCTAAGCCAAAATAGCCCTCGTTGCCGTCATGAGCTTGAGAGCCAATGACTTGAGCAGCATAATCACCTTCTCGTTTGGCTTGATTAAAAGGAGAACCGACTGTTGAGGGCCAGCGAGAGGCAAAGAGAATTGCGCCCAAATCTTCAATCCAGTCGCGCTGACCGTACAAGTGATACATTTGATCGACGGATTTGAAGCCATCTGTCCCAGAAAAAACGCCTCCGATTGAAACCATTGAAATTTCCGCGTTTAACCATTGGTCTAAATACTGTGATGCTCCCAGCGCGACCTGCGCGCCTCCACTTGTGCCGATTAGGATAACGGTGATTGGCTCTGATGACGCAGAGATCGGGCTTTCGGCTGACATTCGCTCTACGATCGCCGACGCGATTCCCTGGTTGTAGGCAATCCCGTAGCGATCATCTACAGAAATGGCAAACCGCCAGAGGTTGCGAATTTTGATCAGAATGTTCAGGTTTTCCAACCAGCCGTCTGCTTCCTGGGCAAACCTCCAGAGGGGTGCAAGCAATCGGTTGCCACCCAAGCTTTCGTTAGCTGCTGAGTAGGGAAAAACATCTCGCACGGCGACGCAATTGGGGTGCGCTTGAACTAGCTGATCGAGAAATAGCTCTTCACCAGGAGTAAGCTGGTTTGCTGAAAAGTCTCCTACCCCAGTGAGAAAGACGATGTAGCAGTTGGTTGAAGCGGCAGACGGTTCAGGGGTTGGGCGATCGCCTTCTGGCAAAGCAGGGACATCTTTCCCAAGCCCTGCAAACTTGGCTCCCTGCTGCACCCACCAAATCAATGTGCCAACTGGGGCAAACACTCCCCACACCAGCAGAATTATTCCAGCAATGACCAACAGTTTTAGACTTCCGCCTCGCAACCAGAGCAAAATTTGCCCAACCAGCTTAAGCATGTTCAGTCTTTTCAGCCTTTAATGAAATACAGGAAATTAGGGCGATCGCCCACCACACCGAAATTCGGTCAGCCATAGCAGTAGCTATTTAATTACAGCACTGCATCAATAACATCTATCTCTTGCCATAAGAACAGATTGTGAGTATCCAAACCACCAAAACAGGGTTAGGCAGAACGCTTTGGAGAGCTTTGACGTTAAGGGCTGGGTTCTACGACAACGCTCACCACATTCCTCATGCCCATCGGCTAGCCCTCACCGTTGTGCTGCTTGCTGTGCTGTCTCAACTGCTAGGCAGTTTGGTCATTTTGCTAATTAGCCGCACGACGCTACCGCTGATGGCACTGATTTTGCTGCTTCAGGGTGCTGCAATTTTGGTGGGCTACTATTTCTGGACATTCACAATCTGGAAATTAGGGCGTTGGTTTTACCGCAACACACCGGGCTATAGAGAATTGCTAAGCCCGATTGGCTTTGCTTACGCACCTCAAGTCTTGAACTTTTTGACGCTGATTCCCCTGTTAGGGCGACCCATTGAATTGGTTTTATCAGTTTGGAGTCTGTTAGCTGTGATTGTTGCTGTGCGCGAAGGATTGAACCTTAAGACTCGTAGCGCAACGCTGATTTGTCTGGTCGGTTGGCCATTAATTCAATTGGCGATCGGATTTATTCAGGTATTTAGGTTAAATGGTGGAAATTAAAAAGCTTGAGGATGTTTGAAAATCCAATTGGCTTAATTCCTACTATCTCTATCAAGATTGAGGGGGATAACAAGGGATAGCCTAATTCCCATTATCTCTATCAAGATTGAGGAAGATAACAAGAGATAGAGGGAGATAAAGAGAGCATGAGAAATCTCTATCTAAATAAGAGTCTCTATCTAAAGAAAGGGGCTTTAAGCAAAGGGCTATCTCATTCTGGACGAAGCTGTTCATTTTCATGAGAAATAGCACATGCAGATAGGACTCTTGAAAGAACGCCCTGTTTTCATCTTTGGGATGGGACGCTCTGGAACGACGCTTTTGCGTCTGATGTTGACTGCTCATCCTCAATTCTGTGTTCCATCTGAATGTCTGTTTTTTGTTAGATTAGAGCCGAAATACGGTCATTTAGAGGATATTAGCGATCGCCTCGACTCGTTTCTCGCTGACCTTTATAAGGTTGAATCCTTCGCTGATTGGAAGCTAGATCCAGAGTTGCTGCGCCAAAACTTAAGCCAGTTTCCTGCATTAAATTACGCAACTGCTATTGCCACCGTTTATCGCACTTATCTTGAGCAAATCGGTTCTGATGCTCGCTTTTGGGGAGACAAAAACCCAGTTCACGTCTATTACACCGAGCAAATTCAAAAATACTTTCCAAACGCAAAACTGCTTCTGATCATTAGAGATGTTCGAGGAACTTATGGTTCACTCAAACGAACTGAAAAATCTTTCGACAACTGGCAAGGGTCTTGTCAAGCAAACGTTCTCTCAGTCACAAAGCAGTGGCGTAAAGTGGTTGATCTATCTGAGAAGCATAAGAATGACCCAAGTTTTCACACCGTGCTATATGAGCGGTTAATTGAGAACCCAGAGCAGGAACTTAGGGCAGTTTGTTCGTGGCTTGGAGTAGATTTTGACGAATCTATGATGCGATATTACGAGAAAAACGCGAAGGAAAAGTTGGTGCCAACGGGTGAAAACGGTTGGAATGCCAAAACATTTCAACCCATCAGTAAAGGGCGCTTGAATAGCTGGCAAAATGAGCTAAGCCTAACGGAATTGGAAGCTCTAGAAAGCTTGAATCAGGGCAATCTGCAACGGTTGGGATATCAATGTGTGACGCAACCTTTTCGCTATCGCAGCCTGTTGAAAGTTCTGCCAGATTATGTAGACCATGCCTTTTGGCGGCTCGCTCAAATTGCAAAATTGCGCTCAAAAAGACAGAAGTTATATAGTGCTAGTCCCTTAAGTTAGAACAGAAGTAGGATTTCTAACACTGATCTAGACAGGTTTCGCGACCTACCAATTTCTGTAGGGGCACACTGCAGTGTGCCCCTATTGCGGTGCGCCCTTACCCATATCTGCAACATCTGCAAATCAAATTCGTGAGAAGTGCGAGAGGCAGAGCTTCCTCATGTGCATTACCAGGCAGCGCCTAGTAACGAGAGTGAACGAGACTGCTCTAACGCTTCAGTAATTGATCGATGCGCTTTTGGGTGCACTTTTGCAGCAGTTCACGTACACTAATTCCTTTTAATCTGGCTTCTCAATGTAGATGAACCAGCAATGGGTGGTCGCGCCGAACATGGTGGGTCGTGGAATGGGAAAGGGGACGGGCGATCGCCGTCGCTAAAGGTGGAGAAGCTGCTTGGGGTGTCCGAGGCTACTCTCGGCAGTGTAGACCACAACAGGTAGCGATCGCTTCGATTCCATGTTCCGTTCAAATCCTCCAAATCCTGCACTTAAGCGGTATGCCATTTTGGACTTTGGATTTTGGATTTGGGTTCGGGAATGGGGAGGGGCGATCGCACGATATACTGCAACTCAATCTAACTGAACGCAGTCTAAGACTTCAGATTAAATCCGATAAACCATGAAAACGGCGATCGTTCACGAGTGGCTAGTCACTTACGCTGGGTCAGAGCGAGTCGTCGAACAAATGCTGGCTCTCTACCCGGAAGCAGATCTATTTAGCCTGGTTGAGTTTTTGCCGCCTGAGTTGCGATCGTTCATTCACCACAAACCTGTGCAAACGTCTTTCCTGCAACGTTTGCCTTTTGCCAAGACGAAATTTCGCCGTTATTTACCGTTCATGCCGCTGGCGATCGAACAGTTTGATCTGTCAGACTATGATTTAGTGCTGTCAAGCAGTCATGCTGTCGCTAAAGGCGTGATGACCCGCGCCGACCAACTTCACATCAGCTACGTGCATACCCCCATCCGCTACGCATGGGATTTGCAGCAGCAGTACCTTAAAGGCAGCAAGCTAGAGCGCGGAGCAGGTGCATTTTTTACCCATTTGGTGCTGCACTACCTGCGGCTATGGGATCTGGCGACCGCTAACCGGGTTGATTATTTCCTGGCAAACTCCCGCTACGTTGCCCGTCGCGTTTGGAAGACTTACCGTCGTCCGGCTGAGGTGATCTATCCGCCTGTTGCGGTTGATCGGTTTCAGCCCAAGTATCAGCGCGATGATTTCTACCTGATTTTGTCCCGATTTGTTCCTTACAAACGAGTGGATCTAGTTGTAGAGGCGTTTGCTCGATTAGGACTGCCGCTGGTAGTAATTGGGGATGGGGGCGATCGCCCCAAAATTGAACGCCTCGTCACCCCTAACATTCAGCTTTTAGGACACCAGCCGGATACTGTCGTCGCTGACCACATGTCCCGCTGCAAAGCCTTTGTTTTTGCCGCTGCTGAAGACTTTGGCATCGCCCCCGTCGAGGCACAAGCCGCTGGAGCACCCGTCATTGCCTATGGCAAGGGAGGAGTGACTGAAAGCGTGATTGCAGGCAAAACTGGCATCTTTTTCCCTGACCAGACGGTGGGCAGCTTAGTTGAAGCCGTTCAGAAATTTGAATCAGGAATTTACTGCTTTAGCCCGGATGAACTGTGCCAAAATGCAGCGCGATTTTCTCCAGAACGCTTTCGCCAACAGCTCATTCAATTTATTGACCAAAAATGGACGAAATTTAGACGGGGGGATGCCATAGAGTATTAGCGTGAGGAGAAAAATCGAAATGCAGCTTAACCGTACCTTACAGCCTACTATTTCGGCTTTAAGTATATCCACGCGCTCGTTGCCTACCATCCTATTCATGATTAGTTCAGACCTGATGGCGCTAGGCGCTGCAGGTCTGCTCAGTATCTACTTGCGGCTATTTTTTGACGGCAGATTTCACCCCAATCTCTACCTTCAGCTTTACCCCGTCCTGGGTTTATTTATTTTTGCTTACGCCACCGTTGGGCTTTATCCTGGCGTTGCTATCAGTCCAGTAGACGAACTGCGCTGGACCAGCATGACGACTACCCTGATCTATTTAGCACTAGGGGCAGCTATTTTCCTGTTTCGCGAAGGAGAAGTTTACTCTAGAGGCGTTTTTCTAATGGCCTGGGCGCTTTCTCTGGTGCTGGTGCAGTTAAATCGCGCTCTCGTCCGCCACTGTTTTGCAGGCAAAAAATGGTGGGGCTATCCTGTTCTCGTGTTGGGGGCAGGTAAAACCGGAGATCTGGTCATTCGTACGCTTAAGCGTCGTCCTGGAATTGGGCTAAAGCCTGTTTTGGTACTGGACGACGACCCTAACAAGCAAGGATCGCTGCACGATGTGCCTGTTGTAGGTGGCTTGGAGTTAGCCCCCATTTTGGCTAAGTCGCGTCAAATTCCCTATGCGATCGTGGCGATGCCTGGAGTTCCACGCGGCAGGCTGTTGAACCTGCTAGAACGCTACGGACATACCTTCGCCCATCTGCTGATCATTCCCGACCTGTTTGGCTTTTCTAGTCTCTGGGTTGCCGCCAAAGATCTGGGCGGCGTATTGGGGCTAGAGGTCCGTCAGCAATTGCTCTTGCCTGGTCCTCGCTTTGCCAAGTTTTTGATGGACCTGATTTCTACTCTGATTGGCGGATTGTTAATTTTGCCGTTCATTGGTCTAATTGCTCTGCTGATTCGACTTGATTCGCCTGGACCGATCTTCTATGGGCAGGTTCGCATTGGGCAGGGAGGGCGTTATTTCAAAGCCTGGAAGTTTCGCTCGATGGTACAAAATGCTGACAAAGTGCTGCAAGAGCATTTAGAACAGCATCCTGAGCTAAAAGAATCGTGGGAAAAAAATCACAAGCTGATGGATGATCCTAGGGTTACGCGAGTCGGTCGCTTTTTGCGGCGCACTAGCCTGGATGAACTGCCCCAACTCTGGAACATCTTGCGCGGTGAAATGAGTCTGGTCGGGCCACGCCCCATTGTAGATGAAGAGATCTGGCGGTATGGAGACAAGTTTGCTCTTTACACCAAGGTTTCGCCTGGGCTGACTGGACTCTGGCAAGTCTCCGGGCGCAACAACATCACCTATGAAGAACGAGTCAATCTAGATGCCTATTACGTGCGAAACTGGTCGGTCTGGCTAGACGTTTATATTTTAGTTCGCACAATTTGGGTCGTCGCATTTGGGGAAGGAGCCTACTGAGGGGTCAATGGTCGAGAGTCAAGCCTTTCGGTTTTATCAAAAAGTTGCGCGATTCAGTTTTATTGGTTTGCCCTATGTCAGTTACCTGAGTTTTTTGGGATTGTTCTTCGTTCTTGTTTTTCTGATTAGAAATTTCTACAAGACCGTTTTGAGATCCCCAATTTGTATTAGTTTGCTGGCTGTTAGCGGGCTGATGATTTTAAGTTCTGCATTTGCTTTTAGTAGAGAGGAAGCTTTTCTACAACTGACTAACTTTTTGCCTTTTTTTGTCTTTTTTGCTTTTCTTCCCTTTCTATTCAAGGGTTCAGGAAAGTTAGAGCAGCTTGCAATAGATTTAGTAATTACTTCTATTCCAGTTAATATTGTTGCTTTTGTTGAATATCTGATCAAATCGCCCTATATTCCAGGTTCTATTCAGCGATGGCAATTTATTGATTGGCTTCGTTCTGCACCACATAAAGGCAGAGCGATGGTTATGTTTGAGCATCCCAATGCTTTAGCGAGCTACTTAGTTTTAATTTTAGGGCTGGGTTTAGGATTGATTTTGCTGCAATCGGTGCAACAGAGAGGAGTTGCCGATCGCTCCAGAAAATTGCAGCGGCTTTATCCACCTGGTTGGCTCGTCTATGCGGCAGTTTATCTGAATCTATTAGGTATTTTTAGTTCCGGTTCACGCAACGGAATGCTGATTGCAATTTCTCAGCTTGTAGTCTTCAGCCTTTTTGTCAAAGCGAATCGAACGGTTTTAATCAGCGGACTTTTGAGCCTGTTGGCAGTGGTGGTCGCTGCTGCGCTTGTGGGAATTGGCGGTCGGGCTGTTTCCCTGGAAGGGCTAACGGATGATCCAAGAGTCGGAGTTTGGCAAATTGCGCTGGAATTGATTAGGGAACGTCCGCTGTTGGGATGGGGCTTAGGAAATTACAAATTCCTTTATCCCGCTCGCATTATTGATCCGGTCTTTGACAAAATCTTTCATCCACACAACTTTTGGTTATTGCTAGCTTCTGAAGCTGGATTGTTGGTGATGGTTGGTTTAACGGTTGTAGTTGGCTACGTTTGTTTTCGGGCAGTGCACCTGTTGGTGACAAAGCAACTAGCGGCTAGCGATCGCCCCCTGATGCTCGGCTATCTATTTGCATTTTGGGGCTGCGTTGCCTTTGCCCTGTTTGACGTGACGTTTTACGATGCCCGCATCAATGTACTGAACTGGATCATTCTAGCGGGCATTTACTCGCTGACAGAATCATCCGTCGCCAAGCCGATCGCCCCTTCCATGCTCTGCTGAATTACCTGACGCTGCTCAGCGTCGTAGCCCCAGCGATCCAAAAAGGCTTTGTATTCGCCCAACCCAGTAGAGGCGCTTTCGTGCAGCTTTTGCGCTTTCTCGATGATGGCCGCCAACTGAAGTTTCTCGATCAGGTAAGCAGTGCGCGATCGCACCCGATCCGACCCCTGCGCCATCTCCTCATTGCCGTTACGCCGATGAGTAATCGCCATTGCGGACGACATTGCCAAATTTTTCACCAGCAGGTCTGCCACGATCTCTGGCGACGTTTGCAATGCCTGCATCACCGCTTCTGCAGGGTGGTCAGCGATCGCCCGTTCATCTGACAAATAGGTGACAAAGAATCCGCGTGCCCCATTCATGCTGCCCACTAGGGCGGCAATCGCCTCTCTAGTTTCTGCCTCTGACAGTTTGCCCTGCTCCATTTGCGTTAGAAGGGATTGAGTAAGGGCGATCGCCTGCTCGAAGGTTAACTCTTCGGTGGACACGTCTTCTGGAGTCAGATTAGGTTCAGCCATATTCGATCCAACGTACTCTTAATGCCGATGGTAGCTCAGGACATTCTGGGACGACACCATAAGATGCACTTTTGGTAACGAAAGCATCAACCTGCCCATACCCAGGGAACAGCTAACAAAAGAAGCGGCGATCGCCGCTGCAATCCTAATGCAATCGCCTACAGAAGCAATGTGATGACTTACAGAAGCAATGTAAAGCTCGCAGAAGCAATGTGATGACTTACAGAAGCAAGGCGATGTTACACAGAAGCAGTGTGATGCCATACAGACGTAGTGTAATAGGTGCAAAAGCAATGTGATGGTTTGCAGAAGCAATGCAACCTGATTAATTGCTTTAATTCACTGCTCTGCTTTACTTTCAAGTGTCATTTACTCGGTTGTATGCGTTTTCCCCACTCTTTCCTTCTCCACTTCACGATCGCTGTACGGCATTGGCTGGGGCGATCGCTTCCCCTCGTCCTGCTCATCGCTCTGCTGCTGAGTGGCTGCCGCAGTCTGATTGCCGAAACTAAAGCCAGCAGCCTTTCTCAGATTGTGCTGACTTCGCTGCAAGACCCAGCTACCTTCAACCCAATGCTAAACCAGGAATTTCCCAGTATTTTTCTGTTTAGCTTTCGCGGGCTGACTACGGAAGATGGAGAAACAGGGGAAGTAAAGCCAGATCTGGCAGAGTCCTGGGAAATTTCTGAAGACGGACGACGGGTCGTATTCACGCTGCGGGAAGGGCTGCGGTGGTCAGACGGTGAACCGCTCACGGCAGACGATGTGGTGTTTACCATTCAGGATGTGATCTTGAATGAGAAAATTCCAACTGACAACAAAGACGACCTGAGAATTGGGGCAAACGGTGAATTTCCTCAGGTGCAAAAGCTAAGCGATCGCCAGGTTGAATTCTTGCTGCCAGAACCGTATGCACCATTGCTGCGGGCATTGAACGGACCGCCAACGGGGGTTGTAATTCTGCCAAAACACACCCTGCAAGGATCGGTCGAAACCTTAGATTCGCAGGGCAATTCTTTGTTTACCTCAACCTGGGCGACTAATACTGACCCCACTAAGGTGGTGGTGAATGGCCCTTACAAGATGGAGCGCTACACGCCTGGAGAACGCCTGACTTTTGAACGTAATCCCTACTACTGGGAAAAAGATGCAGCGGGGCAGCAGTTGCCCTACATCGACCGAATTGTCTGGCAGTTTATGGAGTCTACCGACACGCAACTGCTTAGCTTTCGCTCTGGCGATCTGGATGCGATTGGGGATGTGCGACCGCTGCGACCTGAGTATTTTGAGTTGCTGAAACGTGAGGAAGAGCGAGGCAAGTTCACGGTTTATACGGGAGGCGAATGGTCTGGCACAACGTTCATCACCTTCAACCTGAATCGCGGTAAGAATGCTCAGGGACAGCCTTTGGTTGACCCGATTAAGTCACGCTGGTTTAACACGCTGGAGTTTCGGCAGGCGATCGCCCACGCCATCAATCGCCCGCGCATGATCAACAACATCTTTCGCGGCATCAGCAAACCGCAAGACTCGCCTATTTCCGTTCAAAGTCCCTATTACCTGTCGCCAGAGCAAGGGCTGAAAGTTTACGACTATGACCTGGACAAAGCCAGACAACTGCTTCAATCCGTTGGCTTCAGCTTTAACGCTGAGGGACAGCTCTTTGATGCAGACGGCAATCGTGTTCGCTTTTCATTTCTGACCAATTCAGGTAACGAAATTCGAGAGGCGATCGGTTCTCAAATCCGTGCAGATTTGGCTCAGATCGGCATTCAGGTTGATTTTCGCCCCATCAGTTTCAACACGCTGATTACCAGAGTCACTACAACCCGCGATTGGGAATGTTTCATGATTGGCTTTACAGGCGGAATTGACCCCCACAGCGGTGCAAACCTGTGGACGAGCAAAGGGGGATCGCACATGTTTAATCTTGGGCCACAGCCGGGTGAACCCCAAATTACAGGTTGGCAACCCAACGACTGGGAACTGGAAATCGATCGCCTCTTTACTGCTGGAGCACGAGAACTAGACGAATCCAAGCGCCAGGAAATTTACGGCAACTTCCAGCGCATCGTCCAAGAACAGCTACCCGTAATTCACCTGATACACGAAATTGCGCTCGTGGCAGTGCGCGATCGCATTCAGGGACTAAAGTACACAGGTCTACCGAGCTGGGGACTGTGGAATATCCAAGAGCTTAAAGTAACGTCAATTCGGCTTAAGCAAACGCAGGCAGAGCAGTGTCAATGAGCAGGGAGGGCTTCTTGGGTTGGTGGCAGTAGGCGATCAAGCCACAGACTAAGTTTAACAGGCAGTTGACGGGGGAGCGATGGCGGGAATGCTCAATCTGAGAAATGTTCTTAAGCTGGTCAATTACAGATTCAATGACCGCTCGTCGGCGCAGCAGCAGCTTATCACTCA
>NZ_JACJPJ010000006.1:0-2532 GCF_014696015.1 Oculatella sp. FACHB-28 | reverse complement strand
GACCCTCGCTGTGCGGCCGTGCTAGATGAGCGACCATGTTCAGGCCGTCTGCGTCGTAGAAGACTTGGGAAGTTGTGATTTCGTGCATATCTTACCTCGCGTTGCTCGCGGAACCCACACTTGGTACACGTCGGCATCCATCGCATTCTGAATCGATTCAAAAACTGGAGTCCATGCCCGAAGCGAAAGACGAACAATAGCATCAAGATGCTGAGGAGTGTATTGTTCAATTTGCATTTCGAGATGGAGTTTAGAAGACGCCCAAGAATTGTAGATGATTAAGCGCATAATGCTCCTGCTCACCGGACACAGTAACCTCTGCATCCCAATGATCGCTGAATTTGTTCCGGTGCAGCAGGATTGTTGTGCTGTGCCTATTGCAGCACTTTTCTTAAGAAGAATCGGCTGTGCCCTGCTGGAAAGTCTGGTAGTTCCCCAAAGACAACGTATCCAAGCTTTTGATAAAACTCTGGTGCTTGAAAAGTAAACGTATCTAAATAGGCATATTGGCAACCCCGCTTAACAGCTTCCCGCTCCGCAGCAGCTAGAAGGGAGATACCATAACCTCCTCCTCGATAAGATTCGTGTATCCAAAAAATATCAACATATAGCCACTGCCAATATGTTGACCCGATTAATCCACCGACTAAATTCTCATCTGCATCTCGTAAGCAAACAGCTAATTGCCGAAAGTTGCCCTCACCAGCACAACGACTGTTGTATTGGATCAGTTGTTGAACAATAAATTCAGTCTCATCAAGCTTTGGTTCTTCGACGATCTCTATCTTGAGTTGTGGCTTCATCGCAATTTTTAGTGTGAGCAAAAACTTTCCCGGTTGTAGAATCAGCGCGATCGCCCCACCGACATCTCAAAATGATTTGATACTGCACACTAACAGACAAACTCTTAACCACTGCCTCAACAGATAACCCAAGCAGCACAACGTTCTGCTCACCGGACGCAGTGGCCTCTGCATCCCAACGATAGCTTAAATTCGTTCCGGTGCAGCAAACTTATTATGCAGCGTTTAACCGTACCAAACCCTCATTGTAAAAGCTCAATACACTCTAAGTCTAAGCAAGCTGCCATTGTCTTCTTTAACTGCGGCAACCAAACCCATTTATATTCTCGCCGCTCTGATTCAGAGATACACCATGCTGTAACTACATATAAGCTTTGCATTGCACACAAACGATAGTCACTCCAAAGTTCGGCAAAGCTATAGTCCTCGATGCCAAGTTCCTCAAGCTTTTGATGGTAACGCTGCAACAATGGCTTTTCTAGTTGTCGTCGGATTCCAGTATCCCACCAGTGAACCATCATGTATGCAATATCGCTAACACCTAACCAAACAGATAGGCTCCACTCGAAGAGTTGGCGATCAATTAACAGGGTGTTACCGCTTGCATCAATAGGTGAGAGAATATTACCAGGATTGAGATCACCATGAATGCAAGTTAAGGTCTTAGTTCTGCTAGCACGCTTTTTGAGTTGATCTCCGTGTCCATGAAATATGTGGTGAATCAGATCTAACCATGGTTGGGGCAGGGTTTTACCAACATCATCCAACATCGGACTCAATCCCTGTGCAGGATAGGAGATGTAATTTTCGATTACCTCTTCATTGGGAAACTTTCCTACAGTACTCAACAGAGAATGATTCCACCAACTAGCGTGGATTTTTGCCATTGCATCAACTGTTTTTGCAGCACTTTCCCAAGCTGGTTTGACGTTCCAATTGGAAGCGTGGGTCTGGGATACATCCTGAAGCAATAGATGATAGTGCCCTGTATCGGGCGTATATGCACAGTGATAGCAATGGGGAATGGGAGGATCTTGAATTTGAGTAGCGATCGCCGTGTAATAACAAATTTCAGAATTACCAAAATGTCCAGTATCCACATTACATAGCTTCAAGAATAAATTGGTTGGCAAAACTCCCGTCGCTTCTCTAGAGTAGGTCAGAGCTAGACGAGCAGTACTGGCGTTAGAACTTTTCTCGGCATCCACGCTCACATCTGAAACTGCACCACTATCTAGATAACCCTGTTGCTGTAAAACATGAGTTAACCAATCAGAAGTGGCTTCTTCAACAGTTGTCAAGGGAGTATTTAGCATCATTTTGGGGTGAATTGGTTGTGAAGAAAGCTGTTCAACACCAGCTTTTGATTACCTTGCCGACGATTCTATCTACCTCCTCACCGATGAGAACGGCATAACTATCATTAGAGCGAACCATTCCGCTGATCCATCTAAAACAGCTGGATCGGTGGAATGATTCTGCATAATACGCTCATTTGGGTAGACCGGAATCCCCGCCCTTTCGATTAAAGCGTGAGAGGAGGAGAACGAAAATGCTTTATTTCAACCGATCGCGAGTAAGCATTTCTACTTACCCTCCAAAACTTTATCCCAGATATTCACTTAGCACTGGGTGTCAACTTGTCGGGCACCAAAGAACTCTTAGGAGTATGGATGAGCCAGAATGAGTCTGCCAAATTTTGGCTGGCTGTGCTCACCGAGCTTCAGAA
>NZ_JACJPJ010000059.1:0-4312 GCF_014696015.1 Oculatella sp. FACHB-28 | reverse complement strand
ATGATGAAGCAGATGGTGGCAGAGAGCAGAGTGGGGATCATCAGAACGCCGAACCAGCCTACGTACAGGCGGTTGTCGGTGCTGGTCACCCAGTTGCAGAACTGCTCCCACAGGGATGCGCTCTCGCGCCGCTGTAGAGTCGTTGTCATAAATCAATGATTCCTTTTATCTATCGATGTGAGTTGCTGTGATGTCTTCGCAACTGTTCGTATCGTAGGGAAGGCTTGAGGCGATCGCAGTTATAAAAAGTTAGTCAAAGTTAGGTGTTCGAGTTAGCAATTCGACACATGATGTTACATAACATTAAGCAAACTAGCGAAACTGAGGGATCGGTATAGGATTGGATTAAGAATTTGATACAGAGCTTTACATGCCACTCAGAAACGAGTGCAAGATTCATCCTGATTAATTCCTCATTCATGCTGCAAACCATGACGGTTGAAGAAGCTTTAGCGACAGTTGAAGCCATTTTCGGCAAAGCGGTTTTCAATGATTTGCAGGAAATCATTTTCCGTCAGTCTTGGGAGCGCAAAACCTACCCTGAAATTGCTGAAATTGCTGGCTATGATGCTGATTACGTCAAGCTAGTTGGCTTTCAACTGTGGCAATTGCTTTCAGAAACATTGGATGAGAAAGTAACTAAAAACAATTTTCGCTCAGTGTTGAAACGATGGCATGACCGAGGTGTGAAGTCTGCTACCCGCAGCATTGTCAAGACCTTACCCGTCAAGGGTTCAAATGCAGACGTTAATGCAACAGATGGACATCAGGATTGGGGAGATGCTATTGATGTTTCGGTGTTTTATGGGCGATCGCAAGAATTCACTATCTTAGAAAAATGGCTGACTCACGATCGCTGTCGATTAGTTGCAATTTTAGGTATTGGCGGCACTGGGAAAACTGCTTTGTCGGTCAAGCTAGCAGAGCAGCTACAGCATCAGTTTGAATATGTGATCTGGCGATCGCTACATAATGCACCCACATTCGACTCACTGTTAAACAGCCTGACTTACTTGCCAACTAGTGCTGAATTGACTGCTTCTCAAGACATTGAGCAGCGAATGATGCAGCTTTTGAAGCACTTTAGAACCCATCGCTGTCTATTGATTTTGGATAATGTAGAAACGATTTTGGCAGAGGCAACAGGGGACACTCGTGGGAGCCGAGTTGGCCATTATCGCCCTGGGTTTGAACTCTATGGAGAATTGTTCAAAAAAATAGGAGAGTTAAAACATCAAAGCTGTTTGCTGTTAACCAGTCGAGAAAAGCCCAAAGAGATGGCTACCCTGGAAGGAAAAACACTTCCTGTTCGTTCATTTCAGCTAAACGGATTGACAGCAGTAGAAGGGCAAGAAATCTTACAGGCAAAAGGAAACTTTTCGGGTTCACAACAAGATTGGCAACGACTGATTCAAGCCTATGCAGGTAATCCTCTAGCGCTAAAAATTGTGGCAACCACCATTCATGACCTGTTCGCTGGAAATGTAGCTCACTTTTTGGCACAGAGAAGTGTAATTTTTGGGGATATTCAGGACTTGCTGACCCAACAGTTTGATCGGTTGTCGGCTTTAGAGCAGCAGGTAATGTATTGGCTGGCAATCAACCGTGAACCTGTAGCGATCGCTGACCTTCAAGCAGACATCCTTTCTCCATTACTGCCATCAGACTTACTGGAAGCACTGGAAGCTTTGCAGCGGCGATCGCTGATTGAGCAAACTCCATCATCAGGAGTTGAAAGGCGTGCCACCCTATTTACACTTCAGCCCGTTTTGATGGAATACGTCACGCATCGGCTGATCCAGCACGTTTGCACTGAATTAAGTCCGCAACGGGAACAACAAAGCAGTCTGAACCCCTCAACCTCTGAACGAGATGCCTCACCCACACTCACTCCGCACTTCAAAGCTTATGCACTGATTAAAGCTCAGTCTCAGGAATATGTAAAAGAAGCGCAAATTAGCTTGATCCTCAAACCGATCGCAACTCAACTGCTGCATCTTTTTGGTAGTGTCGCAGCGCTGGAAACAATGTTGCTGCAAAAGCTTTCCTCATTACGTCGAAAACTATCGATCGAGGCAGGTTACATGGGTGGCAACATAATTAACTTGCTTCACCAATTCAAGCCAGATCTAAACGGATATGACTTTTCTGAGCTAATCGTCTGGCAGGCAGATTTAAAGAGCGTTTCTCTACAACATACTGATTTCTCCAATTCCGATCTGTCAAAATCAACGTTTACTGAGAGTTTTAACCACATCTACATCATGTCAGTGAGTGCCAACGGAGAATGGCTAGCCTCGGCTGACACACAGGGTGAGATCTGCCTGTGGCAACTGAAGGACGGACAACTGTTGAATACTTGGGAGGCGCATAATGGTACAGTTCGTTCACTCACGTTTATGCCTGATGGTGAGACGTTAGCCAGTGGTGGCGACGACCAACTGTTGAAACTGTGGAATGCGAGAACTGGGCGGTGCTTGCGATCGCTCTATAACCCAACTGGAACGGTTTGGGCGATCGCACCTAGCCCAGATGGTCAAACCATTGTCATCACTGATGGCACCATCCGAGTATGGAATCGCGATATAGATAAGTTGTCTATCCTGAGTCGGGAGCTTGACTGGACAACCAACGTTCGATTCAGTCCTGATGGTGAAATTCTCGCCTGTGCCTGCAATGACGGCACGATTAAGCTGCGGAATCCTTATACCGGCGAATGTTTCAAGCTGTTGCCTGGGCATCAGCGCGGACCACTGGTATTTCTGTGTTTTAGCCCCGATGGCAAAATGCTAATGAGCAGCGGGCTAGATAACCAGTTGAAGTGGTGGGATGTAAAAACCGGGGAATGTCTACAGACCCAATCTCATCAGGGTTGGGTCTGGTGGGTTGACTGTAGCGAGGATGGTGAGATGGTCGTAAGCTGTAGCGCAGATCAAACAATTAAACTGTGGCATCTCCAAACCGGGCAACTGTTGAAAACTCTGCACGGACATGAATATGGCGTTCGAGTTGCCCTGTTTAGTCAGGACGGACGGACGCTGATTAGTAGTGATGAAGGACAAACCTTGAAGCTGTGGAATATCCAAACCGGGCAATGCCTCAAAACATGGCGAGGATACAGCGATAGCATCTGGGCGATCGCCTTTAGCTCTGACGGACGCACGCTGGTAAGCAGCGGGGAGGAGCAGACTGCAAAACTGTGGGATGTGCAAACCGGACAATGTATCAAACGGCTTAAGGGACATGGAGTTTGGGTGCGATCGGTCGCTTTTAGCCCGGACGATCAAACAGTGGCGACTAGCGGTGTAGACGGTGTGGTAAGGCTCTGGCAAGTTTCGACCGGAGAGTGTTTGCAAATCTTGCGGGGTCATGCAGGGTTTGTCTGGTCTGTGGCTTATAGCTCCAAGGGTGAAACGGTGGCGACTTGCAGCGTGGACTACACGATCCGGTTGTGGGATGTTTACTCAGGTCAGTGCCTACGGGTGTTCAATCATGGCAGTCCGGTGATTGCTGTGATTTACAGTCCCGATGCTCAACAGTTGGCAAGTTACAGCGTTGATCAGGGAATTCGTGTGTGGAACATTGCCACAGGTGAATGTCTGAGTGTGCTCCAGGCTGATAGTGCGTGGCACTTTTCTGCTACCTTTGATTGGGGTGGGGCGATCGCCTACAGTCCCGATGGGCAAGTCTTAGCCAGCAATAGTGGTACTGGCTCTGTGCAAATCTGGGATGCAGCAACCGGGCAACCTTTACGGCTATTGCAGGCACACGATAGCTCAATTGTGGCAATCGCCTACAGTCCCAACGGACAACGGTTAGTCACTGCCAGCCTGGATCAAGTCATTAAAGTGTGGAATGCCCAAACAGGAGAATGTCTTCAAGTTTTAGAAGGGCATACCAAATGGATTCACACGCTTACTTTTACAGTACTGTTTACGTCTGATTCCTCCAATTTGCAGTCTGTACTAGCCAGCAGCAGCGGCGATCGCACGATTCGTTTTTGGGACATCGAAACCGGAGAATGCTTGAAAGTTCTTAGAAGTGATAGACCCTATGAGGGGATGAATGTCACTGGGGTTACCGGATTAACGGCAATTCAGCGATCGACTTTGAAGGCTTTGGGGGCGGTTGAGAGGTAATAGACTTCCTGCACGAATATAAAGTGAGTGTGACAGTTGAGGATCGCAGCGAAGCAAGATAGCTTCTGAATAGAAGCTAATGTCAGAAGCAGATATGCGATATAACGAGTTGGAGCATCTATCGAAGCGCCACTTTAAGCGCTTGTGTGGGGTCAACCGTGAAACGTTTAGCG
>NZ_JACJPJ010000058.1:0-23354 GCF_014696015.1 Oculatella sp. FACHB-28 | reverse complement strand
GGAATTGATCAGGGGGATAGTGTCTCTCAAGTGAAGTTTATTGAAGCGCTCTTTGGAATTGCTGCTTAAGGGAATGTAAACGATACCGATCGTTTGTTCTTAATAAGTTTTTGCGACACAACCAGCAGTAGACATAAGAGGAGGAGAAGGCAAGGTTAGGTCTATTTACCTTACCACTCACCAGTTTTTGCGACATAACCGTCCATCGAAGCAAACGCCTCTTTGCTGACCACTGTGGCGTAATACTGGCACCATCCAGTAATCACTGAGTTGAGGTGGACAATTAGCCCTGCTTGGGTCGCTGCACCGTGAGACGACACAAACTGTTTCAGTTGTGCCAGGTGCCGACGTTGACTCTGTTGAGTGGGTTTAATCAGGGTCTTGAATCCGTGTTTGGAGGCATATTTGCCCACGGGATATTGTCGCACCGTAAAGCCGAGAAAATCGAAACCTGCCTCTCCATCAAGGGTATGGCTAATTTTGGTCTTCTCAAGATGGAGCTGTAACCCGATGCCTTCTAGCCAATCGGCTACCGCTGTTTTTGCCCGGTTGATATCGGATAATCGGTTGGCGAACACCACGAAGTCATCGGCGTAAAACACCGCATGAATCGGGTGCTGCTTTGTTCCAAGCGATCTGATATGGGATTCTAACCCGTAGAGAGCAATCAATGCCAACAAGGGCGATGCCACTCCCCCCTGGGGTGTACCCTGTTCAGTGGCGTGGAAACCGTTATCGAATACCCCAGACTTCAACCATCCGTGTAGGATTCGGCGGATTGATGGTGGGGCTTGGGTTTTCTCCAAAAGAGCCTGGTGCGAGATGTTATCGAAGCAACCCCGAATATCTCCCTCCAGCACGTATTTAGGGCGCTGACGGATGATATTGAAAATGGCTGCAATCGCATCATGACAAGAGCGTCCTGGTCTGAAACCGTACACGTTAGGCTCGAATTTTGCCTCCCATTCGGGTTCCAGCGCCAGTTTGACCAGCGCTTGGGCGGCTCTGTCCGCCATGACCGGGATGGATAATGGGCGCTTCTCCGACTTGCCTGGCTTTGGAATCCAAATCCGCCGCAAGGATCGTGGTTGAGGAATCTGACTCAGTTGTTGAGCCAGATGTAGACGTTGTGGAGGTGGTAGGTTTTTGATGCCATCTACCCCCGCTGTACGCCTGCCTTGATTATCCTGAGTCACCCGTCGAACTGCCAGAAGCCGCCCGTACCAGGACTTGATTAACAGACGCTGAAGCCTGTGAACTAACTTGACGTTGCCCTGTTGACTGGCTCTGTAGATCCGCCGTTGGAGCTTGACCACCTTGACCTGGATTTTCTTCCAGGGCAGGTGATTCCATTCATATCTCGTCTGGAAAGACGGACTCATGACTTATTCACTCTACTCAGTTTGTCTACATCCAAGTTGCAGTGTGTACGTCAGCGTATCTTGAGCATTACCTCAAGCGTTGGCTTCTTACACAATCCCAATCTCGTCCATCATCTGGTTAGCACCGACTCTGGGTATCGACCTTTCCCAGAGAGATGAACGGGGTTCCCACGTTCCAATGTCTGATCTTTGCTGTACTTAGGACTCCACTCTAGACCGGGTTTATTGAGAGTAGTCACGGGTCACAATTGAAGATGCCCGTCTCGTATCCTTTGCCTTTTGGCTGCGGTGTTTCAGCCTGATTTCACCGCTCACAAATCACGATCCTTCACGCATGGATTCCTCGCGTATCCGTATACAGCTTGCTGAACGGAGTGCCGGATGAGGCTTCCAGTTACCGTCGTTTAACCCCGCTTCAGGTGTTGATGGCTAGTCGCAAACCTGGGGGCTATGCTGTCACTCCACTACCAGGAGGGAGGGGCTTTCACCCTCATCAGACATTAGTTGTCAAGGTTCAGAGACCTTGCCTCTCTTCCCCCAACTAGGGTTGGTTTCGAGAGAACGTGTCGCACTCAAATAGTTTGTGTCAAGGGTAGTAGAAGTTATAGGGAAAGGCGATCGCCAAACTGGATAGCGAAACGATTTAGAGCAGGCTTCCAGTTAGGAATTGGCATGGTCCACTTTTTGGCAAGATTTTGAATTGCCAAGTAAATAACTTTCAAGGCAGACTCATCGGTTGGAAAAGCTCGGTGGTTTTTAAGGTTGTGTCGCAAAAATCGGTCAATGGTAAGGTGGGATAGCTTAAACTCTTGCACCTGACTTTCTATGGCTACTTCATCCCTGTTTAAGTGGCGGCATTTTTTGCCAGAGATCATCCTGCTCAATGTGCGGTGGTACTGCCGTTACTCCCTCAGCTATCGAGACTTAGAGGAGATGATGCAGGATCGGGGAGTGAAGGTAGACCACTCGACGATCAACCGTTGGTTGCTGAAGTATGCGCCAGAACTCGACAAACGGATTCGACGGTATCTGAAGCCGACAAACGTCTCGTGGAAAACCGACGAGACGTACATCAAAATCAAGGGTAAGTGGAAATATCTGTATCGTGCTGTCGATTCAGCAGGTAACACCTTGGACTTTATGTTGAGCGCAAAGCGAGATGGCAAGGCAGCGGCACGATTTTTTCGTAAAGTGCTCAAGAGTCAGCATACTCAAACTCCACGAGTCATTACAGTGGACAAGAACGCCGCTTATCCAGTAGCAATAGATGCTCTCAAAGCAGATGAAACAATTAAAAAAGAGACCGAATTAAGGCAGAGTAAGTATCTAAATAATGTGGTTGAGCAAGACCATCGCAATATCAAGCGTATCGTGAAGCCGATGATGGGATTCAAGTCATTCAATAGTGCGAGGAGAACGTTGAGCGGAATCGAAGCGATGAATACGATTCGAAAAGGACAAGTGAAAGGAATTGAACAAGGAAGTAGTGTCTCTCAAGCCAAATTTATCGAAGCACTCTTTGGAATTGCTGCTTAAGGGAATACTAACGATACGCTCGGTTGTCCTTAATAAGTTTTTGCGACGCAACCAGCCGAGTCAGGGAAGTGACTCCCTGGCTTAGGTTCACCATACCCCAGATCTAACCGTTTCCAACCGACTGATCTTCTTTTGAAGATTGCCTTGATACTATAGACTCTAGATGCTTCTGCGCCCAAAGTGCAGCCTGAATGCGATCGCGCACGCCCAGCTTGCTAAAAATTCGGGTCAGGTAATTCTTCACCGTGCCCTCAGTAACCTGTAATGATTGAGCAATTTCTCGATTACTGCTGCCTTGAGCGAGTTGAATGAGCAAGTCTCGCTCTCGCGGATTTAGCGATACTGACATTGCATCAGCACTTACAAGTGAATTTTGCGGGGTAGAAATTGGTCCTTGAGCAAACACCTTAGGAGCAATGGTCGGGCCAAGCTGACCATACCCTTGCTGAATTTTGCGAATCGCATCTGCCATTTGCTGAGCAGGTGTGTTCTTGAGCAAGTATCCCAATGCTCCTGCCTGTAGCGATTGCCAAATATAGGAATCGTGATCAAAGGTAGTTAAAACCAGAATCCGAATCCACGGATAGCGGCGATGTATTTCACGGGTTGCCTCAACCCCATCACAAATTGGCATTTGAATATCCATCAAAATTACGTCAGGTTGAAGTTCGTGACAAAGGGCGATCGCTTCGCTGCCATGATTCGCTTCTGCGATCACTTCAAGATCAGTTTGCTGCGATAAGAGGAATGCTAGCCCCTCTCGAAACAGAGGCTGATCGTCCACCAGCATTACTCGAATCATAGTAGCCTCTCCCGATCAATTTGTGGTCAACGCGCTATCCGATAGGGGCACCTGCACAATTAGTCTAGTCCCCCGCCCTAGTTCAGTTTGGATCTGGAGTATACCTCCCAGTATTTGCACTCGTTCCTGCATACCTCGCAAACCAAATCCTTGAGAAAGTTGAGTAGAATCAAATCCCCTACCATTATCTGATAACTCTATGAGCAAGCGATCGCTAAAACTCCATCCCTTCAACTGAACTTGAGTTGCGTCTGCGTGTTTCTGAATGTTCGTCACTCCTTCCTGCACAACGAAGTAGAGTTGGTAGCTGGTTTGTAGGGGTAGTGGTGGTAAGTTCAATTGAACTTCAGGGTAAATGAGTTTGCTCCTCCTTTTAACGGGCTGTGTTTGTTGCATTTGAGTAATTAGTGCTGTCAAAGCTTGAGTTAGATCAAAGTTAGACTCTCGCATCGTTTGAACAACTTGGCGCACGTCTTGTAAACATTGATCTGCTAGATATCTAGCCATTTTTAGACGACGAAGTGTTTGAGGAATATCAGACTCTCCAATTTGTTGAGCGACCTCAATCTGGATACCTAATGTGGTGAGAGTATGACCCAGCGTGTCATGAATATCTCGAGCAATGCGCTCTCGCTCTAACATGATGCCTAGCGTTTCAACCTCTTTGACTAACTCTTCGGTGCGTTTCTGCGCTCTACGCTCTGCCAAGGTTGCAAAACTAAGAAAAATAACAAACGTTACCGCTGTCGTGTAGACAAAGATTCTCTCAACCCATGCCATTGCCATTCGGTCATTGGGATCAAAGACCTCCTGGGGATTTAGCCGCCAGTATTCTAGCTCTTGAGGCACCGACCACAAGAGCGGAATTAAATAAGCAATGCCCGTCAAGATAGCGGTGATGATGACATCCCTACGACTGAGTAAGAAGCAAGCCTTAGCGATGAACAAGTACATCAAGATTTCAGCACCCAATCCTAGCGATACAGCAATGATCATCAGCGCAATCTCAACAAAAATGTAAAGGCGCTTTTGCCAACGAGGGCGATCGCTTGGAAAGATGAAACTGAGTGCAAACCAAATCAGCAGAAACGGGAAAGGACCCCAACTGGGTGAAACAAGGTCAAGCATAGGACCGCTGAAAAGTCCATAAATTGCTGCTGTGAAAACAATAATTGTCCACTCAATGTAGCGGAACATTTTTTGCGTTTGAGTCCCTTGCAATACTCGCCGCGCTAAGCCTGCTAGCTTAGTACTTATCAAGGTGAGCCGTGCAACAGACCAAATCATGCGATCGCAGTGTAGATAGCCAATTGCTATAAAAGTAGCTCTGCTGGTACTTTGAAGTCAATCAGCAAAACAACTCTGGGGCGATCGCTCCAGTTCCACATCTGATATTGTGCGGTGTTATCAAAGATCAGACATCTGCCTTCACGCCAGGTTTGGCAAATTTCCTCGATCTGAACACCGCATTGATTAGGAGTAATCAACCCTAGATGACAGTGCAAGCAATCATCAATAGGTTCAGTAGAGGAGGCAGTGTGAGTGCTTGGTGCTAGGAGCAAGAAGCCCGCACTCACTAGATTAGGAATTCGTTCAATCAGGTGGGTTGTTTCTGGACAGAGACGGCAGTTTTCCTCAATCTTGATGCCGTGAACATATAGTTCAAATAGATCCGAACCTTCCCTGAGAAGCTCTTCCTCCCAAGAAAAGAAACCTTTGTTTTCTAATCGTCTTAGTTCAGAGAGAACAAGTCTCCAATTTGCTTCTACTAAGTCTACAAATGCATACTCGGAGGATGGATAAAATGAATATCTGATGGTGGGGAGCGGCTTGGGAGAGCCAAATAATTGAGGTGGCTGAGGTTGAGACTGCCCTAAAAAACGTGCAAACACAGTAGAAACAACATATTGCAATATCTCCATCCAGGCAAGCAGTTCCCAGGTTTTCAGCAAAATTTTAATCATATCCGCAGCTTGGATTGGAGCCATAGATTCGTATGAGCTTTTGATAGAGAACAGTCGTCCTGTTCCTGTCCCGTTAGCTGTACTTCCTGTTCTACCTTTAACCCTTCCAACAAATTGCGGTCTTCGCTTACTAGGGGAAATTTCAAATGAGACTCGGCTACTCCTCGCTGGATCAATCGGTTTCGCACTTGGGTAAAACTGCCGGACTCTAAAATTCGTAAGCGAGGTGACGGAATTTGATCTTGCCGTTTAGCTTCATACGAGGGGTGAATGCTCTTGAGAATGGTGTCAAATTTAGACAGAAATGTCACTGGATCGTCGAGGACATAACCGGGAGCGAGTTCAATGTTGACCCAATAGTGATCTGGAATCTGGTCGTTAGACAAGGTGATGCAGAAATTCTCTAGCAATACATTCATTGTTTGCTGGAGGATCTGCATTACCTGCAAGACATGAAATTCGGTTGTTTTTTCTGTTGTTGATGAAATGACTCCACCTTGTCGATGTTGAAATGTGATTAAAGGAGCCTGCTCAAAAAATCCGTCAATCTGTACGATATCTCCAATGTCATAACGGTAGAAACCGCTGTAGTTAGTCATCACAATTCGGTAGCGATCGCCTACTCTAACTTCTGATAGCAACTGCGTTTGAGGTTGAGCTGTTTCCCATTGGTCTTCTGGAATGAATTCTAGAAAGCTAGTTTCGATCGCAGGAATAACACTGTCCGTATTGAAAGCCCAACTGATACCAAAAGTCGTTTCAGAAGCAGCATATACCCCACCAAATATAGGAGTATCACCAAAATATTGGGGAAATCGCTGTAAGTAAAAATTAGACGTTCCGCCCCGTGCTGTAGATACCAATGAGAGATTTGTCCATGCCAAAATTGGGGTTAGACGACCCTCTACCTTAGCAATTTGGCGGAGCTGAGTGGCCCGCTGGGGAGCAATTGACCAGTGCCTCATGAGACTAGCCCGCAAATCTGGCTCAATCGATAGCCAACTTGCGATCTCTCCTGTTTCAAGATCATGGATCAGGCTGTCAGCATATTGTTCGAGATAATTTGCGAGTTGCAGAGCCAGTACTGGAAAAGTAGCTCCTATAATCTTCAAATCTGGATTCCGTAGAGCAAAGAGCAGGCAAACATACTGTCGGGCAAAACTATCGGAGATTTGTAAGGCTTCCCAGGGGTAAGCAAAGAACTGACGAGTTAAGATATTCGATAGGCGCAGGTCACTCGTGCTAACTGGGCCATAGGAAATACCACCTGCCGTTCGTCCCAACGGTTTAGCCGAACTTGTGAATAGCAGTTTGCCCAGCGATAAGCCTCGCTGCCTTGCTGCATCAATTGCAAACCCCATTGCTGCCCAGTTTGCTTGAGAAATGGCACGGCGCGATCGCTTCGTCACAGGAACCAGCTTCTGCCTGCCGGTTGAGCCACTAGTCAGATTGAAATAAAGCAAACGATCGGGCACCAGAATGTTAGTTTCCCCATTCGCCATGCGCTCAATGAACGGTTGGTAACTAGAGTAAGGCTGAACTGGAATTCGCTCACGAAACTGCTCTATGGTTTTGATTTCAGATAACTTATAGTGCTGCCCAAACTCAGTGTTTTGATGAGTTTGGAGGAGCGATCGCAAAAACTGTTCTTGTACTGCATCAGCGTGGCGTGTTTTTTGAACAAAGTTGACCTTGGCTTGTCGGGCCATGGTAGCTAGTAATGACCAAAATAATTTTGTCATGGGCAACCTTCTATGAGCAGCAGCCCGAAGATTTGAAGCTGCTTGATATTCCCTTAATCAGTGAGTAGTAGAACTCTCTGATATCTTCTCCCAAATTAACCTTTGGCGTAGTTACTCTTCACCGGCTGCACTTACCTACTCAAGTCAGAGGCAGAATTTAAGACCAAACCGCAACAAGGCTTTTCTGAGCTTAGATGATTCAGCAATTTCCTTCTATATCCAATAGTCATCGTTTTAAGTGACTTTTGTCATGACGAAAGTCATCTTTATTTCGTTGGGCTTGCAGTGGTATTGTTGCTATACCAACCTCGTATCAAGCCTTAGAGGAATATTGCTCAAGAATTGTAATAGTCACTCACCTGTTTGACCCGGTGGTAGGAGTCATCATTGAGGGACTATCACATTAAATGTAGAAAAACTTGAAGGAAGCAGACATTTAACGCATGGAAGCACGGTTCGTTAGGACGCTAGTTTTATTTGTGATTCTCACCTTCGTCTTTGGGGTTCTCGAACGTTTTTTCCCCAGCATTCCTCATCAATCGAAGTGGCGGCGTGGGGTTTGGCTAGATACTTTCTACTGGTTTTTCACCCCGATGGTGATCCAGATTATCAGCATGGCGGCGATCGTCCTTGTCCTCATCCCACTCTACCTGCTGGTGGGGCGTATCACTATTCAAAATGGGATGTTGTCATTTGATATCAATCAAGTTTTAGCGGGCTACGGGCCGATCTCTCACCTGCCGCTGTGGGTGCAAGGGCTGATCGCGATCTTCATTGGCGATTCCATCGGTTATTGGACGCATCGCTGGCATCACACCCGTCAGCTTTGGGATTTTCATGCTGTCCACCATAGTGGCGAAATTATGGACTGGCTCACAGCAGTGCGGCTGCATCCTGTGAATGACATTGTCTCACGGGTGTGTCAGGCGACTCCGGTACTACTGCTGGGTTTCTCACCAGTTGCCGTTGAAGCCTATGTGCCATTCCTATCAAGCTACATTGCTCTGATTCATGCGAATGTGTCCTGGACGTATGGTCCGTTTCGCTACGTGATTTCTAGCCCCGCTTTCCATCGCTGGCACCACACTACAGAAGAAGAAGGAGCAGGTAAGAATTTTGCTGGACTTTTTCCAATTTTTGACGTGATTTTCGGTACGTTTTATATGCCTCAAGGTGAACAGCCGAGAAACTTTGGGCTAATTGGTGAACCGATTAAGGAAACGTTTTTTGACCAGTTACTTTTCCCCTACCGCAACTGGAAAATCGTCAAAGCTTGGTTCAATTCAAATCAACCTGTAGTTGAGTTTGCCGAAAAAGAACCTGTCAAAGCTTCAAATAGTCAAGACGTAACTTTGATTAGCTAACAGCAACGTGGCTTTTAGCATTACGAGCAGGTTGGCAGTTGATAACTAGCTCTAGGCATCAATCAGAGTGCTACAACCAAACTACGATAGCTACATCAATGTTTTTGCGACAGAAGCTTTCTCTTATGGAGTTAGAATACAACAAGCGATCGCACCTGGAAATATGGAAGCGATTGTCAAACCGTCTCACTGATTGCTAAACGACTCAACTTGCTCGACAGGTGATAGTTTCTTTTTGTCCATGCCTTCCTTAACAGATGCCTTTAACCAGCAACTCTCAGATCTACGTATTCTGATTGTAGAAGATGATCCGTTAATGCGTTTGGGATTGGAGCATCTTTTGGAGGACTATCATCAATTGCAGATCATCGGTCAGATGGAGGATGGGTACTCTGGAGTTGAAGCGGCGCTTGAGCTAAAGCCAGATTTGGTAATTATGGATATCGGTTTGCCAGAGCTAGATGGCATTGCGGCTACTCAACAAATTAAAGCTAGTCTGCCAATAGTACGGGTAATGATGCTTACTTCCCATAAATCAGAACAGGAAATTATTGCGGCTCTATCAAGCGGAGCCGATGGATATTGTGTGAAAGGCTTAGGCTTAGAAAAGTTGGTGATGGCGATCGCCTGTGTGCAGGATGGTTCTATCTATCTTGATCCTCAAATTGCTCAATGCGTTGTGAAACATCTACAGCCTGCTGCTCGGGTTAAACCAGCGAACCCACTCAGCCGAAGAGAGCTGGAAGTGCTAGAGCTAATTGTTGAGGGGCACAGCAATCCTGAGATTGCACTCATGCTGCATTTGAGCCTGAGTACGGTAAAAGCTCACATCCGTAGCATTATGAACAAGTTAGCGGTTGATGATCGGGTACAAGCAGCGGTTGTAGCGTTGCGGTCAGGTTGGATATAGGGGTAGGGTAAACCAAAATGTTGTTCCCTTGCCTAACTGACTGATGACCCCAATTTCACCTCCATGTGCCTCAACAATTTGTTTACAAAGGTACAGCCCTAAGCCTAAGCCTGGTGTATATCGTGACTTCTTTCCACGAGCGTAAAGTTCAAATAAGCGCTGGCATTGCTTTGGGTCAATACCAATACCACTATCCTGAATTACACAGAGCAGTATTGGGGATTGAGACCGAATGAGTTGTTTCACGCCTTTGTCATTATTTCTCCATCCTCCTATCTGTTCAAGGATCTGCTCAGATTGCATCACATTTGCATCCAGCGTCAGCTTGATTTCATGAGGGTTGTGCTTGAGTGCATTTCCAATAAGATTGCTAAACACCCGCCAAAGCTGGTGCATATCAGCATTCACAAGTGGAAGATTATCAGCAATGCGATTAATGAGTTGAACACGTTTTCTAATTAAATTGTGCTCAAGATTGAGCAAAACTGAATCCACTAACGGTTTTAACTGAATAGGTTCACAACGAAGAATAATTCCTTGTGTTTCAGCGGTGTGAGCTTCAAGTAGAGAATTAATCAAGGCAAGTTGGTGATTGCTCCCTTGCAGTAACCGTTCAATCGTCGATCGCTTCACTCTAACCTCATTATCTGATTCATCTGTGGCTTTGCTCAACAAAGTGTTTAATACAATTGAACTACCCACAACCGGAGTCTGCAAATCATGTGACACAGAATGTAAGAATATTTGTAGTTGGCGCTTTGCTTCAAACTCTGAACGTTTCAAGCGTTCGTACAGATACACTGCCAGAATGCTTACCGAGCAAGCGCAAGCGAGTTGGATAATAATTTCTCTAGAGTAAAGGCTATGGATTTCTATATAATTAGCGGTCGTTAAATTAATGATGGGATAGGCAATCGCATAATAGATGATAGATAAAACCTGATAAATGAAATGCAATCGCCAGTGCACCGGAATTAAAACTGCAATGTAGAGAAATAAAGTGCCACTTGGTACTTCAGGAAGATTGACGAAAGCAAAAACGATTTGTACAAGATTACATAGAGAGTAGGCAAAAAGTAGAAATAGTGCCTCAGGATGTCGTCGTCCCCAGGATGTTTTTTGCCCAATCAAGCAAGCCAATAAAATAACAACAGCACCTACGTAGTAGATGATGGATGCAATTCTCCATTGATCTGCGATCGCTACATCTCCGTAGGAATTGAGAGCGGCTGTTCTTAATCTCTCAAACTCAAACAATACAGAATAAAGACCTTCAATTGATACGATCAAATGCCAAAACAGAGCTAACCATAGTCCCAGGCATAATCGCTTTCGTAGAAATTGATGTCTCCAGGTTAGGTAATCTGTTGATTCCTGAGGTGCCTTAAAGCGGCCTAGCCAACGTTGCACCTGTTGGCTTAGTCCACTCCAAGTTACTTGAACAAACTGCGACCATTGACCTAACCTGAGTGACTGCCGCATAAGTTTTAAAAATGCTGAACTCCACGATGCTACACCAAAATTCTTAGATGTGAAATTGACCGATCGGTTAGTTTGGATATTGACTCATAAGCTGGTAATTAGCGAACTCTAACCACTTGAATGAATTTAGGATTGACCGATCGGTTATATCGATTTGGCCGGGCGATCGATTTAAGCAACATTGCTCCATTCATATGATAGAACTCAACTCGTTCTCAATTAGAGAGGTCAAATGTTTCGAGTTTGGTTACTAACAGTCGATATTTTGATCAGGATAGGGCTTGTGAAATTGCCTGAGAAAGAGCAATTTGAGGAATTAAATCAACACTACTTGAAGCAAGATTCAAAGCGGCTACATCG
This sequence comes from Oculatella sp. FACHB-28, assembly GCF_014696015.1. Lineage (NCBI taxonomy): Bacteria > Bacillati > Cyanobacteriota > Cyanophyceae > Oculatellales > Oculatellaceae > Oculatella > Oculatella sp. FACHB-28. The sequence continues at coordinate 11,812 of NZ_JACJPJ010000058.1, read as the reverse complement.
CAACTGCAATGAAGAGATGGTTGATTAGATTTAACTCTTCTAACTGTTCCACTTGAATTTTCGTCCGTGTTTGGTGCTAATTGGAGAGCGACTGAGAAGATCTCAAATGCTTTTCAGACATTTTCTTCCGCTGATTTAATCACCTTTTGTCAGAAGCTAAAACATGTTCAGGACAAAATCTTCCAACAGAATTAAAGCAATGGCTTTAATGGTTTTAACCTTTTGTGCAGTGCTGTTTTTGCTACCATTACCTCTCAACGCGAACCGACCTGCTCAGGGTACTTGGCAACCTGTTCCATCTCATCGAGAAGACCGAGGGGCTATCAAGGTTGTTTGGCTTCAAGGAACGCCATATGAGATGGGATATCAGCACGGCACACTGTTACATGACGAAATTGCTTCATTGCCGATCGCTGCAATTAATGCCCTGCGTCTGTTTGGCCGTGGATTGGGGTTGACTAGAATAGCGACTCGGCGCTCATTTCCCGATGTGGTTCAAGAGTGTGAAGGGCTCGTTGCTGCCACTAGAGACATTGGCATGACGATGGATAGCTGTATGGTGCTGGCATTTGGTGATGTGTATCAGGCGTACTTCACACATCTGTTACCCAATATTCTGTTTTGGGAAGGTTGTGCCAATTTTGTTGCAACAGGTCAAGCAACGGCAGATGGTCGTTTTTATCATGGACGCACTTTAGATAACGGACACCCGGTTGATTACTGGATCGAAAATACAACCGTTTTTGTCCGGCAGCCCAATGATGGAATTCCCCATGCATTTATTGCTGTTCCGGGTATTGTTTGGCCCAACTCTGGGTTGAACGTAGAAGGTATCACAGTTTCACTAAATACCATCCTCGTTGAAGATATTGGCAGACTCTCATTGGAAGGACGCAGCAATGTACAACTGATGGCACAAGTGTTAAAGCACGCTAGCAATTACGAAGCAGCCCGAGCTTTTATGGCATCGGAAGAACGGATGCGGGCTAACCTCGTCATCATTACAGACGGCAAATCTCGGCAAGCAGGTGTATTTGAATTGCTGGGCAAGGAAATGGGGGTGCGTGAGCTAGATGAAACCGGTATCCTCTACATGACAAATCACTTTGTCTCGCCCCAAACAGCAGGAAAAGATATACCACCGGATGAATCAAGCCTGCTGCGATATGAACGCTTTGAGCAATTGCTGGAACCGGATGGGCTTTACTCCCGCTATGGAGAACTCTCGCCAGAAACAATAGTTGAGATTCTGCGCGATCGCACTCATGCCAAGACTCTGGAAGCCAGTTCTCCAGACATATTTGATGATGATGCCAGTATTGGTGGCAACGGTTCCATGCGACAAGTTGTGTTTGACCCGGAAAAGTTATTGTTTTGGATTGCTGCTGGACCAGTTCCCGTACCCGAAAATCCATTTGTTTGCTTCTCGTTAGGTGAAATGTTGAGTCTCCCCAATGCCTCACCCTGCCAATCTCAAATGATTGAGTGATTGTCCTGCTGAAAGAATTGCAGCATCAGAGCAAAAATATGATTTCAGGAGTAGTTCATGTTTGCGCGTAAGTTGCGGAGTCTTAAACACGTTGGTCACCGCTTGGGGCAAAACCTTTTACTTTGCACAAGTGCTGTCTTTCTGCTGCCAATTCACCTTCATGCAGCAGAGCAAGTTACTCTGACAAGCAATGGCGTAGAGGTGACGATTTCGATTGATGATTTGCAGGGTTTTGTGGGCGATCGCCAAACCTCAGCAGAATTGCAGCAATTTTTCGAGCAAACAGGAAACGTAGAATCAGTACGCCAAGGTTTAGATGCTAGAATTCCGCTTGCTCCGGCTGCCCTAGAGCAAAACTTTAGTAGCCCAACCGATCAGTTTGTGCTAGTTCAGCTTGATCAAATCCTGGGAACTCAATTCAGACAGGAAAATCTGCGACCTTTGCAATCTGCTTTAGTTTCTGCCTATGAAAATGACAGTCGCTTCTCAGTTGCTGAAGTGATTGAACACTATCCCACACCGGAAGTTCGGGTTGAGGTGAGTGAACTATTACAGGTCTACAATGAGATGCAGCCTATTGTGGCGATCGCCAACAATTTTCTACCGGAGTTAGCGTGTAACTGTATTGCTCCAACTGCATCTGAATTTGATTGGTCGCAAACTCAAACAACAGCCCAGACAGCAGCACCTAAGGAAATTAAGCGTGAGTTAGATGCAGAAGTAATCGACTGCATGAGAGATTCAACGAGTCAAAGTAGCTACCTTAAGCAGAATTTGGAAGACTCTGCCAACTCATCTTCAAGCACATTACAACAACTCATTGTGACCTATGGTCCATTACGCCCTTCCTTCTCGATTGAGTATCTAGAAGCCTTAGCAGAAAGTGGAGAAGCACCTAGAGCTTGGAGTATTTATCTAAATGCTGCCAACGTGGAACCAGAAATTATTCAAACTGCTTTGAACCAAACAATTACTGTAGAAGCTCAACTTTTAGATAGAATCCTCAATTCTGTGCTGGGAGAATATGGGCTGTTTCAGCTTGGACAGATACTTCACACACGCTCTGAGCGAGCTAATATTCAAGCGCTGAGGGCAGCCATAGTACAGTCTGTGCTAGATGATAATCGCATTTCGCTACTTGAGTTTTTGCAGAATTATCCACTTCCAGAAGTTTATGTAGATGGCTCTAACTTGATTCGACTAAGTCGCCAGTTTAATCAGACGATTAACGCTGTTACCGAAGCCTCAAACAGTGGCATTGAAAATGACCTTGTTCCTTCAGAGGACTGGTTATTAAGTATCCAGGCTTCTATTGCAGAAAACTTGTGCGAGTGTAGCTCCAACCATCTTTAGAACAATACAACAATGACTCACTTTGGCATTTTTTGTCTCGGTGGCACCGGGCACTTAAACACGATGCTCCCGCTTGGAGTTGAACTGCGACGTAGAGGGCACCAAGTTACTGTTTTCAGTGATGCCCGGGCAGAACTCAGAACGCTAGAAGCAGGTCTTAATTTTGAGACGATCGCCGGTGCAGAAGTAGATCCAAATCGAGCAAAACTTACAGGACTACGAGCATTGTGGCATGGCATTCACGCTTTCAGAACTAGAGTAATTGTGAGTTTGAGAGAAACTCCCACTATCATTCGGCAAGCAGGTGTTGAAGCTCTGCTGGTAGATATGTCAGCTTTTGAGGGAGGGGCGATCGCTGATTCTGTACAACTCCCGTATATCACAGTGTGCAGTTCCTTAGCGCTTTATCAGGACAATTATGTTCCGCCGACTTTAACGACCTGGAGTTACAATCCAGCCTGGTATTTTCGTTTGCGTAACTGGCTCGCTTACAAATTGCTTTGGCTATTGTCTCGTCCTGTCTGGAGCGTTATTGCAGACTACCGCAAACAATATAACTTACCTGCTTACTCAACTTACAATGATTGCTTCTCTAAGCTAGCGATTATTAGCCAACAGGTTGCTGAGCTTGAGTTTCCTCGCCATGAGTTACCCTCGCACTTTTATTTCACGGGTCCATTTCATAGCTCTATCGGGCGCTCTAAAGTTGATTTTCCATTTGAGCAATTAAACGATCTTCCTCTAATCTATGTTTCACTGGGAACTTCTCGGAATCGATTGAAGAACCTGTTTCGACTCATTGCTGAAGCCTGTGCAACTTTAGAAGTGCAGCTTGTGATCTCACTAGGAGGCGGGCTAGAACCAGAAGAAGTATTGGAACTGCCAGGCAATCCAATTGTCGTGAAATATGCTCCACAGTTGGAGTTATTGGAACGAGCAAGTCTCTGCATCACTCATGGTGGGATGAATACAGCTTTAGAGGCTCTAAATCATGCAGTTCCACTCATTGCGATTCCGGTTGCAGATGATCAGTTGGGAACAGCAGCACGAATTGCTTGGTCTGGTGTGGGTGAATGGCTGCCGTTATCTGGTTTAACCGCCTCAGAGTTACGAGATGTCATTCAGTGGGTGTTAGGTCACAAGTCCTATAATTACCATGCGATTCGTTTACAGTCGGCGATTCATTCCTCTGGTGGGGTAAAGTATGCAGCCGATATCATTGAAGCGGTAATTAAGGAGGAGAAGAAGCAATCAGAATCTAACAAGAGCAGTGAATCAGCTTCTCAAGTTTCCCTACAATCCCAATAAGATTTGTGCAGGATCGCCCGTCGTCGTGATAACTTTTCACCTGTCGTGCAGCAGTTGTAGAGCGAAGAAATAAGTGACAAGAACGAAAAATTATTTGTCAAGCTCATCTGATACCTTAGATTCATTCTTTGCAAGGGTTTGAAACTTCTCCTAAAAGCTCTGTAGCTGAGACGAGCAGTAGGAGCAAACCTTTAGATGCACCAATGTATCCTTTTTATTGGAAGTTGGGAAGAGTCAAAACCTCTCGCTTTGACATTTAATTCTTCGTCAAGGACACTTATTTCTTCACCCTACACCAGTAGAACCTTCTATTGTTAGCTCATGGCTAAAGTGACGGATTGATTTAGTTCATGACTTTCAATTGAGGGAAAAAACATGGTTGCTCAACTTAATGAATTGCAGAAATCGACTCGTCCCGATTTTCCAATTACCCTGACCCAGCTTTACATCGACTATGAGAGCAGGCGGCAGAAGGGAGACAAGAAATTGCAAAATGCCCTTATCCCAGCCGTCCAGCAAAGCTGGCGATCGCAGCTACTAGTTCTATCATCTCGACAGGTTTGATTAAAACAACTTGAAACCCCTGAGAAAACGCTTGTTTTCGTTGATCTGAATTTGCCAATGCGATCGTGAATATTGTCCTGGCTAACTCTGCTTCCAGTTGTTGAATGTGACGATTTAGCACAGCAAAGTCCTCGCTACCTGCATCCAGGTCAACTAGAACAACATCTGGTTGAAATTGTCTGATTTGCTCTAGGGGTGTCCCGGGTGCGATGGTCACGGTCGCTTCATAGATGATTCCAAGCTGTATCCGCAACCGCTGGGCATATGGTTCATCTGCTACTAGTAAAAGCTTTATGTCTTTTAAGCTGACAATGCCAAACTGAAACTCAGGTAACTTCTCCTTACCCCAATTCGCCATCATCTCAATGAGTGGTCGCAGAGTTTCGCCTTCAGGTGTTAGAGAATATTCCACTCTCGGTGGGGTTTCTCGATAGGCTTGTCGATGGATCAACCCATCCGCCTCTAGCTCGCGGAGTTGATTGGTCAGAACTTTTTGAGTAATTCCTGGAATCAATAGCAACAGCTCATTTGGGCGTTTAGCGCTTTGTCGCAACCACCACAAGATTGCAGACTTCCATCGACCGCCGATCGCGTCTACTGTGACTTCCACAGGACAACCATACTTTTTCTTTGAGGGATTCATAACTCATTAGAGACCGTTTGGTAACAATTGAATGCCTGTGATATGACCTTTTGAAGTAACTTTCGCCACCTTTAGAAAAGCTTACCGGAGATTTACATGCAAACACTGGATCGACCCAGCTAATCCTTCGCCCAGTTCGACTTCTCTATCCAATAGCATGACGGCAACATCCCAATTTCCTAATTTTCCAGTTTCTTTGACTCGGCTTTACATCAACGGTGAGTGGTGCGATGCTGCAAATGGCAAGACCTTTGATGTGATTGACCCAACTACCGAAGCGGTTGTAGCTCAAGTTGCAGAAGGGACACAAGCGGATGCTGAAGCCGCGATCGCCTCCGCTCATCGTGCTTTTGAACAGGGGGGGGGTGGGGGCAGATGAACGGTCATGAGCGGGGTGAAATCCTCTGGCGAGTCGGAGACTTGTTTCTGAAGTACGGTGAAGAACTGGCATTTTTGCAAGCAAAAGAAATGGGACGGTTATTTACCGACAGTATGGCAATCGATATTCCCCATCTGGCAAATGTGTTTCACTACTTCGCAGGCTGGGCAAGCAAAATTGAAGGATCAGTCAAACAAACCACTAAAGGATTGCATACCTACACGCTGAGGGAGCCTTTGGGAATCATCGCTGCCATTACACCATTCAACTTCCCCTTAATTCTCTCCATCCACAAATTTGCTCCTGCCCTCGCCGCAGGCAATACAATAGTCCACAAGCCTGCCTCGTCTACGCCGCTATCTGCTCTCAAAGTGGCAGAAATTATGCAAGAAGCAGGTGTTCCTGATGGAGTGTTTAATGTGATTCCGGGTCCGGGAAGCACGGTTGGGCACACGCTCTCAACTCATCCTGATGTTCATAAAGTTGCTATCACAGGTTCAACCGCAAGCGGAATTCGGGTGATTAAAGATTCAGCTGATACCTTAAAGCACCTGACAATGGAATTGGGCGGTAAATCTGCCAACATCATTTTTGCAGATGCTGACTTGGATGCGGCAGCAGAGACTGCTTACTATGGGATGTTCTACAACAAGGGTGAAATTTGCTATGCCGGATCGCGGATGTTGATTGAGCGATCGGTGTATGACGAAGTGCTGGAGCGTGTAGTAAAGTGGGCAAAGCAAACTAAAGTAGGCGATCCGCTTGATCCTAGAAGCCAGATGGGACCGATCGCCAACAAAAGCGAGTACGAAAACGTGCTGCGCTACATGGAAGTCGGCAAACAAGATGGGGCACGATTGGTTTCAGGTGGCAAAGCCGTAGACATTGGTACAGGTAGAGGCTACTTTGTGGAACCAACTGTGTTTGCAGATGTCAACAGCGACATGACGATCGCTCGTGAAGAAACGTTTGGTCCCATTCTTTCAGTCATTCCCTTCGACAATTTTGAAGATGCTATCCGCATTGCTAACAGCAACCAATATGGGCTCGTTGCTGGACTGCATACTCGTGACATCAAAAAAGCACATCGGGCAGCGGCTTCTCTGAAGGCAGGTACGGTTTGGGTCAATACTTGGGGACGTTTCGATCCATCTAGCCCTTTTGGTGGTTATAAGATGAGCGGCTATGGGCGTGAGAATGGACAGGAAGCGCTGGAGTTTTACTTGCAAACTAAAACGGTTTGGGTTGATTTGTCATAGATTGTCGCTGCTGGAGATAATTCACACATCATCCCTCTAAAGATTTTGATCTGAGCTAATACATTTACATTGGAGAACTCAAGGATGGAACTTATCGGAAAAACTGCAATTATCACTGGAGCAAGTAGTGGCATCGGTAAAGCGATCGCTCAAGAGTTGAATGCTGCTGGAATGAATTTGGTGTTAACGGCACGGTCGCAAGATAAGCTTAATCAACTGGCAGCGTCGCTCAAAAACGCCCAAGTGCTTGCAGCAGCAATTACTGATCCTGATGTTCCACAAAAACTGGTGGATTTTGCGATCGCCGCCTTTGGGCAACTGGATGTAGTCATCAACAATGCCGGAGCGATGACTGTTGGTTCGATTGAAGAAGTGGATATTGAAGCGATTTGCCAAATGGTGCGCCTCAATGTGGAATCGGTTTATCGACTGGCATACATTGCGTTGCGTCACTTCAAAAAAGCGGGCAGTGGATTTCTAATCAATACGTCTAGCATTGCTGGACTGAAGACTGCACCTCAGTACGGTGCATACAATGGCACAAAATACGCGATTGAGGCGTTTACCGATGCCTTGCGGATGGAACTGGCAGGAACAGGTATCAAAGTGTCAGCGATTGCCCCTGGTACTGTGGCTACGAGTTTATATGATCACTGGAGCCTGGAAGATAAAAACTACATAAATTCGGGTGGCGCTCTGCACCCAGAAGACATTGCTCGTTGTGTTCGGTTTGTTCTCGAACAGCCTGATCATATGTTAATTCCTCGAATGTTGGCAGTTCCAGCTAATCAACCTGTGTAGGATCAATTTGACAGGTAAAGACTGTACTACCATTGCGAAGTTAAAAGAAACCTTTATGTCGGGAGGAAAATAAGCTGCGAGCGCGATCTCCGCACAACAAAGCCCATGCACACCGACCACCGAGAAGTTATCTGCTGGAGTTCAAAGGCTACCTACGGCGGGTGATGGGCAACGTTGTGCGGCTTAGGAGATCGATGGGGAAGCAGTTTGGAAATAGTCTGTGAAGGGTAAGCAACAAAGTGAGTTAATCTAATTGAATTCAGCGTTTGAAGTTGTGCGATGCTTAGAGAGATTGATGAAGAGATTTGGGTTGCCGAACAGCCTTTACGGTATCTCGGACTTAGTGTTGGGACAAGAATGACAGTCGTTCGGCTAGCAAATCGCGAATTAGTTGTTATTTCGCCAATTCAAGCCAGTGATGCAATTGTGAGTCAACTCAGTCAACTTGGAACCGTCAAGCATATTATTGCTCCCAATCTTTATCACTACTTATTTGCAGCCAATTTCAAATTACTTTACCCACAGGCGACGTTTTGGGCTGCACCTGGTTTAGAAGTTAAAAAACCAGAGTTGTCGGTCGACCAAATCATCAAGAGTGATGAAGATAAGTTGTGGAATGGACTGGAATTTATGTTCTTTGATGGGTTCAGAGTTCTTGGTTTAAGCGGTTTTGATTTACTTAATGAATGTGTATTCTTTCATTCAGCAAGCCGTACTTTGATCTTGACGGATACTGCTTTTCACTTTGATGAAAGCTTTCCAATGCTCACACAATTTGCGGCTAGATTGCTTGGAGGATACAAACGCCTGAGTCCATCAGTGCTAGAGCGGATTGCAACAATAGACAAAGAGAGCGTGAGAAAATCGGTTGAGCAGGTTTTGAACTGGGACTTTGAACGAGTCGTTATGGCTCATGGAAGTATCATTGAACAGAATGGAAAAGAGAAGTTCAAGCAAGGATATGAGCAATTTTTGGGTCGATCAGTAAACGCCGCAGCCTAACGTTGCCCATGCACGCCGACCGCCGAGAAGTTAGCTGTTGGAATTCAAAGGTTATCTGCGGCGGGTGATGGGTAACATGTGCGATTCGTTCATCCTAAATGAGCATCGTCCTCAGGGACGGATGGCGAGGATAGAACCTCGACAACTGAATCACCGTGAGGGTGCAACACCCTCTCTCCAGGTGCAAGGAGTAACAAGCATCACCCCTACGGAACGACTGGTTCTCAAACCGTAAAGCGGGGTGAAAAGGCAATAAACTGGAAGCCTTATCCGGTGGATGCCGAGCATGAATCGATGGATAGCGTTCATCGAAGCTGTGTCTGAAGTGTCGTGTAGTTGAACCCAGCCAAATCAGGCTGAACAGCTTTTGCCAAAAGGCAAGGATATTGGGGCGGGCGTTTACGGTTGCGACCCGTATGCATTCCCACTAAACCCGGCATTAAGCAGCATCCTCACGACTCAACCCACGGTGGTCCGGAACGAAGTAACCCTCTGCTTGCTCTCAGTTCACTGAGCAGGTGCCAACCGGATGTAGCAGATGGTAAGGATGCCCTAAAAAGCAAATGCCTTTGGGAAAGCCCGCAAGCCGCCAAACGGGAGGTTGCAAGCCAACTTAATCGAGTGCATCGACCCACTCCATTGAAATGGTGTCTATGACAGAGAATCGGTAGCTCAGGAGCCGTGTGAGGTGAAAGTCTCCACGGTTTTGGAGCCGAGCGGAGGGAGCGAGCCCTTCGCTTAGGTTAACTAGACTCCCGCTTGATCTATTTCAATCCATTACCTGGCTCTATCTGAGTTTTTGGTCTACATATAGGCTCGTTGTGCCTCAGCTGTGCTCGGTACTTAAGAATTTTGAGCGTAAAACAGGTCCTACTTGTTGCACAAACTCGTCGAAACTACACTGAGGTTCGCCGAGAATCCGCCATAGCTCCTGTGCCTCAAAAGGCTCGGGCTCACGGTCATAGTAATAGAATAGTTCGCGCAACGTCCGTTGTAGCCCAAGGGACGAGCCTGGAGGTACGACATCCTCGATTGGAAGCTGAAGTACACTAAGACCCGTAGCAGTTGCTATCTTTTCTGCCGCCTCAGCAAAGCTCAGAGCGTCTCGTCCCTGAGCAGTTAGTATCATGCCACTGATCGTATTGAACCTGGTGAGGGCGTTTGAGATCCAACGGCCCATGTCACTTAGAGCAACCCAGTGAATATTTCTCTTGCTCGACCCAACAACGATGAGGTTGTTATTCACGCGAAGTTGATCGCACCAAGCTTCCATAAACCATGTCGGTCGGAAAATCACGAACGGGTGACCAGTGTTCCTGATTGTTTGCTCAGCCTTTGCCTTACAATCCAGATCAAAAAATGATGGGTCACTCCCAGCTCCGATCTCGCTTAGCTTTAGGATCTCAATCCGTTTCCAGGCTGGCAAAGCACTAGCGATGTTCTCTGTGCCATCCCGCTCTGCATTGAAGTCGCCTGCATCGTTAACAGAGAGTGGCATGATGATAACAACTGCATCTGTATTGGCAAGAGGCGCGTGCAAGCTCTCCCTATCCTCAATATCCCCTTTCACCAGGGAAACGGATTGAGAAAGTTTTTGTCTGGCTCTTGCGATGTCTCGAACGAGGGCTGTTACTTGATGACCGTCACGGATGAGTTGATCGGTAATCGGTTGACCGACCATACCAGTAGCACCGATTATCAAGACTTTCTTCACCATATTTTTTAGTTTCCTTCAATTTACGCATTGCGAACAGAAGCAAGAATAGCTGTGAGCACAGAACCTCGTCGCGCGGCTCTGTGCTCTTCGTGCTCATCTGTGTGCAAAACTGCTCAGTCGCTATCTACTTCGACACCTCTGGTACGTGCCAGGGGTCGTGCCAAAACGGTGCTTAAAAAGCTTTGTAAAATGGCTAAGGCTTGTGTAGCCAACAGCGTAAGCCACTTCAGTAATGGGCAAATCCGTTGTCTGAAGCAGGTAGATAGCCTGTTCCATACGGAGCCTTTGCACGTAGCGTGATGGTGCTTCGCCGGTAGCTTGCTCGAAAGTTCGGCTGAAGTGCCAGCGTGAAAGACCCACCTCGTTGGCAAGATCCTCTATGCCAATCTCTTCAGCAAGGTGAGTACGGACATAGTCCTCAATGCGGCGCAAGCGGAAGTTAGGCATACCACCTTGGTAAACACGCGCAGTCGGTTCACCAGCAGTGTACTTCGAGACGAGATGTACAGCTATCGTTTGCAGAAGCTGTCCGGCGTAAAGATATCCGCTTCCAGTTACACCTGCCTCTACCTCTTTGCCTAAGGTCCTGACGAGGTGTTCGAGGAGTGGATCTCGTGTAGGGAAATGGTTGGTGAACTCCACTTCACAATAATCAAGTTCAAGTGCGTTGCACGCCTGTGACACGGTACTTGGCTCTAGTAAAACTGCGATGAACTGCGTACGTTGGTTCCATCGTGTGAGGTGTGATCCGGCGTGCCTCTCAGGAGAGTAAAGCAGCAAATCCCCAGGAAAAAGAGGACCATTCAAGTGTGGTGGAGAACCAGGTTCATGCTCCTCAGCCCTAGTCACGCCATCTGTAAGGAGGAAGATAGCATGTTGTGGAGTGGAGTCGATCTGAACGAACTCCAGTTGAGGCTCGGCATCAACAAGGCAGACCTTCCCTTCGCTCCAGGGTTTAGGTACATTAACCCAGCTACTCCCAATAATACTGTTTGCTAAAGCGGATTCCCAGTGGTTATGTTGATCAGCCTGCTTATTCAGTGGTTCAGTTAGCATAATGGCTCTTTCGTTATCTCAATATTCTACTCAACCGCGTCTGCGGGAATCAGTAGGAGCTGAGCCAACGAAACTGTCAGAACTGAGTACTCAAATTGAGGGTAGAAGCCCCTGCCTGATAAACTAGCTTCTGCCCTCAACTTCCGTTTAGTCAGCCTTCGATGAATTGTCCTCACTGCAGCTCGGCTCACACCACTCGATTGCAACGCACTACTGATTTAGGTTACGCGATGTATCGCTG
>NZ_JACJPJ010000057.1:0-179084 GCF_014696015.1 Oculatella sp. FACHB-28 | reverse complement strand
CACCGTAAAACCTTGTGCTACTCCAAATCCCTTGAGATGTTGAAATGTTCACTCCGTTTGCTGCTTCACTATTTGAAGTATCGAGCTATTCCTCTACCTACTTAACCATTACGGTTTCAGCAACGCCTTCTAACTATGCTCCCACGACCGAAACGAAACAGCTAACGACCGTGTTCAGAAGCTGCTACGTTTGCAGGACGATTGTTAGCTGCTATGTAACATCGCGTTAGGGAAAGCGCTATGGCGCTTTCCCTAAGGATTCCTTACGGTTATGCGAATTAGCTAGAATCAATAGCGCTGGAGGAATGATGAGCCAAAATCCTGAAATTGGTTCAAGAGTAATTCCAACAACAGCCGTTAGAAGGAGAATCCAGCCAGGAAAATTTGGCAAGGGAACGTTGTTTGTATGCGCCCAACAGCACAATTGCCCAATTAAGAGAAGAAATGGTGTGATCATCATGCACCAAAATGCATCTTCTCGGTCATAAAAAGGAGTCGATGGATGTGGTGCAACTGCGTTGAACCAACCCGCCTGCACAATATCCATTAAAGGGTCAGCAAATTGCCATCCAGTGATTAAAGCATGTAAAACACCTGTACAAATTAACCAATATCCACTCACTTGAAGCATCTTCATCTCAATCCTTTCTTACATACGCTACCGTATGTTTGTAGGTTAGAATTCACATAACGTAGATGTCAATACGCTACCGTATGGTCAAGAAAAAAGAGAGTTCTAAGCTTGGACAGCAAGACTGGATTGATTTGGGTCTAAAGGTTTTAGCAGAAAAAGGAGTGGAGTCGGTGCGAGTTGAGCCAATGGCTCAACTATTGAATGTGACGAAAGGTAGTTTCTATTGGCATTTCAAGAATCGAGAAGAGCTTTTGGAGGCGATCTTACAAGATTGGGTCAGTCGTGAAACAGATAGCATTATTGAGCAAGTTGAAGTGGCGGGCGGTGATGCTTCAACGAAACTGCTCTACTTGTTTGAACTGGCGATTCAAGATGATGGTCAAGTCGAACACGCGATTCGATCTTGGGCAGCGAACGATTCTAAAGTTGCGTTGCTACTTGAGCAAGTTGACCAGCGGCGTTTGAGCTACACGAAAACTTTGTTTTTAGAACTAGGCTTTACACCCTTTGAAGCAATGGTACGCGCCCGGATGGTTTATTACGCGTTGATTGGAGAGTTTACAGTCGGTACCCGAACTAACCCATCTGAACGGTTAGCTGAGGTACGGCTCCAGCATCTTATCCTCACTCGGCGAGATTGATAGGTACAGTCGCTACTGATAACCGAAAGCCACCCAATCTCAACCTACCAGACTTGAAACTACAAATTACTTGCACTCAAATGATGCAATCAAAGGATTGTTAGATACTAATAATTGATTGAGAGATTCAAGGGCTGTTGCCTCGTCACGAACATGAGCATCGATGAACATGGCGATCGCCTCCGCCATTAAATCCCGCAGTTGTTCTTCTGATTGGGTAGCTGGAAAGTCTAGAAATGGTCTGCCTGTTGTGAAATCGAATGGATCAGCAATCGAAAAATGGTTGGCTCCTTCTAGAAGCAGCAAATAACTATCACTTCTGCCACCTACGATCGCCTCTTGAAAGGTAAGCTTAATTGGTGTTGTAGCCTCTTCCCAACTCACTCCGTAGCGATGGCTACTATTAGCAATAACTCCATCACGGGTTCCTCCAATTAATAGAAGGGGTAAGGAATCTGGTAGAGATAGGATTGTGCCTGCTGCATAACCTAACTGGGTAATCGCTGCTGTATGAGCGCCATAGGCGAAAGCAGCGACAACAGATGGAAAAAAGCGTGAATCTGCGCTTTCAATTGCAACCCTACCCCCAGCCGAATGTCCTCCCAGAATGACACTATTTAAGTCGAGTAGACCCGCCAGCACCCCTTCAGTCTGGAGCCTCTCTAGCTCCCTTAGCAAAGTTGGTAAAGCAGAAGCCGTCGGAGCTTTACCATACATAGCTGGAGTCAGCATATTAATGTCAACCCCAGGAGTAAGCGCCACCATTCCAGGTAGATTTTCGGCAACCCAAGAAAATGTAATGACCACTAATCCACGCTTTGCCAACTTAACAGCCAGCCATTGATACACTTCAGGACCGCAATTAATACCGGTGAAAAGAATAACGACCTTGAAGGGGGAGTGTTGAGCATCAGCAGGAACAATGCCCATGTCCTGCTCCTGGTCACTGCCTGTCAACTGGGCAGGGTAAAAAACCTTCAGTTGAATGTTGTTGTAAGGAGGGGCAGCATCTTCAACTGTAGCGGCTCGGAAAAATGCTCGTACATTCATAATATTGATCTTGCTACTCAAACCAACGTGGCTTTAATGCTCCTTTAGAAGGGCTTTACGATCAGTTTGAGCAATTACTTTTAATTTCCAGGTCGCTTCTTACCTTAGCAGACAATCATAAGCTTTGTGACCGCTAACGTTCCGCTTCACCTGCCGCAGATAACCTCGAACACGCACAGATGACTTAATACGATCCGGGTGCATTGGGGTTGTTATGCTGCCTCGATCGCCCTTGAATCTAGGTCTTTGCCCACTTGATTAAAAGGTTATTCAAGGTGTTTCCATCTTTGATGTAATCTAGAAAGAACTTTCGTTCTTCAACTGGCAGTGTCTTGCTTGCAATAATAAATGCACGTTTACTCCAAGCATCCAACCCTTGATAACTTTCCTTAAGTTCCCTTAACCAATCTCCCATACTTAAAGCATAAGCGCTCAATAAAATTTCCCTCCTCATACTGGGTGGCGATGTATGATACACAGATATTAAGTTACTGGTATTATTCAGCATTGGCTTTCGCCCAAACAAACTTAACAATGTCATCTGAAAATACTCGTTGGACTTTATAAGATCACTATCTAGAAGATTGAAAATCTGAGTTCCTAGACCTTTCCAGTCACCTGCATAGTTATTATTAACGGAAACTAGATAGTGGCAAATATCACTAATAGCTGGAGTTAACTCATCTGCATGACTTATGCAAAAATCAACTGCTGAAGGAACTCCTACTTGAGACAAACGGCGAAGGAGCCATCGTATACGCGTGAAATTTGGCTCCCTTTCTTTAAGATAATCGGATAGAATTGTTTCAATCCGGCTTTGCTCAAATACTTTATTCTCATCCAAAGAGAGTGCTTGTGAATTAATACGCGCATATGGGTTTCGGCTTGAACGAGCACGAAGAACTACCAACATCTCCTCTTCAAAGTCGTTAATTGGTCTGTCTTGAAGCATATTTTGACAATGCACTTCAAATTCTTCACTTTCATAAATTTTTGTCTTTTGCTTTTGTACAATTAATCTTTGCTGTTTATCAAGAATGTCAGCCATTTGATAAACAATTACTCTTGCTTGTTTGTAGTCATTACAAAAGATAACAATATCATCAACATATCTACAATAGTCTAATCCTTTCATTGAGAGACTATTGTCAACAGGAATTAATGACATCTCACCCAATATGTGAGTTGAATGTGGACCTACTGGTATTCCTCTTGATACTTTAACGGTTATGCTTTCCAACAAATTTAAGATCCAATTCTTAATTTGGTTAGGAAAACCTGATGCAATCAGTTGATTTTCAATATTGTGATGATAAATTTGGTTATAAAAATCAGCTATATCGAGATAGACAGCATAGTTATAATTTGAGGACTTTTCCTTGCACTTGTTCCAAAACTCAAGCCAAGAAGCATTTGGATTGTAAAGGCTCCAGTCCTCTTGTGGCGCAAAACGGTATCCGAAGACTTTGTCATCAGAAATGGGAATTCGGCGGCTCTCTATCTGGTTTCCATATTTATAGATAATTGCAGTTAAAATGATGTTATCAAGAGGGTCAAGTTGAGTAGCAGTTCTGTAAGACAATTCATCCTTAGGGACAATGAATCTTCTTGATGCCCCATATTGGTAATTCCCTAAATCAATGTCTTTCAACTTGTTAACGGTATCATTCCCAATCTCATATAGAGAATCAAACTCAATTGGCTTGGGAAATAGATCAGTATCTCCATATTTAATTAAATGATTCAGAGACCATCTTATTGATTGTTCATCAAGTTTCACTTTGCGTTAAGCTCCTATGCTAACTAAACAAGTTAGGGGCAGCATAGCTCAGTTGAGGCAAAAATTTGCCTTAGTCAATTCTACATAAATACCTTTAGAACAATTGTCTCTGAATGCAACTTGCAGCACCTTGATTGCCAATACTTGACAGTAACCTGCCGATTTCAGGCTCCCCCAAGAACTTGCGGAATAGCTATTTCTTACAAATCGACCGGTAAACTTTTGGCTGTTTTTCTATCCAGGGTGAAGCAGCATAACAATTTATTCTACAGAGCTTTGCTGTAGATCCGCTCAATCTGGTTAGATCAACGACTACTTTGCTGTAGATTTGCTAACAAGGGGTCGAGCTACAGCAGCCTTGCTGCGGATCTCCCTGATTTAAGGAAGACTTACAGCAAGGTTCCACAGATCTGCCCAAGCTCAATTGGAGTGGGCATGGAGTAAGAAGTTCGTTGGATGGATAAAGGAGAGAGGGCGATCGCCCCCTCTCCTCCCTCTTTTCTTACCTTCTTCGATCGCGTGTCAAAATACTCATTACCTCACCAGAACTAGGAGCAGGTAACAACGGACTCCACAGTCCCACTTGGGCAAAGCCGCGCCGATGCAGGTCGTGAATCGTTTCGATTACGCCATCACGAGAACCGATGATCAGAACTCGCAGGCGGTGCGAAGCAGTTCCCCCTATGGGGTAATCGCGCTCACTATTCTGAAGCGCAGAAACTTCTCTCTCAACAGTCGGGGCGTTGGGAGATTCCAAAAAACATTGAGACATGAGTTGTACTCCTTAAGGTTTTTGAGGAAACCCCAAAAACCTAGCCACCCCGCTTTTTTGACACGACAAGTCGGGGTGGCTAAGGGAGTGTTAAAATTCACCGTTAGCCGCCAGACTGCCTAGTACAGTTTGGGGGTTAGCTGCTCAGGGCTGTTGCCGCAGCCTTGGGTAGCGCTAGATCTTTGGGTAGTGTAGGGCCGTCTGTACGTAAAATTGACAACCTTAACGTGAGAGCATATCTGAGCAAACGGTATTTAGTCAAGATGACGGACTAGGGATTTTCTTGAGAGAGAAGGGAAGCGATCGCATTCGGTTGCAGCACCGTCGCGTACAGGTCAATCAGCTTTGCCTGTAGTGCCTGCTGTATAGGAGTCAATAGCCACTGCGGATCAAACTCATAGCCCAGACCCCAAAACAGTTCTGTTTCCCAGGTTTTAGTTGCTGTCATAGGCCAAATTTGCAGTGAATTAGAAGCGAGAAAAACTTTGGTTGGTCTGTCCTACAGAGCCATTTTTCAAAGAAATCCTGTGTAGGGAAGCTTTCCTACACAGCTGCTCGATCCAGGCACACAGTGCCATAAAATGGATGTTTAATTTACAGACGGGACTATACTAGCAAGACTGTAAGGACTTTTATTAGCGATTGCAGTCAACCTGAATACGGTTGTCATCACGACCTGGCTTTACAGGGGTGTTTGCTCTGAACCTATGACTTTTCTCTCAATCCTTTACGGCATTTTTCTGCTGAGCGTTCTGGGCATCTACTGGTCACTAGAGGCGCGATCGCTCAAGTTACTGATTCTGCTGGTTGCCAGCCTGGTCTTCTACAGTTCGCTGCAGCTTCAGTATGTGCCGCTGCTGCTATTAATGACGCTGCTCAACTTTTGGCTGGGACGGGCGATCGCTGCCCCACGCGACTGGCGCGCCCCCGAAGGCGAGGACTGGCAGCTTGCCCAGCAAGACTGGAACAATCGCCGCTTAAAACTCCTGTGTATAGGCGTTTTTCTGAACGTCTTGCTGTTAGTGAGTTTTAAGTATGTGCCGTTCCTGGTGTCTTCAGTTGGCGCAGTGTTGAATCTACCTGTAGCCCAGGAGAATGCCGCCTGGATTGGCGATCGCCTCATCGCCCCACTAGGAATCAGCTTCTTCACCTTTGAATGCATCGCGTATCTCGTAGACATCTATCGCGGTGCACCGCCAACCCGCAGCTTTCTGCTGTTTTCCAGCTACAAGCTATTCTTTCCAAAACTGATTTCCGGTCCGATCACCCGCTTCCATCCCCTGGCAGACCAGATCAAGACGCTGAAATTTCCGCCGCCCAACCAAATCGTCGAAGGACTCTGGCTAATTGCTTGCGGTGCGGTGAAAAAACTGCTGCTAGCCGACCACATCGGCACTCTGGTTGACCTCAGCTTCAACAACCTTCAGCGGGCAAGCAGCGGCGACCTGTGGCTAGCAACCTTTGCCTACGGCTTACAGCTTTATCTCGACTTTAGCGGCTATGTAGATGTGGCGCGGGGCAGCGCCATTCTGCTGGGATTTGAGCTACCGCAAAACTTTAATTTCCCCTACTTTTCCACTAGTATTGCTGACTTTTGGCGACGCTGGCATATTACCCTGGGCGACTGGCTCCGCAACTATCTTTACTTTCCACTGGGCGGTTCGCGCAAGAACCTAATCCGGACTTGTGTAAATCTGGCGATCGTCATGTTGATTGCCGGAATCTGGCACGGAGCCGCCTGGGGATTTGTGGTGTGGGGATTGCTGCACGGTCTAGCGCTCGTTATGCATCGGCTAACCGAGGCGCAGTCTCAACGATTCCCAGCGCTCAAGAACTGGTGGCAAAGCCTCCCCGGAACAGTAACGGCCTGGGCACTCACACAATTTATGGTGTTCACCTCGTGGATTTTCTTCCGCTTGCCTGACCTGCGTGAGTCGAGTCTGGTCGTGCAGCGCCTCTGGGGACATCCAGCAGACGCTCAATTTGCTCAAAAGATTTACGCAGAAGCATTAGGGAGCGATCGCCTCCAAATCACTTTTCTACTCTTACTGATCGTGGTGGGAATGGCGATCGCCTACCTGATTCAGCGAGGGCTAAAAGTGCAGTTAAACTGGTCAGTCAAAATTCTGCTGGTGCCAATTTGTCTATTTGCTGCATGGCTACTGGCTCCAAATGAAGCTGCGCCTTACATCTATTTTGATTTCTAATACGGAATCCGTTCTGTAAGGAAGCACTATTTGGTGTAAGGGCGAAGCACTCGGCAAAAGAATTGTGCTTCAGTGGCAGGGATTGCGACCAAGTGCTTCGCCCCAACAGATGCCGCTATTCTACAGACGAGTTTGGTATAAGTAGTAGCTGTCAAGCTTAAGGTCTTAGGTTGAAGTGTGAGACCTGACATCCCAATATTTAACTTTGAGGCGACAATTCGCGCTCTGGAGCAGTCTCTAATGGTGGACGCAGCACGAGATAGGCGATCGCCCCCAGCAATGGCACCAGTGCCACTGCCCAAAAAATTCGCTTATCCTGCAAACCCCGTCGTGCCATATCGTCACCAATCAGTGCTGGAAATAGCAGACAGAGCATACAAAAATCTAGGCTCATGACGTGGATAAAGCGATCGGTTTGCCACTGTTGAATGAAATTGCTCCAGTCTCCGGCAGTTAGACCGTAAGTGAGGAGGGCGATCGCTCCTAACGCCAGCGCCAACGCTGTCCAGCGAGAATCGAGCGGTTTGAGTAAAGCGTTCTTCTCACCGACGAAAGTTGGATTGGGTTTCCGTAAAGCCAGATAAGGCAACAGAGCAAACGCGCCTACACCAAACGAAGCCGACGCAAACAGCCAAGCTGGAACCTTTTGCCCTCTGCCGTCAATAAACACTAGACAAGCGTAGAGCATTGGCAAAACGCCCATGATGTTAAACAAAGCAATCACCAGTGGATTAATGCCATCCCACTGTCCAGTAGAGAGATCTTTGATTAACGCAAACGTATCTGGCTGATTGGGCGGAGCCAGCAAAAAAGCATAGGCAGAAAAACCCGCCCACAGCAACCAAAACGCAATCCTTCTAACCATAGCCCTCGCTTTTATCTCCAATGATCGTTACACACTCTCATCTATAGCAAGATTCAGCGGGGGTGAGAAGGCGTAGTAGGAGGATATTCTTGACTGCACTTCAGAGCAACTCTAGGTAGTAGAAGCAACCCTTAGCTGCCTGAATTGCAGCTAAGGGTTGGCGTATCTCTAAAGTATGCGCGTAGCGCTGCTATGTAATCAGAATTGCAGTCATCATATCAAAGTAGCGACTTGATTTATTACATGAACAACTTGCTCATAGCTCTGCCTGTCTCCTCGTTGCTGAAATAACTCTGCCGCTCGTTGAATGTAAGGCAGCCCATCCTGCTTCCTGCCCTGACTAACATAAAAACTGCCGAGGTTGAAGTGTGCCTCAGCTAGGTAGGGGTCAAGCTTGATCACCTGGTTGAAGTCAGCAATGCAGGCGTCATTTTTCATGTCAAAGTACATTCCGCCCCGGTTGTAGTAATAGTCAGCAACTCTAGGATTGAGTTGAATTGCCTGAGATAAATCTGCCAGCGCATATTGCCTCTGCCCCAATCCTTGATAGGCTGCGCTGCGATAGTAATATAAATCAGCCAGTTCTGGTTCTAACTGAATTGCCTCAGTGAGGCAACTGAGCGCTTGCTGGAAGTTTTCTGCATTCTGCGCCTCGGCTGCTTGTTGAATCAACGGCTCAACTGGTGAGTGCCTGGAGGCAATTCCTGAGCGGTAGTGATTTTGAATTCGAGGTAGCGCATCATCGGCTAGATAACAAGTTTCAGTTGAAAGATACAGATCGATCGCACTCTCAAAATCTGCTAAAGCTTGGGGAATATGATCGAGTTCCAGGTTGATTTGCCCTCGTGTGTAGTAAGAGTTAGCTAACGAGGGATCAAGTTGAATGCTGTAGGTTAACTCCTCTAATGCTCGTTGTCGATCGCCCAAGAGATGATATGCCAGCCCACGGCTACCATAAGCTTCAACCAGATCAGGAGCAAGCTGAATAGCCTGACCAAAGCAGGCGATCGCACTCTGGTAGTCCTGCATCGCGATACAAACGTTGCCCCAAGCAGAGTACGCTAATGCAAAATTAGGATCTAATGCAATCGCTTGTCGGAGATCAGCGATCGCTCCTCGATAATCCTCACGCTTAAACTTCTCAACTCCTTGATTCAGGAGATTGTTTGGAGTTTCTGGAGGAACTTTTGACGGAAGATAGGATCTTCCATCCAAGTCAGTTGAGTCAGAGAAATCAGGTTTACTCCACAAGGGGTTGGACTGTTGGTCAATTTTGACCGTCACCTCATGGTTACCGCGTTGCCCAGGATTACCTAGTGTGGGAACCCCTCGGTTCTGCAAGGTGAAGACCGTGTTGGGCTGGGTTTGTGGAGGAATAGTCAACGTTGTCGCTCCATCAAGGGTGTTGACCTGTATGTCGCATCCAGAGAGCGCTTGTTGAGCGCTAATCGTCACTTCTGATGATAAGTGGGTTCCCTGCCGCTGAAATTCAGGATGTGGACTCACAAACAGGTAAACATATAAATCACCAGCTTCACCACCATTTTCTCCAACATCTCCTTCTCGTGAAACTCTGAGACGAGTCCCCTGATCAACCCCTGCTGGAATAGTAATCGTCAAGTTTTTGGCGATCGCAGTTCGACCACTTTCCCCACAGGTATTGCAGATAGCTGGCTGCATTCCTAGCCAACTGCCAATGCTTCGTCGTTGCCCAGAACCTTCACAAACATGGCACCTTTCTAAATGGCGAATCCGAATTATTTCTTCTCCACCTAAAACTGCCTTACGAAAATCTAATGTCAAATCAAACTGTAGATCTTCGCCGCGCCGCGCTACCATGTTTCAGCCCTTGGTTGTCTAATGTGTACATACATCTGGGATAAAGTACAGTTAGTTACCTAAACCCCAAAGCATTTGGACATATACAGTAGATTCAATTGCAGAAACAGGATTTACGTATTGAGTGCAGTGTCCTAATTGCTGGGAGCAGCACTTTTGGGTGGGCGAAGAGGCAGGCGCACCTGAAAGCGTGTATCCCCAGGCTTTGACTCAAAGTGAACATCACCCTTGTGTTGACCGACGACAACGCGGCGAACGATGTCTAGTCCTAACCCTGTGCCTTTGCCAACTTCTTTTGTGGTAAAAAACTGTTCAAATATGCGGGGTTGGATATCAGCAGGAATGCCCCCTCCGTCATCAGCAATCTCAATCAGGACGCGATCGCCCTCTAGCGCAGTGCGAATCCACAGATGTCCCTTTCCCTGAGTTGCATCGACGGCATTATCAATCAAATTTGTCCACACCTGGTTTAGCTGAGGTCCGTAGGCACAAATTTTAGGTAAGTCACCGTACTCACGTTTGACCGTCATTCCATATTTCAACTTATGTTTCAGGATAGTGAGTGTATTGTTGATGCCCTCATGTATATCCAACTCTTGAAGCTGTGCCTGATCCATGTAGGAATAGCTTTTCATCGCTGTCACCAGTTCAGACATGCGGGTTGAACCGAGCTTAATGTCTTCCAAAAGCTTGATTCCGGTCAGCGTTGCTTCTAGCCAGGTCAAAACGCTGCCCAAACAGTCTGGCTCGATGTGCGTCATGATTTCATCTAGCCGCTCTGGGTGTAGATTAGCCATGACCAGCATTGGGGCGAGTTTCCAGCCATTCTCGACATCATGGGCTTCTAGCCAATCGGCGATCGCATCTTCTGCTTCACTTTGGGCGATCGGGTCAAACAGACAGCCCTGCTTAGCGGACTCTGTCGCCTGAAGATATAGGTCGCTCAAAAACTTAATCCGGTCTGCCGTCATCGGCTGCTCGTGTAGCTTGAGCGCCAGGTTGGGGAGTTTTTGCAACACCTCTTCCAGGTAAAATACATTCCGTTTAACCGCTGCCGCCGGGTTGTTTAGCTCATGGGCTAGCCCCGCAGAGAGGGTGCCAAGGGAAATCAGCTTAGCCTGCTGCTGAGTAACCGACTCGTGAATTTGCGATCGCTGCGCCGAAATTTTTAAAATGCTGCGGAAGATCGACGGACAGATTCTCAGCATTTCCCAGAAGCCCTCCGGGGTCAACTTATAGAGATGCACACGGGTTACGGTTCGCCCTGTTGTGGGATAGGCTTCATCTAACAGCAAAATCAGTTCTGCAAAAACGTCTCCCTTGCCTAACGTCACCGCATGAGCCGATTCCCCCTGCACTTCTTTTGTCCAGGTGGTTTCTCCCTGCAAAATCACATAAAAGCCATCCGCCGGGCTTCCCTGAGCGGCAATCAATTCTCCTGGCTCTAGCCAAACTTCAGTACCCTGCTCAGCGAGCCACTGCAACTGTTGATCGGGCAAATGGGCAAACAGTGACACCTGGCGCAACATCTCTTTGATGTCAGTCATCACAGCACCTCAGATTGAGCTAAGCCCAGCTTACTTCATGAAACCGCGAGAAATCCTGCGCTAAGACAGATGAGAAACGTCATTGCAAAAGTTTAATCTGCTAATGGTTGGAGCCTTATACCGTTTTGCAAGTTCCCAAAAGTTCTTGCTGAGTGAGCTTCCAGCGGTTTGTTTGAATTCAAACATTCCAGCTCTAAACTATCTAATTCCTCATCTTTTTGAGCAATTTACCTATCTAAAGATATAGCCATGACTTCTCTACAAGAACCTGTTGCCCGACGGAGCCGATCTTTCGTTACCTTGATCTGTGGTTCTGCTGCGCTGGGTGGTTTTCTATTTGGTTTTGATACAGCAGTGATCAATGGTGCGGTTGCAGCGATACAAACCGCCTTTGGTGCAAACAGCGTACAGATCGGGCTTGCTGTCTCCCTAGCACTTTTAGGATCAGCCGTTGGCGCATTTTACGCTGGACACATTTCAGATCGGTTGGGTCGAGTCAAAGCGATGATCATCGCTTCCATATTATTTACCGTGAGCGCCATTGGATCTGGACTGGCATTTGGAATTTGGGACTTTATTTTTTGGCGAATTTTAGGAGGGGCTGCGGTTGGCGCAGCTAGCGTGATTGCCCCTGCCTACATTGCAGAAGTCTCGCCTGCTGCATGGCGCGGCAGAATGGGTTCTCTGCAACAGCTTGCCATTGTGGTTGGAATTTTTATTGCTCTGCTGTGTGACTACTTTATTGCAGTCGGAGCAGGGTCGGCTGAGTCACCGTTCTGGTTTGGCGTTACAGCCTGGCGCTGGATGTTTTGGACAGAAATTCCCCCGGCAGTTCTCTATGGCATAGCGGCGTTGCGAATTCCAGAGTCGCCTCGTTATTTGGTGGCTCAGCACAGAGAGTCAGAAGCCATTCAGGTTCTCTCCAAGATTGAGAAAGGAGACATCTTGCAGAAGGTGCGTGATATCCAGCAAACGGTGATGCGAGAGCGTAAATCTAAGTTCTCAGACTTAGTGAGTCGCAGCGGTGGACTGTTGCCCATTGTCTGGTTGGGAATGGGACTATCAATCTTTCAACAGTTTGTCGGAATTAACGTCATCTTTTACTACAGCAGCGTGCTGTGGCGATCGGTTGGCTTTACAGAGGCAGATTCACTTTGGATAACGGTGATTACGTCTGTCACTAATATTGTGACGACGCTAATTGCGATCGCCTTTGTCGATAAATTTGGTCGAAGACCGCTACTACTGATCGGTTCCATTGGCATGTTTCTCACCCTAGGAACACTCGCTGCTTTGTTTGGCAATGCGCCTGTTGATGCCGCAGGCAATCCGGCTCTGAGCGATACGTCAGGACTTATCGCCCTGGTTGCAGCCAATGCCTATGTATTCTGCTTTGGGTTTTCCTGGGGTCCAATTGTCTGGGTCTTGCTGGGAGAAATGTTTAATAACAAAATACGGGCGATCGCTCTGTCTGTTTGTGCTGCCGTGCAGTGGATTGCCAACTTCCTCGTATCAACGACCTTCCCTCCCCTATTGGAGTCCTTTGGCTTGGGCACTGCCTATGGTTTGTATACCATCGCTGCTGCCATCTCATTTTTCTTTGTGCTCCTCCTGGTCAAAGAAACCAAGGGCAAAGAGCTAGAACAAATGTAGCGAAGGAAATTTCCGTGAAGGGTTACCTACTTCTGAAGATACAAGGGGCGGTTCGCGAACCGCCCCTATGCAAAACGTATCTTAGCGACGGATATTTATTCCTCCTGTAGAGGTATTTTGCAAACACCCTAAAAACTCCAAGCATCGAATTTGCGGTGTTCTCAACGCGATTAAAAATTGTATCTATAGCTACAGAATATTGCCTAAACGATAAACAAGCCTTACAATCCGTATAAGATAATACTATTTATAACGGTTATGAATTCTGGGGCAGATTTAGATTGGGAAGAAGCATTTGAATATAGACCGGGGCAAATCGTTGAATTAAAAGCCCAACCTGGCACCTTTGATACAATCGCCGATTACGAGGCAATGATGGTGCCGCCCATCTGGTTGGTGAATGATTCACATCCCCGCTATCCCCATGAGCTGCGCGTGATTGCTCAGCCACCGATGGAAGACAATCCTTTAAGACCTCAGTGTCCGTTAAACCTGGAAAAGGTTTATGCCTAACAACCGATGATTTTTTATCCATGCTCGTGCGAAATAGGGTAGTAAAGCTGCCCTCAACAAACACCACGAGCAGGAAAAATTCTTATGGTAAAGATTGGCTACCATGTTTCCCATGAACAGTTCAAGCCGAGTGAGCTGCTGAAGTACGTGCAACTGGCAGAGCAAGCAGGCTTTACCCATGCTCTTTCCTCTGATCACTTTCATCCCTGGACTGAGCAGCAAGGACAAAGTGGTTTTGCCTGGTCGTGGCTAGGGGCAGCTATGCAGGCAACAAAGCTTTCCTATCGAGTAGTTTGTGCGCCTGGGCAGCGATATCATCCTGCAATTATTGCTCAAGCCGCAGCAACTCTAGCTGAGATGTTTCCCGATCGCTTCTGGATCACGGTTGGCAGCGGACAGGCGCTCAACGAAACAATTACAGGTGATAAGTGGCCGATCAAAAGCGATCGCAATACTCGGCTCAAAGAATGTGTGGATATCATGCGATCGCTCTGGGCGGGTGAAACCGTAACTCATCGCGGACTAGTCTGTGTTGAAGAAGCCAAACTTTATTCCCGTCCTGACACTCCGCCGCTAATCATTGGGGCAGCCGTCACCGCCAAAACCGCAGAATGGCTAGGCAGTTGGGCTGATGGACTGATCACGATTTCGCGCCCACCCGACCAACTTAAGGAAGTGGTAGACGCTTTCCGTCGAGGTGGTGGAGCCGGAAAACCGATGTTGCTGAAAGTCCAACTTTCCTATGACCAAGATGAAACAGCCGCTCGCCAAAAAGCTCACGAACAGTGGCGCAGTAACATTTTTGAAAATGTATTGATGACAGAACTGCAATCCCCTCGTCAGTTTGAGGTTGCGGGTCAATTTGTGCAACCCCATGAGTTAGATGGATCCGTTCGCATTTCTGCCGACCCTCAGCAACATATTGATTGGCTGAGACAGGATATTGAGTTAGGGTTCAGCGAACTGTTACTGCATAACGTCAACCGTGAACAACAACAGTTTATTGAAGTCTTTGGTGAGAAAGTGCTTCCGGCACTTCAGCCTGTATCGGTTGGCTAGATACTCCCACAAACAGCATCTTCGATAAAACTGAACTTACTTCGACCTACAACTTCACAACCCTGCAAGAACTAGTCACTTTAGTTAAGCAGACAATTTAGTTCAAATGTACTAGCCAATGTGATATTCTACTTCTAGCAACTCATGCTAGCCAGCAGCCCACCCCAGTAGCGGCTGCTTTTTATTGGCTGTGCGTCTGCGTGGTCTGTGCCCTATAATCCTTGCAAGCGTTAAATAGCAACCTATATGAACAAAGGTGAATTAGTGGATGCGATCGCCGATAAGGCAGGAGTAACCAAGAAAGAAGCGGATGCAGTGCTAACCGCAGTGCTGGAGTCCATCCAGGAATCTGTCGCCGCAGGCAACAAGGTAACTCTCGTCGGTTTTGGCACATTTGAAGCAAGAGAACGCCAATCCCGTGAAGGGCGCAACCCCAAGACAGGTGAAGTGATGACGATTCCGGCTACGACTGTCCCTGTGTTTTCGGCTGGAAAGCTATTTAAGGAAAAGGTTTCAGAGTCTTGACGGTAGGGTGGCACCGTGAAATTTTTAAGGGGGGTTAGCCCCCAACCCCCCTGTAGGAAGCATTACGCTTCCTCAGTGTTTGACCCCAAACTGACGCAGAAGTTCCAGGCGTAGAATCTTTTTAGTCGGTTTTTCCAATCAATTTGTACAAAGGCGCAAGATTTCTCGCACACTAATGTGGCAGAGGTCTAAATCTGTGAGCAATTGATTCAAACGGGGAGGCAATTTTGATGACAGCACCATATGTATTTCTAGCCGGGGCCAGTCGCGGGGTAGGACGCGAGATTGCTAGGGGTTTAGTTGGGCGATCGCTTTCAGTCAAAGCGTTTTTACGCAGCGAGGCGGCACGGGCAGAGCTAGAGGCAATGGGAATTGCGATCGCTCTGGGAGATGCGCTGAACGTGGCTGAAGTCGAGCAAGCAATGCAGGGAGAACCGATTGGGGCAGTGATTAGCACGATCGGTGGTTTGCCTAAAGATGGTGAGCGAGCAGACTACCTGGGCAACAAGAATTTGATCGATGCTGCGGTCAAAGCAGGGGCACAAAAATTCATTTTGGTATCGTCGATTGGCAGCGGTGACAGTGTGGTAGCGCTGCCTCCTCAAGCCCTGCAAGCATTAGGTGAAGTTCTAGTCGAAAAAGAAAAGGCTGAACAGCATTTAATTGCTAGCGGATTGACGTACACCATCATTCGTCCAGGCGGGCTAAAATCGGAACCCGCAACGGGCAATGCAGTGTTAACTCCAGACCCAACTATTGCCGGATCGATTCATCGGGCGGATGTAGCAGAATTGGTTTGCCGCTGTTTGCAATCTGACCTAGCAAATAATCGCGTGCTTTCAGCGGTTGACCAGCAAATGCTTTATGGACAAAAGGAGTTTGAGAAACTAGAGGTGTAGAAGTGAAGGGAGGTGTAAAGGTGAAGGATGAAGGAAATCCCTTTTATGCGGCGTTCTAGCCCCTAGCCCCCAGTCCTTAGCCCCCAACCCCTACCTGTCGTCTTCCCCTGGAAAGATTAACCAGGTGGATGAAGTGCGATCGCCTAATTTTTACCTAAACTGCACTTAAATGGCTTCACAGGAAGTCATTTGCCAATTCTGGCGGTCAGCCAGTATTCTGCTTAAGGCTTCTCTTTTGCCGCTAAACATCTGGACTGAAAGATATACAACATGCGATTTTCTCTTTCTCTTCTTGCTGTAAGTGTTGGCACCATCATTGCTCTCAGTCCCCTGCACTCAGCTTCTGCTCAGTCTCCTGCACGTCTTGGTGGACTTGACGGCAAGGATGAGGTTGAGCATGAAAATTCGATTGGAGCGATCGCAACGGCTTTAGACTCTGCTGAAACCGTCGAAGTTGCTCAAGCTGACGAAGCGGCTCAGCCTGAAAATGACTCAGAGTCAGAAGCCATTGTCGTAGAAACAGAGCCAGTCGCAGCAAGCGATCAATCTAACGCTGAGGCTGATGCTGAGTCAGCGGAGCCAACAGAGCAATCTGACGAGGCAGAGGAACCTAGCAATGCATCTGCCTCCCCGGATGATGCTTCTGCCGATGAGTCAGAAAGAGAGATAACGCCAGAAACATCGTCAGAAACGGCATCAGAAGAAGTATCAGAGCAACTATCCCAAGATCTACCAGCAGGAGATGAGACTGAGGAAACATCGCCCGCCCCATCCCTAGACTCCTCTGACGAAGCTGCCCCCCCAGAAGATGAAGCAGAGGTAGATGACGAGGCAGAAGCAGAAGCGGAAGCAGAGGCAGAAACAGCCGATGAAAACTTGATTCAGGCGGCACCAGAATACCTTAATCCCAGCCCCAATCCACTTCAGTTTCCGACTCAACCTGAAGAGGTAGAAATTGTTGGAACTCAGCCCATTACCTTAGAACAAGCAATTGATCTGGCCGTTCGTAACAACCGTGAGCTTCAGGTGTCCAGGCTAGAACTAGAGCGGGCACAGGCAGCTTTGCGGGAGGTACAGGCAAACAATCTACCCACAGTAGACTTAAATTCAAATCTGACTTTCCAGGAAAACACGCAGCAGCAAGATTCAGGGGCATTACAGGATTTTCTGGATCAGCTTCAGGGAGGTCAAGGTGGCAGCGGTCAATCAGACGAGGATGATGTCAACGTCGTCCTGGGAGGTGCGGTAGAACTCAACTACACGCTGTTTACTGGAGGTCGGCGACCGGCTTTGATTGAGGCAGCTGAGGGACAGGTTCGTTTTCAGGAATTGCAGGTCGAAGCCCAGGAAGAGCAGCTTCGTCTAGATGTCATTAATAACTACTACGACTTGCAAGAAACAGATGAGCAAGTGCGAATTCAAGAGTCAGCACTAGAACAGGCGTTGCAGAGTTTGCGCGATGCCGAAGCACTGGAGCGAGCAGGGGTAGGAACGCGGTTTGACGTGCTGCAAGCCCAAGTGGACGTGGCAAATGCTAGACAGCAGCTTACCCAAGCCCTCAGCCAACGCCAGATTGCCCGTCGTCAAATCGTCCAAACGCTGAGCTTGGCTCAGTCGGTAGAGGTGGCAGCAGCCGATCCCGTGGAGGTGGCAGACCTGTGGGATCTGAGCCTCGAAGAAACAATCGTCTTAGCAATCAGAAATCGGGCTGAGTTAGAGCAACAGCTTGTGCAGCGCGAAGTTAGTGACGCTCAACGACGGGCTGCTTTGGCTCAGTTGAGACCTCAGATTGGTTTGTTTGCGAGCTATAACGTGCAGGACACCTTAAACGAGGATCAAACCGTACAAGACAATTATCAGTTTGGCGCTCAGTTCAATCTGAGTTTGTTTGATGGAGGCGCTGCTAGGGCGCAAGCAGCTCAGGAAGAGGCCAATATTGCGATCGCCGAAACCAATTTTGCAGCGCAGCGCAACCAGATTCGGTTTGATGTAGAAAGCGCTTACTCTAATCTGCAAGCTAACTTCGAGAACATTCAAACCGCGTCCTTAGCCCTGGAACAGGCAAGGGAAGCCCTGCGATTGGCAAGACTGCGATTCCAAGCGGGTGTAGGAACGCAAACAGACGTATTAATCGCGCAATCTGACTTGACCGAAGCAGAGTTTAACCGAGTACAGGCGATTCTAGGTTATAACCGCTCTTTAGCAGAGTTACAGCGTTCTGTGAGCAACTTCCCCTACGCAGGGGTAATTCCAGAACCTTCGCCGCAGGTGCAATAGGAGGAAGAAAGGATGAAAGAGGAAATGTCTTTCTTCTCGCCCTAATCCCTACCCCCTAATCCCCTCCCTTCGGTATAACCTGCTACACCTGGCACTCAGCTACTGGTGGCAAGATTGTCGCATCGGTAGGAGTGTTACCCCTGCTGGCAACCCAATTTGCACCAGTCTTTTCGCCGCATTCTGCTTGGCACTGTCTTTTTTGTTATTACCATTGTTGTGGCGATCGCAGGTTACACAATCGCAGGTTGGGCATTGCTCGATGCCGTTTACATGGTGGTCATTACCATCTTCGGAGTTGGGTATGGCGAAGTTCGCCCAATTGAATCTCCAGCACTCAAGATTTTTACCATTCTGGTGATCATTGCGGGAACGTCGTCAGCAGTTTATATGGTAGGAGGGTTTGTCCAGATGGTGACTGAGGGAGAAATCAACCGCGCTCTGGACGCTCGGCGGATAGCAAAAGGAATTGATACCTTACAACAGCATGTGATTATCTGTGGTTTTGGTCGGATTGGGCAGATCCTGGCAAAGAAGATGATGGAATCGGGTCAACCTTTTGTGATCATCGACAACAACAGCGATCGCCTTGCCAAAGCCGAAGCAATGGGTTATCTAGTTCGCATTGGCAATGCTACCGATGAAACCATTTTGCAGGCTGTCGGAATCTTGAGAGCCAAAGTATTAGCTACTGCGCTGCCAGATGATGCGTCTAATGTATTTATTACATTAACGGCACGAGAAATGAACCCTAACCTGGTAATCATTGCGCGGGGTGAATTTCCCACCACTGAAAAAAAGCTGCGATTGGCAGGAGCCGACCATGTAGTGTTGCCTGCTACAATCGGCGCTTTGCGAATGGCGCACATGATTACTCATCCAGCCTCAATCGACTTTCTCGACCAAAACGACGGTCGCAGTACATTAAGTGAACTGTTAGCAGAAATTGATGTCCAGCTTGATGAGTTGGTAGTTCCTAAAGGCTCACCTCTAGTCGGTGGCATCGTGAGTGACATTGAGGTGCGTGGCAGAGGCACTTTTATTGTGGTAGCGCTACGTCGAAGTGATGGCAGTACGTTTGTCCACCCCAACCACAGCACAGTAATCAAGGAAGGCGATACGGTGATTCTGATGGGACACCGGGGCGATATTCCCAAGTTTGCCGAACACTATGCGCTTAAGCGGCAACTGCGCTATCGAGGGACCCTGCATTAAGCTCATATGGATTCGTTCTCCCCAAAGTTTATTCCTAAGATAGACGCACGGTCTGGCGATCGCCTTTACCTTTGTAGCATTGAGCTTTGGCTCAAGTAATTAACCTAGCGACCGCTAACCTCACCTCTTTATAAACTCATTTCTAAACTTTGGGAAAATCTTATGCAACTCCAAGTTGAATGTAATGATCGGGTTGGCAAGCAACAAGTTTGCCGAACATGCGATCGCGTTTTCAAAATGCAGGCAGCAAAAGTAATCATCTGCGACGACCAAGGAGAAAACTGTGGCGCTGTTTGCCCCACCTGCATTGGTAGAGGATATGGTTGGCTCAGTAGTCAGTTTGAACAATTGACAACCCCTCACAAGAAATCGGTTACCGCAGTACTTACACCGGTCACTGGGATAGACAGGGCACTCACTCATACAAAATCTGCCTAAACACCCAATTGATCGTGTATCACACCACGTACATCCTTATTGGAGGAACATCTTTCAAGGCGATCGCTACCACTGCGATGCTGATCCTTACCCGATAATCCAGGCTCACTGATCCAATATATCGAGTTGAAATTCTTACCGTGCAAGAATTTCAACTCGATATATTGGATTTCCTACAGTGAGCGATATTGGATAATTCCGAGGATTTGAAGATGGTTAGTCGATCGTCCTACTCCCAAATCAGTTCGGCTTATAATCACCTGCCACC
The DNA here is from genome assembly GCF_014696015.1 of Oculatella sp. FACHB-28. Classification (NCBI taxonomy): domain Bacteria; kingdom Bacillati; phylum Cyanobacteriota; class Cyanophyceae; order Oculatellales; family Oculatellaceae; genus Oculatella; species Oculatella sp. FACHB-28. The sequence continues at coordinate 158,905 of NZ_JACJPJ010000057.1, read as the reverse complement.
GCTTGAAAATGACGATCGCCTAACTCGTCCTGAGAGCGGTTGCTTCGCAGTTTCCCAAAGGGGTAATTGACACAGGCAGCAAAAAGCAAGCCTATCGTCGCAATGGAGTATTGGGATATATCATCTGGGAAGCATTTGAGAATCAACTAGAGTGGTTCCAACTGCTAGATGGAGATTATCAGCAACTCATGCCTGATGCAGATGAGATCATGCACAGTCAAGTGTTTCCAGGCTTATGGTTGGCAGTCGAAGCACTATTGAATAACCAGATGGAACGAGTGTTAGAAGTGATGCAAGTGGGGTTAAATTCACCGGAATATTCGCGTTTGTAGAGCAGTTAAAGCAAGGATAAACGAGTGGAGTTCTAGGTTCTAGCTAAAGGAAGGGCATCGGGCGTTGCTGAATATGGGTTTGATTCACGGATCTCAATCCCCCCTGTGGGGGCATGGCAATGCCATGTCTCTACGAAATCCATACATCACATCAGCAATGCCGGGCATTTGCAACCAGGGCAGCATTTTTAATGTAGCGATACTGAAAGTGAGAATTATAGTTTTCATTAATTAAGTTGTGATTTGAAACAAGCATGACTTGGGTAGAACTCATAAAATGAAAACTGGGCAAATTAGCAGGACGCAGATATGAGGAAGCTGGGAATTTGGTTGGCGTTATTTTTCGTCACGCTAGTAGGAGTCATCACCGGGTGGAACTGGCACGGAATTCAACTCCGACCTCAGATTTTAGAAACCAGCTTTCAGCAAAGTCCCGTCCGTTCGCGATCGCCCCAATCACGTGCAGAAATGCCTGCTCCGATCGAGGCACCCGCCATCAACCCAGACCGAGTGCTGGCGGATGTCGAGGCACTTGCCTTTAAGCGACACAGCGAAGCAGAGCGGAGCCGCACCCGAGACTACATTGCTTCGGCTTTACGGGAAGCAGATTGGCTGCCCCAGTTCCAAACCTTCGAGAATGGCATTAATGTCGTGGCAGAGCGCTCAGGAACCGATCCGTCGGCTGGGGCAATCTTGGTCGCAGCACACTACGACTCCATAGAGCAATCGCCCGGTGTAGACGACAACGCTACTGGGGTTGCGGCTGTGCTGGAAACGGCTCGGCTACTGGGGCAACTTCCCACGCCGCGAACACTCAAGCTTGCCCTATTTGACCTGGAAGAGGTCGGACTGCTGGGCAGTTTAGCCTACGCGGCAGATGATAGTCTGACCGAGAATTTAGAAGGCGCAATCGTGATGGATATGATTGGGTTTGCTTGTCACACCGAGGGCTGTCAGCAATATCCCGCTGGGCTGCCCATCAGCCCACCCACCGATCGGGGAGACTTTTTGGCGGTAATTGGCGATCGTGGTCATATGTCCCTAATCAACGCTTTCCATGAAACTAGTCAGTCAGATTTGCCTCAGGTCTTGAGCTTACCGATTCCGCTGTTAGGACCGCTCACCCCTGATTTGTTGCGAAGCGACCATGCCCCCTTTTGGCAAAAAGGCATCGGCGCAGTCATGGTGACAGACACCGCCAACTACCGCAATCCTAACTATCACCAACCCACAGACACACTCGACAAAATCGATCGCCCCTTCCTAACCGGAGCAACTCAATTGGTAATAAACGCCACAACCGCTTTATTGAGTACTCCAGGAAACCTGACCAATGATGCCGCTGCCCCTGCGCCCAACCTGCTGGATGAAACGTCAACAACACCATTGTGAAAAGGGCGTTGCACATTTAATAAGTGATTTTCGTAGGGGCACGCCATTGCCGTGACCCTACAGCAGGCGATTCACATGTCAGGAATTTCCGCGTCCTTCTCAATTTGTGCAACGCCCTGAAAAGTAGGGGAAAGCAGGATTCCTGTTTGCTCTTGAGCAAAATTTAGGGTTGATTTAATTCATAGTTACTTAGCACAGCAGTATAGTATTTTGAGAGATAAGTAACAAAAGATAAATATCGGACTCATAAATATGCTCCTCTCTTCTCTTACTTCAACTTTGGCAAAACTTCTGCGTGGGTTGCTGCTAGCTGCTGTAGGACTGATTTTTGTTGCTCAAGTCAGCGCTGCACCCGCTTACGCTACAAGCGTTTACAGTATGCCGAGTCTAGCGGCAGGGGATTCCACTTGGGTCGTTGACGAAGCAGAAATCTTAAGCCGTTTGAACGAAGGCAGAATCAGCGGTGAATTAGAAAAGCTCGCCCAGTCGACAGGCAACGAAGTTCGATTTGTAACGGTGCATCGGCTCGATTATGGGGAAACGATCCAGAGCTTTGCCGATCAGCTTTTTGAGCAGTGGTTCCCTACCCCTGAAGCGCAAGCCAATCAAACGTTGCTGGTGTTAGACAACGTCACTAATAATGTTGCGATTCGGACGGGCGATCGCGTCAAAGCAACCTTAAATGATGAAATTGCCCAAAGTGTAGCCCAGGAAACTGTCATGGTGCCGTTGCGCCAAGACAACAAGTACAACCAGGCATTTTTGGATGCAAGCGATCGCCTGGTTGCCGTTCTCTCTGGTCAGCCTGATCCCGGACCACCTGTCGTAGACAACACCGTTTTGGTTGAAGGCACCTTCGCCACCCCTGAAGACACCGAAAAAAGTAACGCAACCGTCTGGGTTGTGGGTTTCCTAGTTGCCGCAACGGTCATTCCAATGGCAACCTACTACCTGTATCAAATTCTTCAGGGCTAATTCTGTGAGGGAAATTTTTCGTTCGCTTAGCGAACAAAAAATTTCCCTTGTTTACTTTAGTCCTGTATATATTCCTCCCCACTGACTAAGGCTGTCTCTGCCCGCACCAATTCTCTTCCCAGATAGGCAGCGTGGTCGAGGTAGTTGACCAGGGGAGGTTTCATCTCTTCAAACAGTTTGATGCAAAGTTCTTTAGCGGTTCTGCCGCTAAATACAGCGTTAGCCGTTCGTTCGACTTTGCCCCGCACAGGGATGGGTTTGCCCGTCTCTGGATCAAGTGCTAATCCTTTTTCACTGATCACGTTGGTGAAATGCTTGACGCAAATTAACTCCTCCTCCCGATCTAAGTAGATGATGAAATAGCCACCCGGATCGAGTTCAATGTAGCGCTGGGAATATTTGCGATCGATTTCGGCTAGTCGTTGAGCAATCTGATTCATAACTCTGTCAAACGGGCTGTTGTATATACAAAAGTTTTACTGAACTTAGAATTTTTAGTTGTCGAATTTCAGCTTGGAACAGGCTAATACAATTTTGAAGTGCATCGTCTCGCTCACTCAGACACTCTCCTCTGGCTCAAGCATTCCAGGTGGAATCCTTACCGTTTGTACGATGTGTATGCTTCTGAGTTTAGGTTTGTCAATTTCTAGTTTAAGGTCTTAAGGCAAGGCAGATTCATTCAATCAGATGAGCTATTGGGTGGATTGTGGAAGGAGGCGATCGCTAATTCTAAACACCATGACTGATTCTTATTTGGGAAAGCTGTACGGCGTTGGCGTTGGTCCAGGTGATCCAGAGTTGATCACTTTGAAGGGGCTTCGCCTGCTTAAGTGCGTTCCTGTAGTTGCATTTCCGGCCGGGCTGTCTGGAAAATTGGGGATCGCAGAACGAATTGTACAGGAGTGGCTCCAGCCAGATCAGATCCGTTTGGCGCTAAGTTTTCCTTACGTGCAAGATGCAAAAACTTTGACCGAAGCATGGCAAGCAGCAGCCGAGCAGGTTTGGCAATACCTGACGCAGGGGCAGGACGTAGCATTTGTGTCCGAAGGAGATGTGAGCTTTTACAGCACCTTTACCTATCTGGCGCAAACGCTGCTGCATTCTCATCCCGAAGTTGAGGTGCAGACGATCCCCGGCATTTGTTCGCCGCTGGCAGCAACGGCAGCACTGGGACTTCCATTGACTCTCTGGAATCAACGCTTAATTGTTTTGCCTGCTCTTCACACCGTTGCAGATTTGGAAACTGCGATCGCTACTGCCGACGTAGTCGTTTTACTAAAGGTAAGTTCTGTCTATGAGCAGGTCTGGGCAGTGCTCAATCGGCACGGACTGCTTCAGCAAAGCTATGTGGTAGAACGAGCTACATTACCTGAGCAGGTAATCTATGCTGATCTAAGCGATCGCCCTCAGCTCAAGCTCCCCTACTTTTCTTTACTGATCGTCCAGGTTCACCGGGCGGATTTAGGATAAGGATGAAGAAAAAACTACAAGGGATATCCAGACGTTCCCGCTCCTGGGCTGTCAGACAGGAACGTAAATCTAGTACGCTTGGTCAGTACGCTTGGTCGCTATCTACCCCATTCATCTGAAATTCCTTGCCCCCTAGCTTGAACAGAGTCCTCCACTTGCTATGTTCCGATCTTCCTTCGCTCGCTCTATTGGCCCAACCCTGAGTCAGGTTGTGCGTCAGCCTGGCTGGATTGCAACTGCCCTCTCGATAGGTGTTCATGGGCTGCTGTGGGGTGTTCTGCCAATTTTGCCGTCTTCGTTTTTGGCGGAAGAGGCAGATGATCAGCGCACCGTTGGGGTTGTAGAGCTATCGCCCGAGGAGCTAGCCCGCGTTCCAGATTTCTCCACGCCAAGTCTGGAACTGCCACCGCTTTCTGAATCTGATTTATATTCGCTCACGCCGGTGCCCAATCAGGCTCCGCCGTCTCAGCTTTTTCCGCCGTTCCCACCCTTTTCGCCCGATCTTTATCCATCCTATGAGCCGCCGCCTGGTCCTCCAGCAACCAGACAGGCACCCTCGACCTCTCCCTCGACCTCTGTTTCACCGTCGCCAACGCCGTCCGCTTCTCCCTCACCTTCGCCTTCACCCGGAACTGTTGCACCGACCAACCCTGGCGTGGCTCGAAATCCTGATTTAGATAACCTCACAGGCAGGGCGGGTACCGGTTCGAGTCCTGTGCCAGAAGACAATCCACGTCCTCAAGACAACCGCACCGCGGAACAGCGGCTACAGGATTCGATCGCTCAACGTCGAGCGGCGATCGCCCGTCTGGGCGCTGACTCTAGCGGGACGACCCAGGAGGAAGCTAGAACAACCTTCGTTGAATGGTTTGAAACTCAGGTCGAAGAGGGAGCCGATAGTGAATGGAAGTCGATGGAAATTGCCGCGGTCTATCCGGCAGAAGCTTGTCCACTAGAAGTTGAACCTGCGGCTGTGTATGGAGTCGTGGTAGACAAAGAGAATAAGCTGGTTGGCGAACCCAAACTGGTTCAAAGCTCTGGCTATCAGTTGTTTAATCAGAAGGCGTTGGAGACAGTTGCCACTTACGAGTTTGAGAACGAATCGGATGCCAATCAGGTTTACGTGGTCACAGTCAAATTTGACCACACCGCTGAATCTTGTCAGGCTCCTGCTCCACAAGCCGACGAACCACCTGCGGGTTAGGTCTACTCAAAGCTGATTATTCCAGCAGGTCAGATTCTTCGCGCACAATCTTGTCGTAGAGCGGCTGAAAGCAAAACCAGCCAGAAGAGGGCGTACCAACCTGAGTTTGGGCAAGCTGAGCAATTTCTGGCTTGATCAGGATAGGATTGCCTGCCGCTTCTGCCATCATCTGCACCTGGCAGGATCGCTCCATCGTGATAAACCACCAGGCAGCTTCATCGACGGAATGCCCGACGGTTAATAGTCCGTGATTTTGTAGGATGACAGCTTTGCGATCGCCCAGAGTTGCGGCAATGCGATCGCCCTCAGAAGTATCCAGCACCACACCCGTATAGTCTGAAAACACCGCATGGTCTTGATAAAACGAGCAGGCATCTTGGGTTAGGGGATCAAGCGTCCTGCCAAACGTAGACCACGCCTTGCCATAGGTCGAGTGAGAATGCGCCGCCGCTACAACATCAGGGCGATGAGCATGAATCGGTGCATGAATCGCAAAAGCTGCCTGGTTAACGGGCTGATTTCCCTTAATGACATCACCGTCACTGCTGACCAGAATCAGATCAGACACCCGAATTTGACCAAAATACATGCCAAAGGGATTGACCCAAAAGTGGTCAGGAAATTCGGGATCGCGTACTGTGATGTGTCCTGCGATGCCTTCATCAAAACCATAGCGAGCGAACAAACGAAATGCAGCTGCCAAGCGCTGTTTGCGGTGTAGTCGTTCGTCTTCAACGCGCTCAAATACAGGAGGTTGGGGAAGAGCAAATTCTGACATTGCAACCCTCAGTGGTTAAATTGCAGTAGGAACTACTCAGTATAGACCCCTCAATCCTAAAGCAATTTATTCAAAACTTAAGTCTGCTTGTACAGGTACAATTCATTGCGTCTCTGTCAGAGCATCTACCATCGCAACAAATTTTTAATCTCTATCAACCCGTCTTTTCAGAAAGCTAGCACTGCTAAAAATAATAAAAACAACACTTCCAGGAAGGGGATGAAACGCAAAGGGAAAAAGCCAATCAACTTCTACTCCCTCTTTCCCTTAGCCTAAAAGCATTGCAGACCTAAAAGAAGTTCCAGGGCAAACCCCGAATAATCTTTTACGGAATGAATTTAGCAAAGAAATGCCAAACTCATCCGGAGGAATTATGAGTTGACGAGGAGATAATGAAGTTCGTCTGCTTCACGTGACTCCTGACGAATTTGCCCTTCCATTGCTGCCTGTTGGAGCTTGATAAAGGCATTCAGGTCTTCCCAGCCATACTTGGTCTGCTGGAGCAGTCTCCGCAGCTGATCTTCCGCCTCTAAAGGCAGGTAGCCAGTTTCCAGCGTTTGTCCGACGATTTCACGAATAGAAGTCATACCAGTACTCTTGAGAGTTAGAGCAGATTTAGATAGAGCTTTGGAGCTAGATTTTTGAGCGGCGATCGCTCTGTGATCTAGATCGGGCAGTGCTTCACATTTACATCAAGAAGTGTTTACAGTCCTTCAGGTTCCCGAATTGGTGAAATTACTGATAAAGCAGTGAATCGCACAGCCAGAGCGGCTTTGAGGTGAATAGAAAGCGCTTGCCAGCGTGAACTTGCTTAAGAAATGCTGTGCAAACTCGACTTTCTCATAGGCATACTGTAATGCATCCTTGTAGAAGCTAGCGTATCTCATATCACAATTTTGATGAGAATTTTCGCCAAAATTGAGATAAAACGCTCTAGCCTAAACTTTATTTCCTGTGCTATGTACGATGATAACCTAATAGATCTTGTCTAACTTCAGCAGCGTGTGCAATAGCACATTTGCACCCTGAACGCACTGTTGGGGAGAAGTGTATTCGGCTTCGGAGTGACTAACCCCCGATTGGCTAGGCACAAAAATCATGCCCATGTCGGTGATTCGACCAACTTCCAGGGCATCGTGTCCGGCACGGCTGGGCAGGTAGCAGTAGCTTAGCCCTAGTTCTCGGCAGACTAATTCGATCGTGTCTTGAATCTGGGGCATTGCGGGAGTGGGTTCAACATTAAGCAGCGGCGTGATTTGAATGGCGGTGTGGGTGGCGGCGGCGATCGCTTCCACAGCCTGCTTGAGCTGCATCCGCATTTGATTCAGGCAGTTTTTCGACAAGTCGCGCATGTCTACGGTTAGCTCGACCTGACCGGGCACAATATTTACCGCGTTTGGGGAAACTGTCAGGTAGCCAACGGTAGCAACGGGTCGGCTAGGCATCTGTCGGGCAATTTCCTGAACGGTTAGGACAATTTGGGCAGCAGCAACGAGGGCATCCTGGCGCGTATCCATTGGAGTCGTGCCTGCATGGTTTGCTTGACCTGTGATGGCGATCGCCTCACGCACCATCCCGACAACACCCTGGACAACTCCGATTTCAGCTTGAGTGTTTTCTAAGACTGCGCCTTGCTCGACGTGCAGTTCTACAAAGGCGGTCAGGTCTGCGCGAGTGCGTTTGGCGGTAGCCAGGTCATCCCAGTTGCCGCCCAGGTTTTCCAGGCACGCCTGGATTGATTCGCCTACTTTGGGTTTGTACTGTTCAGGAGCGTTAAGCAGAACGGTTCCAGCGATCGCCTGAGAACCGATCATGCTGCTCTCCTCATCGGTGAAAACAATGACTTGAATCGGATGCCTTGGGCGCAGATCATTGTCCCGCAAGGTTCGTACCACCTCAATCCCAGCCAGCACACCCAAAACGCCATCAAAGCGTCCCCCTGATGGAACCGTATCAATGTGAGAGCCAGTCGCCAGGGCAGGGATGTTCTCTTTGCCAGCGTAGGTGCCGATCAGGTTTCCGGCTGCGTCTGTTTTGACGCTCATGCCTGCCTCAACCATCCACTGCTGCACCAGATAGCGAGCCTGCAAGTCTTCTGGGGTAAAGGCCAGGCGACAAATGCTGCCACTGGGCTGTTTACCAATTCGGGCTAGACGATTGATGCTGTCGTTGAGGCGATCGCCATTAATAGAAAGGAGCGAAGTAGTAATCATCAGATGCATCCTGAAAGTTATTGGGGAGCAAAGGCAGACAGCATTCCCATATAGGGTTTGGCGATCGGGTATGCCAGGTCGCCAACTTTACTGGTGGTCAATCCTAGACTGACTAACATCTCCACAAATTTCACCGCCACACTCACGCCATCAATTACTGGAATGCCAAGCTGGCTGCTGATCTCAGTCGCCAGGTCAGCCATGCCGCCACAGCCCAGGGCGATCGCCCCACAGCCATCTTCTTTTAGCGCAATTTGGCACTCCTTCAGAATCATCGTTTTAGCGAATGAGTCTGCTTCTAAACTGAGAACGGGCAGGTTAACAGCTCGAATTTTGCGACAAGAGTGAGTCATGCCATAACGTTCGACCAGATGTTGAGCAATGATTTGAGTGCGGCTTAACGTCGTCACAATGGAAAATCCTGTTGCCACAAAAGTGGCAGCGTGCATGGCAGCTTCGGCAATTCCTAAAACCGGACCTTTTGCCAATTCACGTGCCGCAAGCAGCCCCGGATCACCAAAACAGGCAATCACATAACCATCAACCCCCTCTGTTTCCCCTTTGCGAATTTCCTCCAAGATTCCTACCACACTCAGGGCTTCGTCGTAGTGTCCTTCGATTGAAACTGGACCCGTGGTTGGATTGCAAGCAATAATCTCAGTGCCAGGACTAGCGACTCTGCAAGCCGCGATGCCGATCTTTTCGGTCATGCTAGCAGTCGTGTTGGGGTTGATGACTTTGATTTTCATGAATGACAATCACAGGGCAGCGCAAGGGGCAGGGTATCTAGATAGAGTAGTTGCTTTCCTTCAGCAATTTGGCATTTTTTCTCACTTTTACCCCACCTTTTGAGGCTAACAGGACTCTTTCGTTCAGCTTGTACCCATTCCAAAAATTAGGGCTACGGATGGAAGGGCACCCCGCACTGTGGGGTGCCCTTCCATCCGTAGCCTCTTTTTAGAGAAAGGTTATAGAAGTTTCGCTGGGTTGACGAAAGCGGCAGTTTGGTGCGGTTAGGGAGCTGAGTACAAACCTAGTTGGTAGTTCTGCTTTTCGCTTAGCCGTTAGTTGCCCAAAAATGGGAGAAAGCCTTGGAAAACCTTGTATTAGCTTATCAAAAAGAACTCAAAATCTTTCCTCTACTCTAAAGCTTAGGACAGGAGCGTTGAAGTAGCGATTTCGAGCCGCAAAGATACTGCTTGCGTAACCAAAGTCATTATCTGTATAGGAGTAGCCATCTAAAAAGTATAAGTATAATTTCATACATTAGAGTATAATTCCGCACTCTAAGCAAACAAGCGGAATAAAGAGCTGTCATACCTTCTGCTGTTGAAACCACCATGTTCTAAATAGCAAAAGATTCTCGCTTCAAGGATCTTTGCAGTTTCTTTCTATAATAGACGGTCTACTAACTATCTGATTTCTACTTAATCTGCTTATCCAGAGTTTGAAAAAGCAAATTGACAACTATCTTAAGCAAGATGTGTCTTGCATTTTTCATTATTTTGTCGTAATTAATACTTACACGTACTTCCATGACCTACTAATATCTCATGGGAAATTGAAGTTCGACCTTCGCCAGTACGGTCAAGGTTCAGAAAAATTTTCTCTGAAACGGAGAATTTGAGTTAATCAACGCCAACCCGAGGACACTAAAGTGCAAAAGCATCTACTAGGCTCAGTCAGTCCAGTCTTTTTAATACGCTGGGCTGTTGTTAGCTTCCACCTTCACTACCTTTCATAGTGACTGTTGAGCAAGGCTACTTGGAGCCGAATAGCTTTTTGAGTGCGGAATTGACTCACCTATCTGTGCAGCGCAGGACTACTTTCCCTGCTCAAATGGAGCAATAGTGTAGTTCCCTCGCAGATACGTGAATAGGCGTTTTTGTGAGTTATTAGTAGTCAATTTAAAAGCACTGAGACACGACCACAAGCTTCTTCATAGCAGACTAACAGCCCTTTGAAAGACATTGGTTGATCCAATTTTCCTGGGTCTAGTTTGTAGCGAATTGCGACTAGTTCTAAGTGGCGATCGCTAGGTGAAAACTTGTGTCTAGTTATCTCGCGAGTTTATTAAGTTGATTGCCTGCTGCTCGCTGTTCCGTCCTGCATCATAGTGGAGTGCAAAATGAGATTAAGCAGTGCTTTTCGCCGTTATCATCGACAACTTGCCATAATCATGTGCTTGCCCCTAGCACTGACCATAATTTCAGGAATGGCTTACCCCATTTTTAGCGAATGGCTTTCCCTGAATAGCGTGGCGGGGTTTCTAGTTCAAGTTCATTCAGGTAGAATCTTTGGATTACAAGGGATTTACCCCCTCCTCAATGGATTGGGTCTAGCAGGATTATTAGTTACAGGAATGAGCATGACAAGCCTATCTCGTCAACGCTCTATGAAAGATACTTTGAGTGGCAGCCGTTCTGAAAAAGTGGCTCCAGACTATATCGAGAGATAGTTTGCAACCAAGCTGTTTCTCAAAATTTTATGGATCGCTCTGCTTTGAGTGACTCGTTGATCTTAGTCCTGTTGCTAGTACCTGCTAGCAGCAGATCTGGGCTGCGGCAACGCAGATACTAAGACTCTAAAAAATAGATGTTGCAAGCTGAAATAGCGATCCAAACCACACAGCATTATTGCCGGAGAGAATTTGTATGTTTGAAGGGCGTAGGCTTCGTCGAACGCTTCTGATGGCCTTGCTAGCCATCGCTGCGATGCTTGGAGTATTTTTTGCAGGCTTTTTGAGTGGTGGGCAACCTGCTAATGCAGAAACCAGACTTGCCGAAGAGATTGCAAAAGAAGTTATTGCTGCTTGTCCGTTAGCAGATCCTTCAGATTCGGCAGCTCGTGATGAATGCGGACAAAAGCTAGGTGATTCTAAGATTCTGTCCGACGCTACAGCCGTTCCTGTACTTTGGGGTACTCAATTACAAAGGAACAACTACAACATCAGGACTTTAAGGACGACAACTCGATTCCATCCCCTTGTCATGTGGCGAGTATATCTCTCAGTATTCATGTTTAAGGGTGACTATAGAATCGAACAGGTTGGGGATGCGAATGCAGGAACTCAGCAAACGATTATCTATTTCCCCTATGAATATCGTAATGATCTAGGTCTAGGCGAATATCCCTATCCATACTGGCACTCCAGAACAAAGTGGGAATCTTTCCAGTTTTCTCCTGAAGTACTTATGGTGATAGAGCAAGGGAAAATCAAAGCCGTGCTGCGTTCAGCAGAAAAAGATCGCTCTCGTGATTACAACTCCAGAACGTGGGATGGTCGCTGGACCTGGATCGGTGAGACCGGGCAACAAGAACCCCGTGTGACGCTGTTCTCCTACTTGCTCTCCGAGGATAATCCCTACACTGAGGAACTTGATCAGACTTACCGTGCATTAGATGCAGAGTCACGCAAGCACGATTGCCAAACTTGTCATAATCCTGGCAACCCCTCGTTTATTGCTCCACTCGGCATCATGAATTACCCAAACCAGGCGCTCTCAATTCGTCATACGATTGTACGAGTCATGGAGTCGAATCGTATGCCGCCAGCAGCCGTAGACAGTGACGGTGAGTTTATTCATGCCGGAATCATTGATGAGGCTGAACGGCGAAAATATCTTGAGCTTGCTAGAGCTTTTGCAGAAGCCGGAGACAAGGCTCTCAAATTTGAAGGACAACCTATTCAGTAAATGAGGTTGTCTCAGGTTAACGGATCATACTAAGAGTGAGGTTTGAGATTTATGGATCGTCGCGAGTTTATTAACTGGGTTGGTTTGTTTGGGATTTCTGCTTCCTTGCCTATCGCCATTGCAGCTTGTACGAGTTCTCCGGAGGAAGAGCAAGCCGCAGCGCCTGAAGCAGCACCTAGTGAGGGGACTGGCACGCTAGAGATGGCACCCCGTGACGATGGGTTTATTCCAGTGGGCAGCTTAACCGCACTACAGGCTTCTCAATCTGGGGCGATCGTTCCTCCTGAGGTGGCTGTTGTGATTGTGAGAAATGCTAATGACCCAACTGCTCCAACCGCAGTCAATCCAAAGTGTACTCACACTGGATGTCTTGTAGAATGGCACACCGCTGTCAATTCCTTTGTCTGTCCGTGCCACAATGCTGAGTTTGACCCAGCTGGAAATGTGACACAGGGTCCTGCCGAAGAACCCCTGCAGACCTATGATGTGAAAGTTGAGGGAGACTCAATCCTGGTGAAGCTCGCTTAAGGGGTCTCTTACTCCATAGCGCTAGTCATCTCAATTAGGACAAGAAAAATAGGACAAGAAAAAGGAGCAGGGCTAAGCCCTGCTCCTTTTTCTTGTCCTAACCTGTATAGCTGTAGCTATACAGGTTTTAATACCGTTTCTCTAAAAAGAGGCTATGGATGGAAGGGCACCCCGCGACGCGGGGTGCCCTTCCATCCATAGCCCTAATTTTTGGAATTGGTATAACTTGGACACACTCTAGAAAATTCGCTTCATGCTGTGTTCATGCTGTGCTTAAGTTGCTATTAAGCTCTCAGTATCTTATTTCAAATGCTGTTTAATGTCTGATCGCATTGAAGATTGATCACAGCACTAAAAGATTAGCCGTTATATTTAGCCCAGCCAAAATACCCCTCCGGGGAGTACTCCCACGTTCCTTAGCCGTTGCGGGTTTTCTAGCAATGCTATATGAACAATTAATGAAAATTGCTAGAAGAGCTTGCTGATGAGGAAAGAGGCGCAATACAATTCGAGTGGGTGTATGACATGTCTTGCATACTTTAAAATACCTAGAATGTGTGAGGCGTAGGTGCATCATCAGTCTCTAAAGATTTTGTAGAATTCAGTAGCGAACTTTTGTCTGTAGTTTTTTATACATCAAACGCGCCTGTTTTGATGATGGTTCAGGATCAGTCTGCCTCCTACAACGTTTTATGCAAGGCTATATATTTTGGATGCATCCTGTCCGCGCTTTAGTTCTTACAGCTTGACAAGACTCGTACAAACTTCAACAATTCACGCTGAAACTATAAGCAATTCACTCAATTAAATATGCCAACTTAATCTTTTAAAGCTTAAGTTGAAGCTTTGTAGCTATTAACCAATTAGGTTACAAAGCAACTTTTTGTTGTTCTTTTTTCCGCACAAATTTGTCGGCCGACTGTACAACTATTTTTACTAAAAAGCATCCTGATTATGGGTGATTTTTCAGTAGTTATGATGAGACGACTTGAGCAAAACTCGCGTAGCATAACCGTTCAGGCAGAGAATTACCACGTTAGAAAATCGAGCAATTCAATGTGATAGTAACTTGTCAGTTTATCTGTAAAGCCAAACATGAGAATTCACCTTCTCACCAATTTTTTGTTCATGGGTTCTCTAGACTGCCGCTGGTTTAACCCAAACCAAAGTAGGAACTGAGCAGCTTAACCATGCTGCTTTAGTTTTAAAGGAAATGGCGTAGCTCTATTCGCTTCAGAGCTTGACTGCCTCGATGCATCTATCCATATCCGATTAGTTGTTCCCACAAGAAATTTTGGAGTAAACAATGGCAACCCTTGGCAACCTAAAGCTCAAAACACGTATCTTTTTGGGATATTTTCCGTCTGTCCTGATCTTGCTCATCTTGAGCGGGGTGACATATTCGTATGTTTTAGACAGAGAAAAACTTAATGAGGAAATTGAAGTTGCCCAAAACACGGTTTTTCAAGCACAGCAGACCGCACTTGGAATTTCTCGAATGGTTAGAGCATTGAGAGGTCAGGTGATTGACCCGAGTGATCCTCATTATCAGGAAGGTTATGAGAAGGGACTTCAAGCATTCCAGCAAGCTTCTGCGGAGTTGATTCCACTGCTCGATGATCCTGCAACTATCGAACAAATGAATACCGTTTTGGTGCAGGCTGAGGAAGTTCAAGAAGTAGCTGGTCAAATTATCACCCTGTCAAAAGCGGGACAATTTGAAGAGTCTAAAGGGCTTGTCACTACAATCATTCTGGATGAAATGGATACGACGGTCAGGGGGATTTTAGATCAAGAAGTTGCCGCTTTAGAAGAGAAAAAGCTTGAGGGGGAAGCATCTAAGAAATTTCTCCTGAATGTAGTATTGGCCAGTTCTGCGATCGCCACTGCTATTACTGCACTTTTAGGTTTTCTGATTGCTTCTGGAATTAGCCGCAAAGTGCAGCAATCAGTTGGAGATATTACGACTTCTTCTAATGAGATTGCGACAACTGTTGAAGAGCAGGAACGGGTCGCTCACCAGCAAGCCGCTTCGGTGAATGAGACAACAACTACGATGGATGAGTTAGAGGCTTCTTTCCGTCAGTCAGCCGAGCAAGCCAAGGCAGCAGCAGCAGCAGCGAAACGGGCACTTGAGCTGACAGAGGGGGGCAACCTGGCAGTGGGAGAGAACCTGGAAGGCATGTTTATGCTGGAGAAGAAGGTCGGAACGATCGCCGAACAAATGTTGCAGTTGAGTGAGCAAGCCCAACAAATTGGCAGTATCTCTCAACTGGTGTCTGATATTGCTAGCCAAACCAACATGCTGGCGCTTAACTCTTCAGTTGAGGCCGTTCGAGCGGGCGAACATGGTAAAGGATTTACTGTCGTTGCTAACGAGATTCGTAAGTTGGCAGACCAAAGCCAAAGGTCTGCCGACAAGATTAACGAACTGGTGTCTCAGATTCAGAATGCGATTAACTCAACCGTGATGGTGACTGAGGAAGGCACAAAAACGGTTTCTACAGGCGTAGATATTGCTAGAAGAACGGAGCAAGCCTTCACCGGAGCAGCAGATGCAGTTAACCAGGTGGTTCTCAATAACCAACAGATCTCACTTAATCTGAAGCAACAGCTGGATGGCATCCAGCAGATTGTTCAGGCAATGGAAACGATCAATCAAGGGGCAAAAGAAACTGCTAGCGGTATCACGCAAGCCAAAGTAGGAACTCAGCAACTGAACGAAACTGCTTTGACGCTCAAGCGATTGGTCTAGAGAGGGTTTCTGGGCATGTTTATCCCTGAGCAAAAGATAGAGTTTAAACCAAGGCAGATACAGAACAACTCAACGATGCTGTTCTGGTTTTGAAAGAAGTGGCGCGGCTCTAGTACTTAATAGTTAGGCTCAACGACTCATTACAACTGATCAATCAATTCAATGCCGCAGGAATTTTTAGGGTAACGATGAAGAATCTCAATAGTCTGAAAGTTAGAACTCGCATCTTTTTGGGATACATGCCCCCTTTAATTCTGCTATTTATTTTGGGTGGAGCTACCTACGTGAATGCGTTGGATCGGGAAAAGCGAAACGAAGAGATAGAGGCTTCATACACCACAATTAATCAAGTCACTCAATTGGCACTTGGTCTAGGCAGAATGGCTAGGATCACGAGAGCAGCGATTGTTAATCCTGAGCAAATTGATTCTTATCAATCTGCTTATCAAGATGGATTTCAGCGCTATCAGCAAGCATCTATAGGAATCCTTGATGTGTTAGAAAACCCCGAGGATAAAGAGAAAATGCAGGCTGTATTAGCAGATGGTGAAAGCTTTGCAGCGGTTGGGGAAGACGTGCTCTCTCTGGTGAGAGCAGGTCAAGTTGAGCAAGCAACTCAGCTCGTAGAAAACTTGAGAGTGTCTACTTTAGACTCGACAACAGATGCAATTTTGCAAGAACAACTGACTCTTCTGAATGAGAAAAAGCGTCAAGCGGAAGCTGCTGGAAATGCTTTGCTCCTGATAGCGGTAGCTGGTACTCTCTCAGCTTCGGCGTTAACCATAGTTTCGGGTGGATTAATTACGGCAGGAATTAGTCGGGCACTTCAGAAATCTATTGGCTACATTACGACTTCTTCCAATGAGATTGCTACGACGGTTGAGGAGCAGGAGCAAATTGCTCACCAGCAAGCTGCTTCGGTGAATGAAACAACCACCACGATGGATGAGTTAGAGGCTTCTTTCCGACAGTCAGCCGAGCAAGCCAAGGCAGCAGCAGCAGCGGCACGACAGGCACTTGAGCTAACAGAGGGGGGCAACCAAGCCGTGGGAGAGAACCTAGAAGGCATGTTTATGCTGGAGAAGAAGGTTGGAACGATCGCCGAACAAATGTTGCAGCTGAGTGAGCAAGCCCAACAAATCGGCAGTATCTCTCAACTGGTGTCTGATATTGCTAGCCAAACCAACATGCTGGCGCTCAACTCTTCGGTTGAGGCCGTTCGAGCGGGCGAACATGGTAAAGGATTTACTGTCGTTGCTAACGAGATTCGTAAGTTGGCAGACCAAAGCCAAAGATCTGCCGACAAGATTAATGAACTGGTGTCTCAGATTCAGAATGCAATTAGCTCAACTGTGATGGTGACTGAGGAAGGCACAAAAACGGTTTCTACGGGCGTAGACATTGCAAGAAGAACGGAGCAAGCCTTTGCTGGAGCAGCAGATGCAGTTAACCGGGTGGTTCTCAACAACCAACAGATCTCACTTAATCTGAAGCAACAGCTGGATGGCATCCAGCAGATTGTTCAGGCAATGGAAACGATCAATCAAGGGGCAAAAGAAGCTGCTAGCGGTATCACGCAAGCCAAAGTAGGAACTCAGCAATTGAATGAAACCGCTCTCAATCTCAAGCGATTGATTTAGGGAGTCTAGTTAATCGTTAGTAATCGGTAGTAGCTAATTGAATCCACTAGTTTGAAGTTGCAGCAGGTAGTTCAGCAAGATTCCTGCTTTCCCAAAAATTCGATAGGGACAGTTCTAAATCAGGGGGCATCATCCCTTCGATCGCCAATGGCATAAGCAATGATGAACTATGAAAATTGATGATGAAGAGCTTCGGGATCTGTACGAACTCTCCAGCCAGGAGCGGCTGCGGAGGCTAGAAGCGGGTTTTCTACGCTTGCAAGAACATCCAGATGATGAAGCTGTTTTAGAAGAGCTACGGCGAGATGCTCACAGCCTCAAAGGTGACTCAAGAAGTGTAGGCGTAGAAACGGTTGAAGCGATCATTCAACAGGTTGAAGCAATTCTAAAAACCGTTCAGACGAAACGAGTTGCTTTAACTGCCATAGTGAGCGATCGCCTCCAGCAAGGACTCCAAGCAGTCAATATGCTGGTTCACGAAGCGGTGACGGGGCAGCAGAGCGAAGTAGACATTCCCCACATCGTTGAACTGCTAATGGCAGCTCATCAAGAATTGGAAACCCAACAGCCTTTTGATCCTGCTATAGAAAATCCGGTTAACTCTGCGGCTCTGTCGAGTTTTATTGACGACGAAGAGCTGCGAAATTTGTATGATTTTTCTAGCCAAGATCGATTACAGAAACTCCAAGCAGGACTGCTTTATCTTCAACGACACCCCAATGATGCTACGACCCTTGAAGAAATGCGTCGCGAAGCTCACGGGCTTAAAGGGGACTCTAGGAGTGTCGGTGTTGAAGATATTGAGGTATTGATCCAACAAATCGAAGGGATTCTCAAGAACGTTCAATCCCATCGGTGCGCCCTTAACACTGAAGTGAGCGATCGCATTCGTCAAGGGCTAGAGGCGATCGGACAACTCGTCCACGAAGCTGTAACAGGACAACCCAACACTGCTGATGTCATTCAAATTTTGGATCAATTGGTGAAAGTCGTTGATTATCCAGAAGAGTTTTCACCGGACTCTCTTTCTCCTGCCCTATCAAGTTTCATAGAAGACGAAGAATTGCGTCACCTCTATGAAATTTCCAGCCAGCACCACCTCCAAAAACTGGAGGAGGGATTGCGATACCTGGAACAGCACCCTACTGATCAGGCAACCCTCGAAGCGCTACAGCAGGAAACCCATAGCATTAAAGGAGACTCTAGAGGAGTTGGAGCGGATGCGGTAGAAACGCTAACCCACCACGTAGAAGAGATTCTCAAGGCTATCCAATTAGGAAGGATTGCCTTCCTTGATGTCAGCGATCGCCTGCATCAAGGACTAGAATCGATTCATAAACTAGTTCAAGAAACAGTCACAGGTCAACCCAGTGCAGTAGATGTGCTGCACTGGGTTGAGCTTCTGTTATTAACCCTTGAGGAAGCATCAGTCTCATCAGAAGCAGAAGTCATATTAGAAACGGCCGAAGCAGAAGCTACTGAAATCACGATTGAAACAGCAGATTTAACCGCCCCACGCGCTGCAACCTTTATCGAGGATGACGAACTTCGAGAGATTTATAAGATTGCTTGCCGAGAGCGACTACAGCGGATCGAGGCAGGCTTGCTGCGACTCGAAAAACACCCCGAAGATGAAGCAACGCTAGAGCAGTTATTGCGAGAAGCCCATAGCCTCAAGGGAGACTCCAGAAGCGTTGGAGTAGACCCTGTAGAAACCCTAATTCACCAAATTGAAGAAGTTTTAGGAGGATTTAAGCACAAACGCATTGCTCTAACAGTGGAAGTGAGCGATCGCCTTTATCAAGGGTTAGATGCGATCGGCAAACTGGTTCATGAAGCAGTAACCGGACAAATCAGCCAAGTTGATACAGCCCAAGTCCTCAACAACCTGGTCGAAACATCACCGGCTCCAGATACTCAGGTACTTGCTCCAGAAACAGTTGCCCCCACTCAAACCCCTGCCGAGCAAACTCTCCTCTCTCCTTCCTCTGAAATTAACGAACTCTACCGCATCGACACTATTCGCGTTCCAACTCGTGATCTCGATGCTTTAATGACCCAAGCTGAAGAACTCACCGTTACTAAAACCAGCATAGGTCAAATCGCTGTGGTGATTGAGGAGATGTCTAACCTTTGGAGAGATTGGAGAAGCAGTAGCAGAAACCAGGGATTGTCCTCTAAAGCCTCCTCCAAGTCCATTGCTTACCAGGAACAGCTAGAGAAAACCATTAACTCTCTCAGAATCTCCGCTCAAGAGAGCAGTACTCGACTCGACAAGATTTCTGGAGAACTCAGAGAAAAAATTCGCACCCTGCGACTGCTTCCTCTTTCTACGGTGTTTCAACCCCTTCCTCGCACTATTAGAGATTTAGCCAAACAGCAATCTAAGGACGTAGAGTTAATCATTGAAGGGGGTGACACCACCGCTGATAAAAGTATTCTTGAAGAAATCAAAGACTCCTTGATGCACCTGGTTCGCAACGCTATTGACCACGGCATTGAGACTCGCAGTGAACGGCAAGCCCTGGGCAAACCCACTACTGCCAAAATCTGGTTAAAGGGTTACCAAACTGATAATAAAATCGTCATTGAGGTTGCAGATGATGGACGTGGGTTAGATCTTGAGAGGATTAAACAAACTGCCCTTAAGCGCGGATTGTATGACTCAGAAGAACTGGCAGCAATGTCCCCAAGTCAGATTCATTCACTCATCTTTGTACCTGGATTTTCAACTCGCAGCTTCATTACAGAAATCTCCGGTAGAGGTATTGGCTTAGACGTTGTCAGAAACAACATTGAGCGGTTGAAGGGAGAAATTCAAATTGAATCCAACCCCGGACAAGGATGCACCTTCCGAATTCAGCTCAACACAACTTTAACAACGATTGATACCGTTCTTCTAGACGTACAGGGGCTCATTCATGCTTTGCCTATTGAATATCTTGAGACAACACTCTTAATCTCTGAAAGTCAGATCTCTACAACTGAAGACAAAGCCACTATTAGCTGGAATGGACAAGATATCCCGGTCGCAGATTTGAGCGAAATGTTGAAACTGTGGGAATCTCACGCTTACACTCCACCCATCACCACAAATCGACGAAAAAGTAATTTGCAGCAATGCGTTTTGCTCAAAGTTGGGGAAGAGCGAGCCGGATTTTTCATTGATCGCCTGTTTGATGCCCAAGAGATTGTAATTAAGCCGCAAAGCCAAGTACTGAAGCGGGTACGCCACGTCGCAGGAGCCACCATTCTGCCAACCGGAGAAGTTTGCACCATTTTGAATGCTCCTGACTTGATCAAATCGTTGAAGGAGCAAAACACTCCTGCGATTGCACTCAAACCCAAAACCGTTCGACGAAAACCGACTATTTTGCTGGTAGAAGACTCCGTTCCAGTTCGCACGCAGGAAAAGCGGCTTCTGGAGAGAGCAGGATACGAAGTGGTCATTGCTGTTGATGGATTAGATGGCTACAATAAGCTGCAAACTCGTTCATTTGATGCGGTGTTATCTGACGTAGAGATGCCCAACCTGGATGGATTATCTCTCACTGCAAAAATTCGTCAACAGCAGGAATATAAGAACCTACCTATTATTCTGGTCACGACGCTAGATTCAGATGCAGACAAGAAAAGGGGCGCTGACGCGGGTGCTGATGCCTACGTGATTAAAGGAAAGTTTAACCAGGATGTGCTTCTAGAAATCTTAGAAAGATTGGTTAATTAAAATGCCCATTCGAGTTTTGCTGGTTGAAGATTCTCAGATTGCTCTCACTATCTTAAAGCGGATTTTAAGCTCATCTCCTGACATTGAGGTCGTAGGAGAAGCCAAATCCGGACTAGAAGCTTTGGCGATGATTCCGGAGGTGAAACCTGATGTGATTTGCACAGACCTCCATATGCCCCGCATGGATGGACTCACTTTTACATCCGAGGTGATGGCACTTTATCCTCGCCCTATATTAGTTATCAGTGCTTCTGTCCAGGACGAGGACACTCATCAAGTTTTCCAGCTTTTAGAGGCAGGAGCCGTTGATATTTTCCCAAAACCCCTTGCTGGTTTAACGATTGACAATCAGGCGTTTGGGAAAGAATTAATCAACAAAATTCAGATCCTCTCTGGGGTTAGAGTTCTCACTAGAAAACGAAAGATTAATAGTAAACCCAAAAAGCTAGAATCAGATAAAGTTTCTGTCTTTCAGCCAGATTTCTATCACAAACCTAAAATTGTGGTTGTGGGAGCATCAACGGGGGGACCTCAAGCTCTTCACGATGTGTTTACTCAATTACCGTCTGATTTTCCACTTCCAATCATTTGTGTCCAACACATTTGTCTAGGCTTCTTGCAAGGCTTGATTGATTGGCTTGCCAACAGTTGCTCTCTACCCATTCAAATTGCTCAGCCAGGAGATCTGCCAAAACCAGGAAAGATTTATTTCCCACCTGAGCAACGACATTTAGAGCTGGACTCTAGAGGGCGATTTATCTGCTCTGACGCTTCACCTTTAGGAGGGCATCGTCCTTCAGTAACGGTTACTTTCATTTCTGCTGCCAAGGCGTATGGGAAATCAACGGTAGGAATTTTGTTGACGGGGATGGGTAGAGATGGCGCGGATGGGATGCAGGCGATCGCCGAAGCAGGCGGTTTTACGATCGCTCAAGATGAGGCGACTTCCGTTGTATTTGGAATGCCTAAAGAAGCAATTAGCCTGGGAGCCGCAAAACAGATTTTGCCGATTCAGGCGATCGCCCCGACATTATTATCCTTACTACACACTAATTCTTCTTATCTAGCTAGTCGTAGAGACTAACAATAGCAAATCACAAAATACTGTAAATCGATAAATGCCGTTGGATCAAGTTTGCAAGATTTTAATGAGGAGTGTTAGGAAACTAAACGTGTCACCAACAGAACCTTTGAGCGCAGAGCGAAGAGAAGCATTTGTTCGGCTCATTGCCAAGCACACTGGCATAGAAATTAGAGCAAGAGATCAGGCAAGTTTAAGCACAAAAATTTCTTCAAGGATGAAGGCGCTTAAATTAGATTCATCAACGGCATACTATCAGCTATTAGAGTCTTCTAATGCCGATGGCCATCAGGAATGGCTAGATCTGGTTACACTGTTGACCAATGGTGAAAGTTATTTTTTTCGTGACACAGAACAGTTTTCGCTTTTACGGAACCAAATTCTGCCTGAACTGATTCAGCAAAATCAAGACAGTAAAACGATTCGCATCTGTAGTGCGGGATGCTCTTCAGGAGAAGAACCTTACTCAATTGCCATCCTGTTAAAAGAGCTTATTCCTGACTTAGAGCAATGGAATTTACTGATTTTAGGTGTAGATATTAATCAGCTCGCTTTAGAGAAAGCAAAAAAAGCAATTTACAGCCCGTGGTCGTTTAGAAATGTTGACCCCGACGTTAAGCAGCAATATTTTCAACTCATTCATGATCGCTATAAGCTTGATCAAAGCATCAAAGAGATGGTGAGTTTTCAGATTCTAAATCTGATCAAAGACGAGTTTCCTCAACAGGATTCTGAATTGAGGGATATGGATTTAATTATTTGTCGTAATGTTTTTATTTATTTTGAAAGAGCGGCGATCGCCAAAGTTATAAGCAAGTTCCACCGCACTCTTAAACCTCTTGGATATTTGCTGACCGGGCACGCCGAACTCTCCAATCAAAATCTCAATCCATTCCAAATTAAAGTATTTACAGAATCACTTATTTATCAGCGTACAGCAAACGATTCAACGACTGCATCCCTTTCATCAACACTAGATGAACAGCAGAGCTATTATGCAGAAAATTTATCCTCTGATACCGATGATGACCTGGGTGACAATCCTCACGTTGGAAGAAGCATCAGAATGCAGCAAATTGCACTCAACTTGCTCAGACAGCTTCCGCCCGATACGACCATTCAAAAATTAGGAAACTTAACTGCTGCCGAACTGATTCTACAGCTAGAAACAGAACTCAAAAGTCTTGACCAGGAACTATCATGAGCCAACAGTCTTACTTTACCTTTAGCGTTAATCAACAGCGCTGCGGCATCGATACAATGTATGTCGAAGAAGTCTTTGCTCTACCCGACATCACTCCCACTCAAAAAGCTTCTCGCGATATTGTTGGTATCATCGATTTTCAAGGGGAGTCCGTGCCGGTCATGGATCTGAACCTGACGCTAGGTCATTCTCCACTCAAGTATCGATTGACGGATAGCTTAGTAATCTTAAAGTGGGAAGACTTGCGTGTTGGCATCATTGTGAATCAAATTGACGACATCAGAACTATACCTGCTCAAGAAATCAACACTGAAATTTTTCATGATCAGGAATGGACAGACGTTGAGCGGAAAAAAATCATTGCTGGAATTATTAGTGACGAAAACATCATTATCTTGAGCAATCCAGGCAACTGGCTCTGGTACGCAGAAATTCAAGAATTGCTATCTACAAAAGATTTTCCAGCAGAATTTCAGACCAACCTGCACGCAGATCAACCGCAAGATAATGGATATGAGGCACCACTAGCACGACAAACAACCCTATTTCCCAATGCAACGCCCCAGGAAAGGGAAATTTTCCGAAAGCGAGCCAACAACTTAAAAGTTTCAGTTCAACCGCAAGACTCAAAAGACCTAAAGCCTCTTGTCGTGGTTGCTTTAGGTGATGATTTTTTTGGCATTGATGTAGAAGTCGTGCGTGAATTTGTAGATGTTCGCAAGGTAACGCCTGTTCCTTGTTGCCCAAGCTACATCGTTGGCAACATGAACTTGCGCGGTGAGATTCTAACTCTGATTGATTTGCATGAATTCTTAGACCCCGCTGAGCGTTCAGTCAAAGCAATTGAGGGTTCTAAAGCGATGGTGATCGAGGTCAGAAATGTGGTCGTTGGGGTAATGGTCAAAGAGATTGGCGATACGATGTTTCTCCTGGATCAACGAGAAGTCATGAAGGGTCCCAACGTGAGTGACTCCATTAACCTCAATAAGAAATACCTCCAGGGAATTGCTTCTTATCATGAGAGAGCAATGACTATTCTAGATATGGAAAGGATTTTCTTTAACAGCGGATTAATCATTGACGAAGCTATTTAATTGCCGGGTCATGAGATTGTGTCGTAGCAGTAATTAGTGATTATTGCTACGGCATACGTTGAAGAGCCTTGTACCAATTTCTATCTCTCTTCTATCACTTTCACAGTACAAAAAGCCTACAAGCGTCTGTTTCCAGGCAAAGCCTGGAAATGCCACTTCGGAGGCTCTGCTTCCATTTACAACGAAGCGGACGCAGAGCCTCTAGAACTGCATTCCTGGCTAAAAGCTAGGAACGAGAGAGACTGAGAAAATTCTCTTCTCCAAAAGTGATGAAAGAGGGCTATAGCAATTCTCAATTGCATGGCATACAGTAGTCCTCTGGAAGCGATCGCCCTCCATCTATCCTCTGCTTGAATCAAAGACTTCCTTTCTGCGATCCCTCATGCAAAAGTCACTCAAGCCTTCGCTGCTTCTAGCTTTGCTTCCATCCTCCGCTCTACTCATCTAGAGATACTTTCGTACAATTTGCAGTAGTTCTTCAGCCCGAGGAGGTTTAGTCAAAAATTCAGTTGCCCCGGCTAGTTGAGCGCGAGTTCGATCAATCGAACCACTTTTAGCGGTTAGGATCACAATGGGTGTCTCCTTAAATGCAGGAGTATCTCGTAAAAACTTGCAGATACTGTAGCCATCTGCGTTGGGCAGCAGTAAATCTAGCAAAATCAGATCAGGCTTATGCTCAATGAGTTGAGAAAATCCTCGCATCGGTTCTGGAATACTTAATACCTGATAGCCTGCTGATGCGAGAATTTTCCTTAACGTATGAGTTAATACAGGACTGTCATCAATACAAGCGATTAACGGCTGTTTCTGGTTGAACTGAGCTAACTGTGCTGAGGATGGCTGTGCTGTTGAAGCCCGTTGGACAGAAACGCCAGCAAGGGGTTGAACAAACGCTGAGAGGGGTAGGTCGGGTACTCTTTGAAATTGTAAAACTCCTTTCTCTACAAGAGAGATGAGGGAAAGGGTCACCTCAATCACCGATTTATCTACCAGAAAGGCAATGTCCCACAGGGTGAAGTTAGCGTTAAGGTATTTATCCGAAATTGGCAGCGCTTGAGGATCTATTTCCTGTTTTACGTTAGGAGCAGTCGCTTGCAGGTTAGATTCTTGCTTGAGGGTTGGGGCAAGGGTTGGGCTCAGATAACCTAATCCAGCCGCGTGCCATTTCTCCTGCATCTTTGCGACTTTGTTGAAGATCGTATACGTTTCAGGAGAAGACAGAGCAATGAGATTACAGAGCGGTGACACATCTCTTGAGCAAGTTTTCCAAGTCTCTTTAAAGTCTGTCTGATTGCTCAGTTCAAATAAACATTCCTGGATAATGCTGCGAACTATCAGCTTCGCTTGAATTAAGCTCAGTCGCTTATGGTTAATGCCTAAGTCAAGGAGTTGATATTCCCAATGCTGATGATCCATTAATTGAGCAAAATCTGCTCCCCAATTCCATTTAGGACAATGCTGTCTTAAGGCTCTATCCCACCGTCTTGCACGATGATATTCATTAGTTGCATAAAGCAATTTACCGTGAAAGATATGAAGGCACCAGATATCTTTACGGCTGTTTAAAAGTAGCTCACCGTCACTCTCATCTCGACCTAATTTTTGTAATTCTTCTGTTAGCTGACTTGGTATCATCTGCAACTAAACCAAATGGTATTTCTTTGAGGTTAGGGATAAGAACAATGCGATCGCCTTAAATATGTAGACCAGTCAAACTACAGCGACAGACAAGTATCCCTTTAAGTTCAAATTTAGAACCTTAAATTTTTCTGTGAATTGACGACTGGAGTTGCTTCACCAAGTAGCTATGAAAACACCAAAACATAAAATAGATTTTAGTATTTTTGGACGCATCTATTGTGCTTATATCTATTGTGTCTTATTCAATGTGGCGATTTGTGGGCTTCCTTCTAATTTCATCAAGCAAACAGCGTTGTGTGAGCTGAACCTCAACAGACGAGTGTACATTCTGTCGTACGTGCAACACATTTTTTTTTACACTTTGATTTGTATCTCACCCGTAACTTTATTGAAGTTGAGTTCAAATCTTTACAAAGTCTCTCAAGATGCGAATTTTCTGCTCAGGTAGCAGAAAATTCATTCAGCCTGGAAAGCTTCTGGGCTAGTGGGTGGATACCATCGCCGCATCCAACAAAAACTTGACTTTGTTGATCAGTTCCAAGGTAGAAAAGCCTTTTGTCAGATAGTCCGTTGCTCCTAAACGTTTTGCTTCGGTGAACCATTCCTCAGACAATCGCGAAGAGATTACCAGAATAGGAGCTGTGACTTTTGCTTGTCGGCACCGATCGGTTAGCGTGAAACCATCCATGTTTGGCATTTCAATGTCTGTGATGATCAGAGTAGGAGTATGTTTTTGCAGCCAGTTCCAGGCTTCCAGTCCATCCACACAGGTATGAGTGGAATAGCCATAGGCGTGCAGGCTAATCTCAAGCCTTCGTCGAATCAGTGCCGCATCATCAACGATGAGAATGGTTGGCGTTGTCTCTTCTGGGTCTGGAACATCAGGTTCAGAAGGCGGAACTTCGGTAGGTTGGGGGAGTTTGGCTGGAGCCGTTAAAAGTTGTTCTAGTAAAGCAGTTGCTTCTAAAACAGGAATCAGGGTGCCATTGGTTTGCAAGCTGACTCCCATTAAACCGTCGGGTCCAACAAGAGGACTGGGGAGTGGATTGATCAGTAAGTCGGCTTGTTCTAAAAGCTCATCAGCAATCAGCCAGATGCCTTGCAAGCTGTCTTGAGGACGAATGTGGAGACAAACTGCTGTGTCAGGTAATGGGCGGGCGTGAGTCTGAGGTCGCCAGTATTCCAGTAGATCTAGTGCAGGAATTGCTTCGGTTTCACTCTCAACCACGCGAGAGTAAACGGAATTTGTTTCTTTCAGGAAAGTGATGTTTAAGGAATCGAGTAGAGCAGTCGTCCTGATCGATTCTGTAGGAATTGCGAAAATGCGATCGCCCGCCTGAAGCAGGAGACAGGGAACCAACAGATGAGGCACCGGAAACTGAAGGTGAAAGGTTGTGCCAACTCCTAGCGTAGTGTCAAGATTTAACTTTCCGCCAATTCGAGCAATCTGAGCCGAAACCACATCCATACCCACTCCACGCCCAGCCGTGATATTCGCGCGAGTCTCAGAGCTAAATCCTGACTGACAAATCACAGATAGTAGCTCAACTGGGGTTTGAGCCTGGGTTAGGGGTAAGCCTAATGCCTCAGCCCTGGTCTGGATTACCTCTGCATCAATGCCGCGACCATCATCTTGCAGAGACAGTTGAAACGTGTTGCCACGTCGTTGAAGGGACAGAGAAATCGTACCTTGCTCAGGCTTACCTTGAGTGAGGCGTTGATCGACAGGCTCTAATCCGTGAGCATAGGCATTGCGAATCAGGTGCAGCAGAGCTGGCTCCAAGTTTCGGGCAGTGCTGACATCCAGTTCAATCTGCTCTCCTTGTACGACCAGTTGCGCGGGTTTGCCGTAGCGAGTTGTCAGATCTCGAAGGACTGCTCTCGCCCGGAAGCTGAGATTTTCGAATGGCACCAGGCGACTATCTTCAACCGTATCTTGAAGCTTGAGCAGGTTGCTATCTAAGTTCTGCAAACTCTCAGCCGTCTGGCGAATCACCCGTTCTGTTTCTCTGCCTAATTCAGATAGCCTTAAGTTTGTTTCTAGCAGTCGGTTAATGGTTGTGTAACCCTGCCGATAGCGTTCGGGCGTCGGACCTTGAGTATTGCGTCTCAGGTTATCTAAAAGGGCATAGTCATCCTGAATTTGGCGAAGATAAGTGATATGTTGGGCACCTTCCTGAGCCAAAGCCACTAGCTGATTGATTTGAGTTTTTAGCGTTTGATAAAATCCACGGGCTGTACGAGCCGTAAGTAAGGTTTCTATTAAATATTGAGCTGATTGATCTAGTTTTTCTAGAGGAACAGGAATCTGAATTTTATCTGCAAGGTCGTTAGAGCGATCGGACGGAGCTTGAAAGATATGCCGGGGAGAAGCAGCAGACGGAGCTTGAGCACCTGAAAGGTTTTGCGCTTGTGCTGAATCTGGAGCAATGGAGTCAGTAGATTGATTCGGCGACTCTGGTAAATCCTCCACTTGTGTCAGGTCAACCGTGATGTCAACCTGCTCAAGCTGGTCGGAGGCTGCATCAGAGGGGCGATCGCTCCAATCTGCTGCCCAGTCCAGATCATCTGAGCCTGAATCAACCTTAAAATCTAACAGGTTAGACTCATCTCCAAACCTATCTAAGAATCCAACTTCTGCTGTTGTCGTTAGGTCGGGTTGGTCAGACGCAGGACTGAGAAAATCGAGGGAATCTTCTTCGAGGACCAGCCCTTCGGCAAGATTCGCATCATCTAGGAAGAGGCTGGTATCAGTCAGGTCGTCGGATTGCTCTGGCTCATCCAGGAAGGAGAGGGGTTGACTGAAATCAAGCAATGCATCATCTGAAGAACTATCTAAAAGGTTTTCTGAAAAGACTTCTGATGTATCGTCTAACTCACTGATCAACTCACTATCCAGTAAATTGAGTGAGTCAAACTGATGTTGTACAGGAGCATATTCTAAAGTTACATCTGAATTCACTTCTCTGTTTGCTGTCCAGTCTTCTTCAGGTACTTCTGTCCAGTTCAGCTCAAAAGCGACCGGAGCACCACTTTGTTTGGCACAAGTTTTTAAGACGTGAAAGAGACGCAACCATTGCGATCGCCAAATTGAGTTTTCTGGACGCTCAAACAGTTGCTGAGCCTGATCAAGCAGTTGAAACCACCCCACCGCAAACTGCAAATCTTGCCCTACCTGCTGAAGTTGAGTCAGCGTTTGCTGCGCCAGGGTACGTGTCATTTCCAGTACAGAACCTTGGGCTGGGGCTTGTTCCAGCGCAATCTCCAGGTCCAGCACAATCATGTCAAATCCCTGATCGGCAAACTCCTGATGCAGTTGTTTTTGCTCATTCCAGGTGGGTAGATATCGCTCCCGCACCTCTCCATGCAGGAATTGAACCCGAGTTAAAATCGGCGCAATTTGAGCAACAGCAGACTCATCTGAAGTGGGTAAATCTAAGGCGCTGGCTAACAGTTCACCTGTTTCTAGTAATGTTTGCTGCAGGTAGCCGTCTGTCAAGGGAGGAGCCAGTTCGAGGTAGCGGAGGTCGGACAGCAAATCTTCTACCACAGTTGCGAGCTTTAGAATCGCTTCAGCCGTGACCGTGACCGCACCTCCTTTGATCGTGTGAATACACCGGTAAAGTTCCCGAATATCACTCGTCCAGGACTCGGCATGGAGCCGCTTAGTAATTTGGTTATAGCGTTGCAGACAGTCTTGCGTATCGACGATAAATAGGGTGAGTAGCTCTTGCTGCAACTGGGCTTCGGCGAGTGCTTCTGAATCTTTTAAAGGATCAACGTCTGAAATCGACATGATGACTAATTTGTGAGCGTCCTTGAACAAAATTCATGGGTTGAATCGAGGCAATACCAATCAGTTCATCAGTTGACCCACATCAGGCTGACTCACTGCAACATTCACAGTACTCGGATGAGTCTCCTCTAAAGCAGAGTGCCCGTTTTGGCGAGTTTGACTGTGAAAGGTAGGAAATGCAGGTGCATGAGATGAGTTGGGGATAGTGCTAGGAGGCAACTTAAAGAAGTCAACCGTCTGGAGCAACATTTGAGCTAATTGCTCTATTTGTTGGGTCTGTGCCTTGGTCAAACTTGCCTGCTCGGATGTTTCAACGGCGATCGCTGCAATAGTACGAATAGACTGCAAAGCAGTTTGCACGGCAGTGGCGATCGCCTGACTGGACTGCACCATCTGTTGCCAAGTTTGATCGACTTGCTCACTCGCCGTTTGAATCGTGTTAAATACCTGCAAAGACTGGTCTACTCCAACGGTAAAGTCACTCACCTGCTGACTAATTTCTTGAACGTCATAGTCCAATCCAGATACCGTAGTTTGAATTTGGTCGGTTCTCTGTTGCAGCAAAATCAAACTTTGGTTGGTTTGAGATGCGAGGTCGTCTACCTGAGCCGCAACCGTTTCAAACTCACGGGTAATGCTGGCAAACTGTTGTGGATCTTGTTGCATTGCGGCCCGGTTTGCCAACATAGACGCATTTACCGCCAAAATCCGAGTCATGGAGGCAATTCGTTTTTGGTCCTTGGCAAATTGGGCCGCCAGTTCCACATAACTGGTGAGCATTTCGACCCGTTTGGTGATCTGGTTTGTGTTTTGCTGAAGGCTACTCATTCCTTCAGAAATAGTGGTGATTTCTTGCTGTCCTTGGAGCGTTGCGGCTTGAGTTAACTGAACTGCTTCACTAGTAGCAGTTATTTGTTGTGCAGCCTCTTGAGATAGGTCATCCACCGTCTCGATCAGGTTTTGCACCTGGATGATGGACTCTGTTTGCTGTTCAGCGTTATTTGAAACAGAGACTGCCGATTTTTCTAACTGGTTTGCCCCTTGAGCAACATATTCGGTGGTGCCCAGGACAATCGCGATGACGTGTCCTAACCGCTCGACCAGGCGATTTAGGGTATTTGCGATTGAGCCAGTCACTCCAGTGCTGCTGCGGGCTTCTACCGTCAAGTCACCTGATTCGATCGCCGCAACCATTCTTAAAAGCTGCTCAACTTCGGTTTGCAGCATTTGATTGGCTTGCTCGGCGATCGCCATCTGCTTTAATTGTTCTTCGGTTTGGACGCGATTAACCAGATCTTGCTGAATTTGTTCCTGATCAAGTTTGAGCTGCTCTAGGGCTTTGAAGAAAGCAGTGGAGATTTGTTCTACTTCGTCTTGCTGCTCTAGGGCCATCTTTTCTGTATCCGTACCAGCTATCCGATGACACTCAGCTAACATGGGCCGCAGGCGGTGATTGAGCGATCGCACCGACAGAGCCACCACCAGTGCTAAAGCCAACCCGACGGCAAGCGTTCCACCCACTGTAATGAGTGCGACCCGGTCAAACACTGCTTCATAGGGCACAAAGGCAACTGCAATCCACTCTCTTTCGGGAATCTGTTCGTAGGCCCAGTACCCCTTCTCACCTTCTAAAATTCCGGCTTGACCTGTCATCTCTGACCAAACAGGTTCTAGCCCCGGAACTGATTGATAGGTGGCTACCGGGTCTGCCTCAGTGGCAGCAGATGGATTGGCAATCACCTGCCCGGTTCTGGTCAGCAGAGCTGTATATCCGGCTCCTTGCGTTACGGGTGCCTCGATTACATCATTGAATGCAGTGGGGTCTAGTTCGACAAACACTGTTCCCAACCAACCTGCACCATCTTTTAGAATCTGAGCATAGTAGGTGGTCTTGTGTTGCTCTTCTAAGGCAGGGGATGACCAAACGTCCTCTTGAGGGACAAAAAAGGTGCGATAGCGATCGCTTTCAGGATAAAAGCTATTGGCTTGAGTTCCGTCTACATAACGAACGTCATTGTAAGGCGGAGACAATAACGTTCCAGCCGCATCTGGTTCACCCGAATCAAGATAGTAGTAGGCAGAAAACCACTGTTGCTGAGGCAAAATACCATTTTGACTTTGACCAACGCCTAAGCCCCTAACAAAACTGGGGCGGTCTTTAAACAATTCAAATAGCAGCTGCCGATAGGTTTCGGCTGAGTTGGTATTGCGAAGATGCAGCGCCAGGATGCTGGTTCTCAGGCTCTCTGCAAAGAGCTCGGCTTGTTCCAAACGACCATCCAAGAGCTGTACTTTATCACTCACAGCTTGTTGGATTTGTGCTTCTGCCTGGTATTTAACGATTTCGCCAAACAGAAAAGTAATGCCACCCACTCCTACCAAAGCGCCTCCCACAACTGAGATAAACAACTTGGTGCCAATCGAGTTGAGGCGAAACCGTTGAATGAGTGGAAGCTGATTGATCGCTCTGAGAAAACTCATTCCACTAGCAGAGTTAGGGGTGGAAGGTCGGGGAGTGTGGGGTGTGAATGACATAAACGATCTGAATAAAGTTCAGGAATATGAAAGTTGCCGAAAAATCGATACAAAACACTTCAAACCGCACACCCTGTCCTGTTTAGACCAACATGAAACCTGCTTGAAACTGTTTAGAGCGATCGCTTAGGAACAGTTTGAGCCGAGAGATGCGTTTCAACCCTGTCCGATGTGTTAGCAGAGATATCCACAGTTGGAACCTTTGCCTGAGAGAGATCTACAGGTGTTTGAATTA
Organism: Oculatella sp. FACHB-28; assembly: GCF_014696015.1. Taxonomy (NCBI): domain Bacteria; kingdom Bacillati; phylum Cyanobacteriota; class Cyanophyceae; order Oculatellales; family Oculatellaceae; genus Oculatella; species Oculatella sp. FACHB-28. The sequence continues at coordinate 126,610 of NZ_JACJPJ010000057.1, read as the reverse complement.
CCGTTTTGTCGCCTTTTAAGGTTGGCAACTGGAAGAATTCAATACTTTGCAGCAGTTGATTAGATAGCAGATTCATTTCCTCAGACTGAGTGCGGGTGCGTTGAGACAAGCCCGCCGTCTGGGTAGCAATTTCGGCAATGTCTCGAACCACTTGAGCCGCAGACTGAGCCGCATTTACGATTGCCTGGCTGGATTGAGTTACTGCCTCACCTGCATTTACAGTTTCCTCTGTCACCACTTGGACACTGCTAAATACCTGACTGGATTGATCAACCCCTTCAGTGAAGCCTCTCACCAAGCCTCCCAGGTTCTGAATGTTGGCATCAATGATCGAAACTACACTATGAATTTGGGTACTGCGTTGCTCTAGTGTCACCAGTCCTTCGTTGGTTTGCTGCGCCAATCGACCCACCTGATTGGCGATCGAATCAAACTCACGGGCAACAACAGCAAATTGTCTGGGGTCGCGTTGCTCAGAGGCACGAGCAGCGACCAGCGAAGCGTTGAGTGCGAGTGTTTGAGTCAGGGAAGCAATCTGGCTTTGTTCCTGCACAAACTGGTCAGCAAGTCCGACGAATTCGCCTAGCGTTTTCATCTGTTGCACGATCCGGTTAGTACCTTCTTGCAAGACCTCAATTCCTTGCGTCAAAGTAGCGATCGCCCCCTGTCCTTGTTCCACAGTGAACCGCACACTTTCCAGCGAAGTGGTAGTTGCTCTGGCCTTCTCAGCCGAGCTTTGCGCCATTTGCTCAACTTGCTCGGTCAATTGCAAAACCTGAGTAACTGCCTGTGCCTGCTGTTCGGTGTTAGTCGCCACAACTTCAGCCATTGCCTTTTGCTGGTTGGCTCCTTCTGAAACCTGCTGAGCCGCCTCAACCACTTGAGTCACTACATCTGTGAGGCGCTCAATCAAACGGTTAAAAGTATCTGCAACCAGTCCTGTGGTGCGATCGCTCACTCTTGCCTGAGTGGTCAAATCTCCTTCTTCTACTTCAGATACAACGTCTAGCAAATGACTCACTTCTTGCTGCAAAATCTCACTTTCTATCGCAATTGACACCAGGTTTGCGACTGAGGTGACGAATGTTTGTTCATCTGCCTGCCATGCCCGCTCAGCGTTGCGGTCACAGCGAATCACGCCAGCCGTTTGACCCCCAATCTGAATTGGAATGTTTAAGACCGACTGAATACCAGATGCAATTTTCTCATTTGCAAAGAGGTTATAAATTGCAGGGTTAGCAATAGCATTTGTGGTGGCAATCACCGTATCAATCGCCTGAAAATACTCCTTTGCATGAATCGCGGTCAAGATATCTGCATCTTTATGCTGTTTGGTGGAATGGTCATACTGATCCAGACAGGTGAGTCCAGTGCGATCGCTCGTATACACCCAAATGCTGACGCAATCCACCTGGATGGTTTGGGCGATCGTCTCAGTAAAGGCTTTAGCCACCTCTTGAGCATCTCCTTGAATCAGCGCTTCATTTTGAGCCAGACTTGCCAACATATCGTTTTGATGGCTCAACTGCTCCGAGTTTTGGCGCAAGGTTTGCAGCAGGTTTTGAATCTGGGCCGCCATCTGGTTGACGTTGGCACCCAGAATTGCAAACTCATCACTACCCCGCACTGGGATTCGGGCTTCTAACTCACCTTGTCCCAGCTTTTCAACCGTTTTGGTGACTCGCTGAATTGGGTCAGTGGCCCGTTTTGCTAAAAACGCACCCAACGCAGCCGCGACGAGAGCAGTTAGGACTGTACCCAGGGCGATCGCTCGCAACAACTGACCCTGAGGCACAAAAGCAACATTAGATTCAACTGAGGTGACAACGCTCCAATCCAGGTTTGCAGCCGTTCTGATGGGGGCATAGGCATTTAGCTGTTCACCCGTTGCGGACTCTGCTAACCAGGCTTGCTGCCGTTTTTCGGCACTCACTTCAGGGAAAAGGGGAACCGCCTCAGCGATCGCCCCACCTAGTGCATTACTGTCAGTATCAGGTAAGTCTTGGAACACATTGCCTGAACTATCCACCAGCCGGTAGGTTGTTCCCTCGCGCAAGCTCGCTGTTCTGAGAACTGCGTTGCCCACATACTCTACCGGAATCCTGGCTGCAACGACCGCGATTGTTCTTCCAGACTCATCTGCGACCGGAGCCGCTACATAGATGGAGAGCCTCTCTGTGCCATCTACACCCGTCGTTGTATTCGGTTCACTCACAACGGCTTGTTCTGTGCTGAGAACTTGCTGAAAGTAAGCCGCATCTTTCTGATTCAGTTCCCGCGCAGAACCTTGGGATTGGGCAATCACCTCACCCTGGAGATCGTATAAAGCAATACTTGAGTAGGTTCGATAGTCTTGAACAAATGTAGTAAATTCCTCTGATGCAGCTTGCTCCAGCACGGCCCGCTGTGGAGAAGTGACACTAAGATTACCCACTCCCTCATCTTCAATGAGGTGATGGGCGATCGTGGCGACCGTTTTGATGTTAGCCAATCGTTCTTCCAGGAAGCGACTCACCTGGTCAGAAAGCTGATTTGCCTCAAGCAACTTTTCCTCAGCAATCTGTTGAGTAATCGCACTGTCTCCAGAACGATAGGCATACCAACCCACCATCGATACAGGCAGCACACCAAACACAGTTGCCAAAATAGTCGCTTTAACACCAATGCTCAATCCCCTGCCTAGCAGGTAGTCTTTCGAGAGATTCAGACCCGATCTTCTAAGCGATTGTCTTAACTTTGAGGTAGCGATATCCATCATTGCTGGACCTCCAGGAGAAGGCGAAGTTTGAGCAGATGGGGCTGAATTCGCTGTATTTTTAGGAGTATTCTGTTGGGAATCTGATACGTTCTGATGTTGGGCAGGCATAACGATAGGTTCCTACGTTATTTAAGTTGCATGAAAGCGAAAGATATCTAACTAGGAGATATAAACTCACCCAGACTCTGTTCGTTAATTCGATTCCATTGATAAATTCCCTGGCGGAATCCTTTCCAGTTGTCATAAATCCTACGAAAACCGCCATCCTGGCTAGAAAATCCTTCGTATAGCTCCAGGGCTGCGGCTTGTGCGCCATTGATAATTTCGCTAGAGTAAGGGGTCAACTCCGTTCCACTACTCACTAATCGCTGCAATGCCTCGCGATTGGCTGCGTCATATTGCGAGAGCATCATAATCTGAGCTTCAGCAGCAGCAGCTTGCAGAGCTTGCTGATAGCCGGTAGGCAACTGATCCCAGGAGCCACGATTCACAATCAGTTCATAAGTGGTTCCAGGCTCATGCCATCCTGGGTAGTAGTAGAATGGAGCAACTTTGTTTAGTCCTAATTTCTCATCTTCGTAAGGGCCAACCCACTCTGCTGCCTCAATATCATTTCGCTCAAGAGCAGGTGGAATTTCTTCAGGCGGGAGAGTTTGGGCGGCTGCCCCTAAACGCTTCATCACCTCTCCACCCAAACCCGGCATCCGAATTTTTAGCCCCTTCAAGTCAGCCAGGGTGTTTACTTTTCGCTTAAACCAACCTCCCATTTGGTTGCCTGTACTGCCTGCGGGAAAGTTGATTGCGTTGTAGTCGGCATACACTTCCCGCAGCAGGTCTAACCCACCTGCCCCATACATCCAGGCTAGATGTTGGTTAGGACTTAGCCCAAACGGCACACTGGTCGCAAAGGCAAAAGCTGGATTTTTGGAGGTGTAGTAATAGCCAGCCGTGTGACCACATTCGGCAGTGCCCGCCTGGATGGTATCCAAGATTTCCAGAGGAGGGGCAATTCCACCAGCAGGAAAGGCTGTGATCAGAAAATTTCCACCCGTTAACTCACTAACGCGATCGCAAATCAGTTTTGCTATCCCAAACACAATATCCAAGTTTTCGGGCCAACTGGTTGCCATTCGCCACTCAACTCGGGGCTGAGAACCTGATTGAACTTGAGAGCCAAAAAATTGGGGTTGGTTGCTGCACGCAGCTAGAGTGCCTGCTGTAGCGGTGCCAATGGTGAGTTGACGAAGTAAATGTCTACGTTTCACAGTTCTTCTCGTTTAAGGGTGAATGAGGTTTCAAGCAAAACGGTCCAGTTCATATACCATCTTTTGCAGGGTAGGCAGTACTCATACCGATTTAATTTGAGGACGTTGCAGAGGCGTGTAGGGGCGCACCGCAGTGCGCCCTTACAGAAATTGATGTGTTGCGAAATCTATTCAAATCGGTATCACTAACTCTCACAGTTCACGTCCCTAGTCATTCAGGTCTTCGCCAAGCGTGAGTGGTACCCACCCCTACAGCAATACGATTGGTTCCTCGGGATTTAATGCCAGTATTGAGGTGTCCAAAGGCGATCGCTCAACAGTTCAGGACGAAAAAGCTGAATTGATCCCTGAACAGGCGACGATACAGTTCCAGAAAGCTTAGATGCAGCAACACCCAATACGTCATCGGGAAGTTGCCCAGGCGAACGGTTATCCAAAATTTGATCAACTACAATCCCAATACCTGCCAGATGCTCAGTCTCCTGGCTTAGCTGCACCACATTCACGGTTTCTCGCATTAATCCGGATGTTTTCTTAAACAACCGCTGAATTTCAACCAGCGGCACAATCCGTCCATGATTATGAACCACTCCCAGAATGGCCGCATCGTAAAAGGGCAACGCTAAGATTTGCGATCGCTCAATCAACAAAATCTCAGCCACACACACCGACGGAAAAGCAAATTGTTGATCTCCAACTTGAGTGAGAATATAGCGATCTTGCAGAGACGGCGACGTTGTCAACTCCGTCTCTCCCTGCATAAGACCCTCTGCCGCAGCGTCTATCATATCTGGCCTCAAACTTTAGAACTTTTGCAAGGTTTGTTCGAGACGTTCGCGAGTCATGGGTTTCGGCAAATAGTCATTTGCCCCAGCTCGTTTAATTCCATAATTGATTTCCACAGCAGTCTTCTTGCTGGAATAAAAGATGACATGCTGCTTTGCCGTGTTCTGGTTAGAACGCAACTCCCGCAAAAACTTATAGCCATCCTGTTCAGGCATGACAATGTCAAGAAATACAGCGGTGTAATTGCCAGTCGCAATCTTATCAATCACCCCTGCCGTACTTTCGCAAGACTCAACCTGATGCCCCATTCCCTCAAGTAAGGATGTTAAGAAATGCCGATCTACAGCGCTATCATCAACAATTAGAAATCTCATGATCACTTCTCCTGGACTAAATGCGTCTCAACCTGATTTGAGGCTTGTAGCGGCGCTAATTCTCCTAACAATTCTCGAAGCTCAACCTGAAATCGTGGTACCTCCTGCATCACCACCGGTTTTGACAAGAACTTACAGCCACCCCACTGTGCTCGCCAGTTATTGGAAAGCGTTTTCTCAGCCGTTAACATCACTAAAGGAACCGAAGCCAACTTAGGCTGACGACGAATTTGCTTAACCAGATCAAAGCCCGTTATTTCCGGCATATTGATATCTAGAAAGATAATTGCCGGGTTGGAGTACAGGATTGTTTTAAGTGCAGTAGCAGGGTTTTGAGAGAGCTTCACCTGATAGCCCCAAGTCGTAACCAAACGCTTGAACTGATTCAAAATGATTGGAGAATCGTCAACAATGACAATCTCTGGAACAATAGCAGCGGTAGATGTGTCAAGCGTAACTAATCCTTCGTTGACCAGTTTGGCAAACCCTTTAGCAATTTCTAATGAATCTTGAGCTAGCGTTTCAGCAATCTCATTCAAGGTTTTGCCATGTAAAACCAGATTTTCCAAGCGTCGTTTTTGTTCAATCGATAAATTTGAGCGGGACACCGCCTCAGTGTTGAGAGTTGGAACGCTATCCATAGAAGGAATCTGAGCCTGGAGTTTATGCCATAACGCCTGTCGCTTTTGAACATCAGAAAGCAAGCTTTCTAGTTCAAAACCGGGAATTGGAGATTCCACGTGTAACTGAGGGGATGGCAAAAACTGAGCTTGTCCTGAACAATCAAACAAACACAGGTCCAGGTCTGACAATATCTTCAGCCGCAATGCTTGGGTAATTTCTGACTGCTCGACCAGGCTCAGCTTACGCAGTTCGTTCAACAGCCTGGGAATAATAATGCGTTTTGCATTATGCTGCGTTGAAGTGAGTTTCCGCTCTAAAGTGAGAATCGTTTGCCTGACGCTGCTGTGGCGGAGACGAGGGATATAACGCTGCAGTGTTTCAAGCAAGCTCGGCCAGGAGAACTGTTGTTTCCCTGAGAAGACAACCCGTCCTTCTAGTAAAGCAATATATAACGGATTGACTTGACTGTTTTTAGGAGCAGCAGGAAATTCACAAAGCCAATAGCCCGTATGCGTGCCTTCAAGCAAATCTTGAGTTGCGTGGTTCAGTTTCTGGGGCAACTCTTGCGCTTGAAACGCAAAGTTATAAATTGCCGGTATGACCATGACGAATCAACAGGGAATGTATTGAGTAGACAGTCACTTTGTGCCATTGAGATAAGCAAAACAGCCCTTCGAGGGAAGGGTTGAACAATTAATGTAGAACTGACAGCAAGACAACCAATCAGCTAGGGAAACAACATCAAGTTAAGCAGGACAATTTTCCCAAAAATATGACTACAGGTAGAAGCACAATTAGCAGCGATAGAAGCACAATCAGCTAGGCGGATAGCAACACTAAGTGTTAACTGCATTAGGTTCGAACCTGGAAAGCTTACACCCTAAGCTGTGGCGATGACCTGAAATATTCTGGTGACTAGTACAGTTCTAGCCTGGTTCGTTACTACATTATAGTCAGAGCAGGTAGAAGCCAAAACAGACTGTTTGTTGCACAAAAGGTATTGACCTATATAGAAGTTAGATGCAATTCGTGCTTTTGCGCAACTTTTGATGCAAATGCCGAGCATTACTCCCAACACAATATCCTCTCGCTGCCTCAAAGACTAGCGATTTGTATGAAGATTCTTTGAACCTTGAGCCCTAGATTAATGTAATCTCAACCGTATTTCCGCAAAGGTACGCTGGGCAACAAGAAAATCAATTGAACTGCCTAAACCATCTTGCAATACGGTTATGTTGAAACTTAAACAAAGTTTACACTAATAAGACTTTGGTACTTTTTCCTAACGTGTAAATTCTACGAGTTAGGGCAATTCTACTGCAACACGTGCAACACGTGCAACACGTAACGGATGCAATTGATAGGAGAGTTATACCGTTTCTCTACAAAGAGGATACAGAGGGAAGGGCACCCCTCGGCGGGGTGCCCTTCCCTCTGTATCCCTAATTTTTGGAATTAGTAATTAGATGAAGTCATCCGGTACTGATGGTTCCGTGGCTTTCACTTGTAGGCGTGCCACAAAACGATCAACTTCTAATGTTGCAGCATAGTCTACGTCGGGGGCCGCATACTCATATTCATAGCTTGAGACACGACGGTAGTACTGCTCAAGTTGTTTTAGTTTGAAGTCTGGAAAGTCCAGCCATGCTACGGGGGCTCGTGATTGTTCCTCAACTCTCAACGCCATGCGACGGATTGCGATCAAGTTAGTGGCTGGCGTAAAGCCGAGGTCAAGGTCCATACAGCCTGCTGTTTCCTGGGACTCTATTCCGTTGATACTCCAATGTCCGTTCGAAGTAGGAGCGATCGCTAGCGCAACGTCTGATTGACCAACGAAACCCGAAACACTGGCAGCACAGGTCTGCCAACTGTTATTAACACTCACCTCATAAGCAAGGAGGCACGGCATCTGCTCGAACAGGAAGATCGCTGTACCGGATAATTGCCAGCCAGCAGTAGATTTCCAGAGTCGGCAGATGTCGTGTCCAGGCAGATCCAATCTCTGCCAAAGAATTGTGTGATCGAGAGAGCTCATCAAAGCACTGATTAGACAAGGTTCAGATTACTTGCGATGATAATTCACAGTCATGAACTGTTGCCACTGTCCATCGTCCTTCAAGAGGTGAGAAGTCATCACTCGGTGGTCATCGCCCTTAAACTCAATCACGTCCTTATACTCTGCCATCTTCCCTTCACCAGACATTGCAGGACCCTCGCTGTGGAGTGACAGCACCGTTTCAGTGGTATTCATCTCACCCTTGTATGTCCACAGGTAGGTCATCATTGACCCAACCCAAGTGCCTACATACTGTTGTTTTTGGGAGTCATAGCCAAGCGTCATCATGGTTGTTGCGGTATCACCATCGGGCATCTCACCGTATCCTTCTGCCACAACCCAAAGTTCGCCGAGCGATCGCACACTTTCGTTTCCCGTACATTTGGCTGGCGGCTGATCTGACCCCATTAATGCTTCAGTTTCATATGTCCATTCACCAACTAATCTCTGGAGCCAATGATGTTCTTTTTGAGGTTCAGAATGCATCATTGACTCCTGTTGAACTGTATTAGTCTCCATTGCTTTATCTCCTTATTCTTTCAAAAAACTACAGTATTTCTTGAGCTGGGCATCAGGCGGCTTGATCACAATTAATCATCCAGGGAATGCCAAATTGATCGACTAACATTCCAAAACGGTAAGCCCAAAACGTCTGTTGGAGCGGCATCCGGATCGTTCCATTTTCTGCCAATGCGTGAAAGATGCGCTCTGCTTCCGAGGGATTGTCCAGTCCAATCGATACGGAGAACCCTTTTGGCTCTTCCGTGTATCCAGGGGGATTGTCAGAACCCATTAATTCCTGATCGTCTATCATCAGTGCAACATGCATGATTTGATCGCGCCACTCTGAGGGCATCTGCGCAATCATAGATGGGTCTGGAGACTGTGCATAGGTCATCATATCTGTGATTTTCCCGTTTAAGCACCGTTCGTAGAACTTAAACGCTGCTTCACACTGACCATTAAACATCAAGTAAGAATTCAACTTCATGGTACGCTCCTTTGGCTAAAGAATAATCGAGAATTGCGATCGCCTAAAGTGATAGAGCTATCCCACACGCAATAGTTCAATTGTACTATTGTTTATCAATTTTACTCACTCCTGCAATTTATCTTTAGGAAAACCTATTAAACCGGCAATCATTGATCTTGCATTTTCTAGGCTGTAACCGTCGAAAACGCTAGATTCCCTTTTGGAACTTACATTGCCGGGTTAATAACTACAGAGGAAAATGCAGAACATACAGGAATCAGTTCACCCTTTGCTGTGAGATGAGAGCAAGCCAGAGCGAGCGCTATCCTAAAATGAAGATTACTGTTCTCAGTAGCGAAGTTATTGCAGTTAATCTCGGCGTTGTTGCATGATTGAGAATTGAGCCAATCAAGTTCTAAACTAGGTTGAGATTAAGCTTTAACTTCATAGCTATCAGGCTTTGCAACTTGGATCATGCGATTGAGAGCAGCACACTTGATGAATAACTCGGCTGCCTGATTGTCAAACTTGCGAGTGGTGAGATTACCGCCAAAGATCACCTTGAAGCGAAACATCGTCGTTTCTGCTAAGGACCGACGATGATAGCCAAAATCCCGTTTCCACTTTTTGCGCCCATGCTTGCGAATGTAGCGGAGATTCTCGTCCCTAGGATGGGGTGGAGCTTTGCAATTACCATGCTGCCAAATTACTGCATCCTTGCGGGGTGGAATCACCGCTTTGGCTCCTCGCTCGGCAATCTCCTCGTAGCAGTGACTATGGTCGTAGGCTCCATCCGTTGTGACTTGCTCAATGTCTGCTTCAATCTGCTCGAGGATATCATCTAAGACTTCACCATCATGCACGTCATTGGTGCTCACCACTGCTGCCAGGATTTCTCCTGTTGCCTCATCGACTCCCACGTGCAATTTGCGCCAAGTGCGTCGTTTACCCACTCCGTGTTGCCGAGTTTTCCACTCTCCTTCGCCATCGTCACAATCGCCAAGTCGCTATACTGGTTCGATGCTCCAGGCTGACCGCTTAAGTACGGCTCTATCCACCCTTCCAATGCCGATTGGTCTATCCAAAACGTTAGGCTTCCTCGTTGCTTGAGCCCAGCGTTATACTCAGACCAGTTGCAGATACGGTAGCTCATTGCTGTGAAGGTTTGTTGGTGGTACTTCAAACCTATCACCTCGCCTATCCGCAACTCCTCCATGCAACAACGCCGTTAATCTCAGTAAAACTTAAACGTTCCTCAACCCATAGAGGGGAAACCAGCGATGGATAATAGAACTATCGAAAATTTGGAAGAAAAATTGCAGCAAGCTATGCTCACTAGCAATGTTGCTGTACTGGATGAGCTGATTGCCGACGACCTGGTTTGGACAATGCACACTGGTTTTGTAAGTAACAAGCAATCCGATTTGGACGCATACCGCTCTGGAGTTTTTCGGTTCACAAAGTTGGAGATTAGCGATCGCCAGTTTCATCCTTACAGTAGCGATTGCGTCGTCGTCACCCTCAAAGCAGAAATTGGTGGGGTTCTTAACGGTCAAGCTTTCTCAGAAACTTATCGCTTTACTCGTGTCTGGATGCAACGACAAAACCGCTGGCAAATCATAGCAGGTCATGTGAGTCAAATCATTCCTCAATAATGCCAACGTGACAAGTGAGTGTTTGGTGGGGAGCAGCCGCATTGTCATGTAAATGATGAGAACAAAAAAGGGGCAGACCGAAGCCTACCTCCCTTTAAGAATCACGCTTATGACTAACGCTTTTGTTGAAGTCGATATCCCAGTCCTAGTGCGCCAATGCTAAATAAACCTAACAGTGTCCCAGGCTCAGGGACAGGAGCGATCGCAATTTCCAAATCTTCAAAGGAATAGCGCACATTTCCCTGGCTATCGGTGCCAGAAAACCCAGTTGCCCCAGGAGATTTAGTCAGAGTTACACCATAGGTTGGATTAGACTCAAGACTCTGACCAAAGGCTTGAGTTTCGGTACTGTTAAACAGGGCGATCGCCGTTTCCGTGAAGGCTCGTGGATCAGTCCAGGTACCTAGTTCATCATCAAAATAGCTGAAAATATTTCTTTCTAGTGGAACCTCACCAGATTGCTCGTTTGTAATCGGCGTTTTATTGCCAAAAGCAGCCTCATTCGTCAGGGGATTGAACTGATCACCCTCATTCAAGTAGGCTTCTGTAACTCCACCGATTGTCCAATAACTATTTTTTTCACCCACGTTGGCTTCGGATAGGTCAAAGATAGACACTCCCCCCTGCCCTAAAACCGAGAAGTTGACTGCTTCAGTTCCCGCATCAGTTACGACCAGAGCGGTGTTCTCATCTACACCATAGGCTTTGTTAACACCCAAATCAGATGCTAGACGAATGATCCGTCCCTGTCTTCCACGTTCGCTAAAGTGGCTATCTAACAAACCATATTCAAAGAAGCCCAACCCTCCCAACGGGTTATAGTACAGCGTATTATCGAACGGTGGACTGCCTACAAGACTGACTGGACCATCCCGCAATCCCTCGTAGCTTTCTCCGTTTGTCACCATTGGTTCGCTAGGCTGCACAGCCGTTCCAGCACTAGTACCCGCAATCACTGCACCCTTATCGAACTGTTGTCGCAACGACTCAATCAACGCAGTATCAGTACGAGTCTGAGTCGCTGCATCTTCATTGAAGAAGCAGTCAGTAATAAAAGACTGATCCCCACCCGTAAAAATAAAGGCGTTGCGATCACTAATTTGACTCACAACTGAAGAATTGGGGTCATTCTTATAATCACTGCAAGTATCCCGCGTGATTGGGATATACTCTACATCCACAGAATCGCCGTACAAAATCTCAAAATCTTCAAGATAAAAGCCTGCCGAACGAGGCGGATTAGAACTGGCAGTAGAAATAATGCCAATTTTGGCACCAGCAGTTCCCCCTGCTAAATCAACAATCTTTTGGTAGATAGAAACCCCGTAGGTTTCCTCACTACCACCACTGCCAGGAAAAGCCCATTCTCCACCCACAAGTACCAAAGAGCCTGCTCTAGCAGGAGAAGCTTGGACTCCGAACGCAGCCAAAGTGAGAGCGATCGCAACTTTTGAAATCAGTACCAAACGAGTTACTTTTGTCATGGGTGAGTGCTGTTAAAAGACATCTGCTTTGAGGCAAATAGCTAGGTTCAATCAGGCGAACTCTCAATAGTTAAAAGACTTTTGCGAAATCAAACACCCAAATCTATCATTTCCTCTTATCCTTCTCCTGGGAAGAAACTCTAAAGAATAGATCTTCTACGCTACCATTCACGCCTCAAAAAGCGATTCATGCAGGAAGTCTAGTTAAAGAGAGCACTGAAATCATTTCAGTTGCAAGACTCCTGGATTAGCCCGTGCCCATGCCATCGCTTCTGCAACCAAAATCGGGTCGCCAGAGTCAAGAAACTGCTGCATCCGGGCAATATGTCGTTGTTCTGCCGCTTCCGCTTTAAGACGCTGATGTTGTGCTTGAGCCAGACAAGCAGTCTCCTGAAACGCTGCTTGAACCGCTTTAACGTTAGATAACGCTTGCTGGATATATTGCACTCCCAAAAGTGAGTCTGAGGTGGTGAGAGGAGCAAATTTGGCAGAGGCAGCGTTGTCAACCTTGGTATCACCATTACTGTCGTCTAAAGGAGTACTAGAGGCAACGCGATCGCCCAATCCCTGTCCAGACTTACTATTACCGCCATCCATAGATAATAAGCTTGAAGGACTGAGCCAGTTAGATGCGTAACTAACGCTATCTAACTGGCTGTCCGTATTGAAGTTTTGGGGGTCTGGGGGTTTTTCCACAGGTGACTCATATGAAGACTCATTTTCTACAGGAGATCCATCCGAGTAATCAATATCAAAACAGCTAACATCAAAATAAGTAGGATGCCACAGGTCTCGGTGACGATAAAGAGATGCCCCACCTACACCGTATTGCAGCAAAGTTTGAAATCGAGCTGTCGCCTTTACAGGCAAACTATTTTTCTCAAGCAAGTCTGCGATCGCCCTTCTAATTCGATCTCTGGTTGCAGCAGACTGACGTTGATTCCAGGATGGAGATTGATCAACTGCACTCACCAGTTCTGGATCGTGCAAAGTAGTAGAAACCTTTTTACTCTGATCTCCAAAATGGAAGTAATGACTACTTTCAATACACCGTGCCCATTCCTCTGCCCGGTGTTCAATTTCATGCTGATGACGACACCATTCCTGATAGCCAGGTAAGGATCGAGCTATTTCAAAAATTTCACCCACAAGAGCTTCTCCTCTCAGTGGTTCTCCACCTGAGAGAACGTGATGAAAAATATAAGCTCTCATAGTGATACGTCCCAGCAATCGATTAGTTTGTCCATGTCCTGTCCAACCCAATTCGATTTCAGCATTTAGATCATTGATAAATTTCTCAGCTTTACCAGAGATGCCGAAATGTTTTCGCTTTGCCTGTTTAAGGATTTGTTTGAGTGTTTTTTCATCAATGTCGTTGTACTGCTGAGCAAATACCCATTGGTTTACAAAGGCTTGAGAATCAGTCCAAACGGGCTGCCATGCCTCATTTAATAAATAAGAACCGATTTGTAGCGGTAATCGGTGAGCGTTAAACAAACTTAGATTGCCATCTGCTGCATAGGGCTTTGGGTTTGGAAAAACTTCCAATTGTCCAGGTTGAAGCTTAAAGCCAGCATTTTCAAGCGAACAGGCAATGGCGATCGCCAACTGCCAAGAGCTTTGAACCTGTTGAAACGGAAAATAGAGATGCAAACCGCCACTATAGCTAGAGGTACAGGCAATATACCGGACCAAACTAAGGGGCTCCAACGCAGCCACAATTCGCGAAACTGCCAGCGGATCTCGTTTGGGATGATAGAGACTACCCGCGTCAATGTCCAGTAGGCAATAGTTAGTCTCAGCTCCAAAGCGAACACCATAAAGATAAGCACCCTGACGAATCAAACGATCTGATAAAGGGTGACGGCTCTCCGTTTTCCACTCGACAGGTGCATCTAAATCAGGATGTCTTGCCCAAATGTAGTCAAAGCGGTGAGGAAACAGCGATAGAAATGTGTCTTCCCACTCACATACGCTTTCAAAGCGGATTGTGCTGGTTTCTTTCATACCAAACTCTGAACTTTTAATTTGCACACAAATGTTGCTCTCACAATTTGGTGAAAGCTGCGAATGATTAGAGGTCTACAACCCTAAAGATTCTCTTGATAGGTATTGCGTCTGATTATTAAACAACCTGTTTTTGTCCACCATCAGTTGAGTCAACACCGTTTGCTCAAACTCCCCTTTAGACTTGGCAACAATAGCTGAAATGATTTAGCTGCCTTATTTCCATGATCAGATTGTTAGTTGATTCTAGGCGCAAAAATTTAGCAACACTTTTTTTCGTAGTGTCATACTAGAGCAATGGCAATCGCCCTTCCATAGCTTTGTTTCGCCACTCTAGAAAGCCTGTCAACCTTGTCAACACATTTTGTTTCGCTAATCTAGACTCAACTGGCAATAATGTTTTGAGATACTAGGCAACCTGTCAACTTTGTCAACTTCGTTTCACCAAATGTTTGTTGCTTAATTCGAGAATTCTTTGTCAATTTGTCAATTCTTTACTGCTTATCTATCCCTAGTTGCTTGGGTTGAAACAAAGCCCTCTCTAGGTTCTTAGCTACGCTATATCTAGTGACAACTACTTTAAGCTAAAAATTTTGTTGCCCAATCCTAGAATCTAGCGTCAATTTGTCAACTCTTCATCACTTGGACAAGTGACAGGTCGGATGAAGTGAATCCCTAAACTGCTAAAAATAAAGCGGGGAAGGAGTTTCATGCTGTTAAGTCCATCTAGGTTCACGTGAGATAGACCTAACCAAACCAGACAACGTAACTGGATTCTAGAATTTGTGTCAATTTTGTCAATTGTTAAGCAATTTAAACTTCTCGCAGATTTTTATCGGAATAAATCGGAGAAATTAGCCCACAAACGATCCTGCTGATCGAACCATTTCCTACATAGCGCGGCATTTGATAAAAGCATACGACTGCTAGTACGTTTGTTTGATGTTGATAGATCCTAGAGACAAAGTTGTATGATCCTAGTCTCGTGGGGCAATTAAGAAATAATGGGGCGATCGCTATACTCTTACGGGTGAGCGGGCTAACCAATTCAGACTGGGCAACGTAGGCTTGAAGTAAGTTTCTCTGTATTGTCAATTCCAACCACCGATTTTGATCTTCCGCGTTCAGGGTTATACTATGCCGATGTGAATCGGTTCTGTGTAGCACCTGTGAATCAGCCTGATAACCTTGTCCTAGCCTCTACTCCTGTCTTGGCAGAGCCTCTTTCTCCCAACCTCACGTCAGTTTCTCCAGATCAGACACAGGTGCTAGATCTTGCTGCAAAATTAAAAGCAGACAAATCGTTTCTAAATCTAGTCCTGGTTAATGTTGCTACTGGAATCAATCAATTCAGACTGCATCTAGCAAACACACGGGCCAAAGATAGAGCAGATGCACGGAACCTCTACAGCGAGACAGAAAAGCTTGGCGTTCTGCAAAAACAAACACTCCTGAGGATTGAGCGCCGATTCCGCTCAGTGCTGAGAACGGATGAGTTTTGGAACCAAACAGCAAGCTGGATTTTAATCCGGCTTGACCAGTGGCAGCGAGAAGGGTTAATCCCATCCGACTGCTCAGTCGCAGGAATGTTATCACTAGAAGCTGGGGTTAACTTGACCGATAGTGATGAATGGCGTGAATCATTAGTCGTGAGTGCCTGTGCTTTTCACACAGCGAGTCAATGGTTACGTTATTTAGATCTATCAGGGCAAAATACAGTTGAAATTGATAAATTGCTGGGTGTTCAATCTGTTGATGCTGTTATACGTGAGCCTTTATTTCAAGATACAGAATTTGAACGCGTAGCAACGGGTTATCCTATTCTCACAGGTGCCCAAGCCCTGATTAATTCGCAATGGGAAGATGGAGAATATCCCTATTGGCAGAAGCTCGTTGGGGAAGGGTTTATTCAGCATCAGATTGTTCGTCAAAGCCCCTCCAGTCAACAAATTGAGCTGGTTCCAGGCAAAGCTGCATGGGAAATTATTCAGCAGTTTGGACCGGAAGCTGCCTATGTGTTTCTCATTTTTTCCTCCTATGCGACCGATTCAGATGAGCCATGGGCAGAGCAAATTCGCTTAAAGGGAACTGACCTGATCCGGCTCTTTGGTTGGGATAAGCGCACAGATATCACGATCGCCCAAAAACTCAAAAAGATTGGACATCTCGTAGAACTAGTCTGTAGCCTCTCCGTGTTAGTCAAAAACATTAACATTGGCGCAAAACGATATAACGTTGAGCGGGGCGCAATGTGGATTTTAGAAGGGTTAGGCTATGCGGGTCAGTTGGCGCTGACAATGGATATTAACCAGCCAGATTCCCCAACCTACGAGGCAGGCGACCCAGATGAGTTATATATCAAGGTACGTCCTGGAGTTTGGACCGAAAAGTTTCTCAATGCCAGCGATGGTAGTGCCAAGGAAGCGCTCTTCCAATATGGCTATTTGGCAAAAAGTACGCTTCAAATTAATCCTTATCGCCAACGGTTAGCTTCAAAACTTGCCATTTTCCTGACAATCATGAGTCGGATTCGAGACGATGGTCGCTATGAAGTGCAGACTCTACTAGAACGGCTAGAGCCAAAAGAACTCTTGGAGAATGTTCAGAAAGACCGACTACGCCGCGTTAAGTTGATCGATCAGTGGGACAGTGCTTTACTCACTCTCAAAGAGTTAGGCTGGGAAATCGATTTTGATCCAGCAACTTATCCAGAAAGTATCCGACCTGCTTGGTCGTTGAGTGATGAGTCTGAGTCTGGGTCTGGGTATCGTCCCCGTAACTGGTTAGCAACCTGGTTGAAGGCGATCGTCATCATCAAACCTTCAGTAAAGATTCAGGAAAAGCTCGGTGCCCATGCCCCTATTTCGTTAAAGCCTGAACGGACTCGTGTTCAGTCGCCAATGCTAACAAGTGATGCAATTCAGGCAGCACTCGATGCAAAAGGTATGACTAAAGCACAACTGGCAGATGCTCTACAAGTAGATCGTTCTCTGGTTACTCGTTGGCTAAAAGGGCAGCGAACAATTCAGCCTAAACATCTTGAACAAATTAAGATGTTGCTTGGAGATTTTGAACAGGATGTGAACGCTATATCTCAGAAAACAATGCCGCTAATCACCTACCATCTCACTAACAGTTGAGTTGTGTATCAGAAAAAAGGAGGAGGGCTTGACCCTCCTCCTTTTTTATTGAGTGACTGGCGCTATACAGCTATTAACTTACGGAAGAATCCCAACTGCTGAAGTTTGCAGTCAATTCGTTCCAGGTTATATTCAATGTTCCGGGCTTGGAGGAACCATTTTCATATCCACCACTGACTCCCCAGGGATTGAACAAGGTGAATTTTTGGGTGGATGAGTTGTAATCCGTTAATACATAAACATGATTGTAGACAACTGTAGAGGAAATTTGACCACTTGCTTTTGAATTGACACCGATCATCTTGCCGGCTGCAAAGGCGTTGACCAAAGTATCAAAGTTTAGCGAATTGCGGATAGAAGAACTCTTTGCTGTGATGTCACGAATCGCATCTCCAAACCAACCGTTGTTGATGCCCTGATAAGAGTTGGAGTGGTCATTATTCCAGCGATAAGTCCAGCCTGAAGAGTTGACTTGAGCGTAAGCTTTTTCTGCTAGAGCAACCCACAATTCAGTGGAGGTGCGATTGTAGTATCCACCTTGGCTAGCGTATGTGAACTGGCCTGACGAAGCGACGGGCAAATATTGGTCTACTGTGACGTAGTCAGCAACACCTTGATTAAAGAAGCGAACGGTGTAAGTGTTATCGCCATTATCAATAAACATATCTTGAATCGAATTGGGAGATCGTATCGCTGTTGCAGCTAAACCTCCTAAGAAATAGCAGTTGCTAGCTTTGCCCTGTTTGATGTCCTGGTAGCTCACACCATTTTGAAATAGGGAACCGTTTGCATAGCGATAGGTGTTGGCGGCAGCGGGGCGATCGCTTCCTAAAAACCACTTATTCACCAGCTTCTCAAGATGAACATCACTGCTACCTGCAAACAAATTCCCCAGTGCTTTCCCCTGATACTGTGAGTTTGCCTCATTGCTATTCACAACTTTGCTAGATAGAACTCGGACATGATCGTCCATTGCGACATAAGATTTGTCGCTAGTTAGAGTGCGGAGATCATTGAGTTCAGTGGAGTCAATTGCTCCTCCATCTTTTGCATCACGAAAGATAGTGATCATGTCATTCCGATCGAGCTTGCTATCAAGGAAGCGAGATCGTGTAGCAAATCGCAGTCCAGCATCTCGAAGCGTATTACCAAACCAATCCTCTGTAGGGTCAGCTTCAGTTTTGTTATCAAAGAAATTGCTGGTTTTAGTGATATAGCCTGATTCGCTACCTAGTCCGCTACTGCCATAGCCGAAAAAGGGCGGATAGCTATCATTCCTTTCGCTGTCGTAGTAACTGTTAACCCGTAGCTTGTCTAAATTTTGAGTGGTACCTGTGTAGTTAACGGCTGAGGTGATTTGATAGGAGCCGGTATAACCTGAACTGTCTGAATTGCTGTAAGTAATTTGTTGTCCACTGCGGTAGCGATCGCTTGTGCTGTAGCCATAGCCTGTGTAGTAATCGCCATTGCCATAGCTGTATTTGAACGTGTAGCGCTGATAGCTTTTTACTGCAGAAGCAGACACACTCAATTGATATCCAACGTTGCCGCTACGGGGATAAACCCGAACGTAATAGGTCCCTGCATCTAATACTTGATTGATTGCTTCACCTTGATTACTGCTACGAGTCGATCGCCTTGTAGGTTGACTTCTAGACTTACTAATTAACGCCATATCAGCGTTAGCATTCAAACCCTTTAAGGCAAGTTTAACGCTGCTGCGCTTGCCCAATGTAAAGCTGTAGTAGTCGTTGGTATCAAGAGAGCCAACTCGATCTTTATAGGTTCTTGGTGTAGAAGTAAGGCTAATTTGTCTCGCTTGCTTGGGCGTATTGCCAGCGTAATCAGCAGCCATAATTGTGTTCTCTTATTGAGTCGCTTGGTCATAATTTGCCCAAAATCGACATCTAGAACACGGGAAAAATCATGTTTTTTGTCCGAATTTATACTGGAATTTTGCTACTAATACTTATGTTATTTCCAGGGTAAATACTGCAAGGACGTTACTTCCTAGCTGCAGTCAGACAATTTAGTGACTTATACTGAGGACGTTTATAAGGTATTCCTGTTCATGAACAGGAATTTGTTAAGTGGACTTAGAGGTTTGGGAGGCGATCGTCAGGCGGTATAATTTTTATCTTAAAACCTAAGTAATAATATCAAAACGACCTTTTGCCATATCGGTATATTTCCTAAAGCAATTCTGTAGGTTTACTTAAACACAACTTTGTGAAACTCATGAATTCAATAAAACGCATACTCTCTCCAAGTAGAAATACGCTGTTATCGTGTTTCTACTTAAGAAGAAATACTTTTTGGATCAGCGATTGAATTGGAAACTAGTAATTCTGTGAGGTGAAAGTTACTGAGCTTGGCTATCAACCACATCTTGGGGTTGCTGTTACCGCTGCTACAAATCTGAGCCAGGCAGCCCACTTACTGCACTGGCACATCTGTCCAGCGAAGTAGGGCAAGAGCAAAGTAACATTAAATTAAGTGTCTACAGTAAAACTTTATCGGGGCACAAGAAAGCCTCTTAGCGTCTCCAAATCATGGCTTCTATTGCCCGCAAAAATTTGTTTGAAGACATCCCTCGCTTCCTGGTTGCCCAAGCGGGGATTGTTTTTGCAGTCAGCCTTGTGACAATTCAAACGGGCATTTTAGAAGGATTTACACGCTCTACCGTACAGCTAATCGAAAATTCAAACGCTGATATCTGGGTTGCAGCTGAGGAGATGGTTCACTTTGAGTTGACTCAACCGTTGACTCTAGGGCAAGTTGCACAGGCACAGCAATTGGCAGGAGTTAATCGGGCAGAGGCGCTGATGATTCAAAGCGGCAGGTGGCGCAGCACTTCTGGCGAGATTGCTCCTGTCAGGCTGATTGGTTATGACCCAGATGGGCGGCTGTTTAGGTTGTGGGACATAACACAGGGCAATCAGAGCGACCTGAATGAACCCAACACGATCATGGTGGATGAGACAAATTTGCGATCGCTTCAGCTAGATCCGGAAAACGGACGCGGCTCAATCAACTCCATCCCAGCCCGTGTCGTAGGGCAAACTCAGGGAACGCAATCGATCGCCACAAGTGCCTTCATCTTCACGTCCCTAGAAAATACGATGAACTATGTCAGCGCAGGCTTGACTTCTAATGTTCTCTGCGACGTGCAGCCGGGCGGTGCGCTGGAGTGCAGCACGGTGTATGAACGCTCTGACTCCCCTGCTGACCCCGCTGCTTCGCAGCCTCGGACCCTAACTTCGACCGACCCAATTTCATATGTGTTGGTGCGGGCAGAAGCGGGGCAAAATATCGAGATCCTAAAGCAGCAACTGGAAGATGAGCTCGTGGGTACGCAGGCTTACACCCAGACAGAAATGGCGGACCACACTCGTAGCTATTGGGAAAAGCGGACGGGCATTGGTTTTGTCTTGAGACTGGGAGCAGCTGTAGGAGTCGTTGTTGGGATGGTCGTCGTCGGACAGATTCTATATGCGTCTGTCTCTGACCACATGAAGGAATTTGGCACCCTTAAAGCGATGGGAGCGTCTGATCGAGTCATTTACAGCATCATCATTGAGCAAGCCTTGTGGATGGCAGTTTTAGGCTATGTCCCTAGCATGGCTTTTTGCTTAGGGTTGGGAGCATGGACTTTTGCAACTCAGGGGATCACGATTCTCATTACTCCGCTCTCTGCCATCGGCATTTTAGGAATCACGATCGCCATGTGCGGTGGCTCTGCTCTATTTGCTATCCAGAAGGTGACTCATGTTGATCCTGCAATCGTTTTCAAAGCTTAGTCCTTCAAGGCTGGGGTTGAGTGTAAAGAGTTTCTAATGAAAGCTTAATCAAGCTAGCTAGGGTGTCTAGGTACACTAAAAATAAAGTCGTATGTGGCTGAAACTTGAAAAAACAATCTACTTAATCTGGATTAGGGCGACTTCGATGCGGATCTAACATTCTGGCGATTCGATTGCGATTTGTCTCTACTACTTTAAAGTTCACATCTCAACTACTGAAACGCATGGCAGCTTCTCAAATTAATTTCACCGAGTTAGGTACCCGGTTTCAAAGAGGTTCTACGGCTCCAAGGCTAATCAACGAGCCTGCGATCGCCGCGAAAGGCATAGAAATGGTATACCATGCGGGTACCCAAAGCTTTCATGCGCTTCAAGACATCAATTTAGAAATCGCTAAAGGAAATATTCAACTGCTGATGGGTCCATCCGGATCAGGAAAGACAACTTTGCTGTCAATCCTGGCAGGAATTCTAACCCCAACCAGTGGCAGCGTGTTCCTGCTGGGCGAAGAGATTACACGTATGTCTCGGCAGCAGCTTTCTCGGTTCCGGCTAAGGAACATTGGCTTTATTTTTCAGGGATTTAACCTGTTTCCGGCACTGACGGCAGTCGAGAATATCGAGGTCATCCTAAAACTAAAGGGCTACCGAGTAGGGGCGGCTCATAAAGAAGCCTTATTTCTGTTGGAGCAGGTCGGGTTGGGAAACAAGGCAAAGAATTTGCCGCAAGATTTGTCAGGTGGACAAAAGCAACGGGTGGCGATCGCCCGTGCCCTGGCTGGTGATCCCCAACTCATCATGGCAGATGAACCTACAGCTGCGCTTGATTCTCAAAGTGGTCATGCTGTGATTGCGCTGTTGCGAAACTTGGCAAAAGAAGGCGGACGCAGTGTGCTGATGGTGACTCACGACTCTCGCATCATTGATGTCGCTGATCGGGTTGCGTACTTAGAAGACGGGATTTTGAAGCGGTAATAGACATCTACCGCTTCAAAACTTCTCGGAGTGTTGCTTCGACCGAGCGAGGTTGCCAGCCCAGTTCTTGAACCGCTTTAGTTGCGTCTACCCGAACGCAGCGATCGTAGATGTAGTGAACCCTTTCTCGGCTCAGTGGAGGTTGCCAGGAAAGTAGCCGTCCTACCGGATCAAGCAAATTTCCTAAAACCCGGACGATCGCTTTTGGCGCTTCCCCAGGTGGCGCGATCCCAGTTTCTTGACTGAGGAATTGAAACATTTCACGAGTCGTCATTTCCCCAGCAGAAAGGATGTAGTGGGAACCTGGCTGGGCTTTATCGGCAGCCAGCAGCATTGCTTCTACCAGATCGTCTACGTGGACGATCCCGGTGATGCGATCGCTCCCCGCCCACAGCTTCAGCCGCCCTTTGAGAAACTGGTCGATTACTGGGCCAAAGTGGGGATCATCTGCCCCAAAAATGCCTGACGGCATGACGCTAACGACAGGCAGACCCTCAGCCGCAAACTGATCGACTAGCTGCTGAGCCTGATATTTAGTGCGATCGTAGCCTGACGAAAACCCCTTTTGGGTACGCTGGAACGTTTCGTCGATCACTCGCCCCTGAGTGTCACCGTAAATGCCAATCGTGCTGCAATAGACGACTTTAGACACGCCAGCTTGCTGGGCTGCCTGCATCACAGCACGAGTTCCTTCTACGTTGACCTGCTGCATTTTGGCTTCATCGACTACGCCCAGTTCTACATAGGCAGCCGTGTGAAATACAGCATCAACGCCCTGCATTGCGGCTTGCAGTGCTTGAGAGTCAGTCAGATCGCCATAAGCCAATTGCACTTTACAGTCGGACAGACGAGACAAATCGCTAGATTTGCGTACCCAGCCTATGACGGTATCTCCTCGCTGTTCCAATGCCTTCACCAAATGCGATCCGGTAAAGCCATTGGCTCCTGTGACCAATGCTTTCATTCTCTGCGTCCCCATTACTAACCCTGAGAATTAACCTGCTCCACAACCTGCTTGAAGAAGTTGGGTTACGCTTTGCTTCACCCAACCTACGGCTGTTTACACCAGTGTTTTCTCATAGATTCGGTAGGTTTTGTAGACTTTTGCTCCGGTCGCTTCAACGACTTTACGAGAAGGAGAATTATCTTCGTAGACGTATCCTAGTTCTGCTTGCTTGTAAGGTTTGCCTTTTTGCACGCCACTCTGCATTCCCAGATGGATCAAAGCTAGAGGCACCATTCTGCGGCGGTGTTCCGGTAGAGCGCAAATGACGATGACTCGTGCCTGGTTGATCTGACGGCGATACCAGAGCAGTTTGAGAATGCCTAGCCAGTTGAGCTTGCCGCCAACGTGCTTGAGCGCAATGTTGTAGTCAGGCAGCGCCATGAAGAAGCCGACCATTTCCCCTTCGTATTCAGCAATCCAAAAGATGTCGGGATCAACTACGGTTTTGAGGTCTTCTGCCTCTTCCCTGAATTCTTCTAATGTCCGGGGCGTGGAACTGTAGTTGTTGGCAAAGGCTTTGTTGAACAGATAATAAATTCCCTCGACATCCTGATCGAACGCTTCGCCTTTAAGATTGACCCGACGAAAGCTCACTCCTGACTTAGCAGCAATACGATAGCCTTTTTCATACTCAGTCGGAAGGGGGCGATCGAGGGGCAAGTGATAGGAATAGGCATCGATCGCTTTTTGCCAACCATCCTGCTCAATGAATTGGGGGTAGTAGGGCGGGTTGTAGGGCATCATGATCGTCGGCGGTGAGTCAAAGCCATTCACCAGCAGCAGGCAATTGTTGTGGGTGGAGAGGTCGATCGGTCCTCTCGCTTTGGTCATCCCTTGCTCTCGGAGCCACTGGCAGGCAGCTTGCAAAAGAGCCTGGGCAACTGCCGAATCTTCTACGCACTCAAAAAAGCCAAACAGTCCAACGTTCTTGCCTTCCCGCTCGATCAAACGCTGGTTCACAGATGCCACGATGCGGCCAACGACTTCCTCACCGGATTCGCCCTTCACCGCAATAAAAGCTTGCAGTTTGCCGTACTGAAGAAACGGATTGTCTGGGGCAAGCTGCTTGGCAACGCTACTGCGGAGGGGGGGCACCCAGTTTGTGTCGTCAGCATAGACTTTTGCAGGAACGTCTAAAAACTGCTCGATTTCTTCTGGGGTGGCGATCGCTCGAACTTGAACAGCCTTGGATGAAGTACTAGTTTGAGTCACGTCAGTTACCAATAGTTTCTATAGTGTTTTGAACATTCAGCAGGAGAGCTTCCAGTCTGGGTGAGGGGGTGTAATAAAGATGCCTTAGTGTACGGGTAAAAGCGGTACAACGTAGAAGTTTTTTATCGATTTAGTCCCAGTTTTGACCCGAAACGACGGTCTGACGGTTAACCTAGATCAGGTGGTGATTGAATTATTGTGACCTAGCATGAGCAACACTGTCCTTTCGATCACAGATCCTGAGTTTGACGCAGAAGTTTTAAGCGCCACACAGCCTGTGTTGGTTTACTTCTGGGCTTCGTGGTGTGGCCCTTGCCGCTTGATGTCGCCAGTAGCAGATTGGGCGGCCCAAACCTATGGCGATCGCCTCAAGGTCGTCAAGATGGAAGTCGATCCCAACCCGGAAACTGTAGCAAAGTACCAGGTTCAGGGAGTTCCTTTTCTGGTTCTGCTAAAGCAGGGCGAAGTCCTTACTTCGACAGAAGGGGCAATGAGTAAGCAAAAACTAGAAGCGTTTCTCACTCCTTACTTACCCACAGCGGCTTAAGTAATAAGCCAGTCCGTGTAGGTCCGGACTTGCCCATCCTCCTACGCTATCAATCTGGGCTACAACAAGACCATGCAATTTGCCAAACGTTTGGAGCCGCTGCAAGCCAATGTGTTTGCAGACATGGACCGGGCTAAAGCCAGAGCTAAGTCCGCAGGTCAAGATGTGATTGATCTGTCGTTGGGGTCTTCTGACTTGCCTGCATCAGAGCATGTATTGGAGGCGATCGCCACTTCCCTGCGCGATCCTGACACTCATGGCTATCTGTTGTTTCATGGGACTCGGGCGTTTCGGCAAGCTGCGGCACAGTGGTATACCCAGAGATTTGGCATCGCTGTAGATCCAGAAACCGAAGTTTTACCGCTGATTGGTTCGCAAGAAGGGACGGCACACCTGCCGCTAGCGATCTTAAATCCAGGTGATTTTGCGCTGCTGCAAGATCCTGGCTATCCTTCCCATGCTGGGGGCGTATATTTGGCGAGCGGTCAGATATATACGATGCCGTTGTTGGCAGAAAACGGATTTTTACCAGTTTTAGAAGATATTCCTGAACCCGTGCTGAACCAGTCGCGGATGATGGTGTTGAGCTACCCGCATAATCCGACGACGGCGATCGCTCCCCTCTCATTTTTCCAAAAAGCGGTTGCCTTTTGTCAGCAACACAACCTGGTGCTGGTTCACGACTTTCCTTATGTTGACCTGTATTTTGACGGCAGCGCTCCCCCTTCTGTTCTCCAGGCTGACCCGAATAAGACTTGCTCGATTGAATTCTTTACCATGTCAAAGTCCTATAACATGGGGGGCTTTCGAGTGGGCTATGCGATCGGCAATAAGGAGTTAATTCTGGCGCTTCGGCAGGTAAAAGCGGCTGTGGATTTCAATCAGTATCGCGGCATTTTGAATGGGGCGATCGCTGCTCTCACTGGACCGCAAGCCGGGGTGAATGTCGCAGTTGAAACTTTCCGTCAGCGTCGGAATGCCTTCATCGCTGCCCTGCACCAAATTGGCTGGCAGGTGCCCTGTCCTGACGCGACGATGTACATCTGGGCAAGACTGCCAGAACCCTGGGTGCAAGACTCCATCCAATTCTGCACCCGTTTAGTGGAAGAAACAGGCGTTGCCGCTTCTCCTGGGGCAGGTTTTGGTAAGTCGGGTGAGGGGTATGTCCGATTTGCCCTGGTGCATGAACCAGCGATTTTAGAATCTGCTGTGGAGCGCATGGCAAGGTTTTTTAACCAATATAAATACCACCAACTGCTTAGCTAACTTGGAATTGCTGTTTTTGGGTTAGGTACATTGCAATTCCCTTCTCGTAATAAGCAGCTTCGTTGATGAAAATAGGGTAGACGGTTGTGCTGCCTTGATAGGCGATCGCATCTCCGTCAAATGTTAAAAACATTGGGTCACCAGGATTCAAGTCCTCATAGTCTTTGAACTGAAGCCGAGGATGAATCATCGCTTGAATCTCACCGTTTTTGCCCTTAGGATAATCGACTGCATTGGCATGTTGATAAACAGTTAATGATGTTTCTTCTAGTGAAACTGTGTTGCTGTTGTACTGTTCTAAGTAATCCAAAATTGCACAAACTAATACTTCAGTTTTTTGAAACAGTTCTGCGTGTAGTGTTCCGTGGGCAACGGGTCCGACTTCAATCCCGACTCCATATCTAGCAATTGATCGCAGTGAATCTTGACTGCGGCCCGAAGCAGCAGAACTGTAAACTTTGAGCTCAGGCTGTTTGCAGCTCAGGTAAGCTGCCAGCTTTAAAGTGAAGCAGTCAAGACTATCTAAAATCAGCATCAACCCTGCATTAGAGTCAGTGCCGTGCTGATCAATGGCAAAGTCCACAGGCATTTGTCCTGCTTGTCCAAACTGGCTCTTGATCTCTCTGGCTCGCTGAACTTCATAGTCAAGATCTGTTGCCTTCCCCTCTGGAATATCAAAACAGCGATTCAAATCTTTATCGATGTAGCGTACCCCTGCTTCTATAGCCCTAGGATTGCCTAATACAGTTAACGTCTCAAAGCTTGGTCTATGGATCAGTTCGGGACATCGCTCGTACTTTCTAACTGCATAAATTCCATTTAGCTCGTTGCCGTGCGTTCCACCTGCAATTAACACCCGTTTGATTTTGTTCATTTCTATCCTTACTGTCCTAGCAAGTGTGATGAAGAGTTTTGCTTAGCTAGACAACAGGATATGGGGAAACCCACATGACAGAATAACCTGTAGAGCCTCAGTAGCCTCACTCCAGATCAAAGATTTAAGGGGGGAAATGGTTTTACCATTTCCCCCCTTAAATCTTTTGATTGGGTTTAATTAGCTGCCTCAGCTTTTTCAGCAATTTGAGTGTTGGTAGATGCGCTCTAGCTCATCGTAAAAGGTTAGCCAGCCTGCACTTCTGATGCATGACCGTTGTTTGCGCTGACGTTAGCCATGCTGCTCATGCTTGCATCAGCCGTAGCAGCTAGCTTCTCCTTGTCTAGCCGCCGCTTGCGGGCGTAAAGCTGAATAATTGCCGCCATTGCCACGATCAGAGCCAGAACACCCCAAGCCGTCACATCCGTAGGCAAATTATTCTTAAATACCGCAAGCAGCACAATCACTACCAAAAACACTGTGGGAACTTCATTGAGCCATCGCATTTGCTGACTACCTAGAGCAAACTTGTCTGTGGCCATTTGTTTCATCAAACGAGCGCAGTAGTGGTGGTAGCCAATCAGCACAGCGACAAGGCCCATTTTGACGTGGAGCCAGGTATCTCTGAGGAGTTCAGGGGCAGTGACTAGCATGGCGATCGCCATCACTACCGTTAACACCATACCTGGCGTAGTAATCAGCTTATAGAGCCGCTTCTCCATGATCTGGTACTGCTGTTGAAGAATGCTACGGGCTGGCTCTGGCTGCTCATTTGCTTCGACGTGATAGACAAACAGACGCACCAAATAGAATAAGCCAGCAAACCAAACCACAACGCCAACAATATGAAATGCTTTGAACCAGAGATAATTCATGGGTCAGATCCTCTATAGCTGCTACAGCCAAGACCTAATTGTATCGAGTCAATTGCAGTCTTTTAAGGGGCAGCGCCAATGCCTTAAATAAGCTTAACGAGAGAAGCACTCAGACAAGCATTCAGTCAGAATGCCTTAAGCTACGCCTCAGACAGCGTGCTTAAACAGCGTATCTAGATAAACTCTGGCAGCACGACGGTAGCTCCGAGACGACTCGACGCTGTCGCTATTGCCATTCTGTAACAGAAACAGTGAGAGAGCAGCAGAAAACACCCGGTCTTGATCCCAGTCAGGATGGGTTTCCAGGTAGCCTTGGAGCGATTCATGTAACTCTTCAGGGATTTCTGCCAAGATGCTGACGGTTGCGTTCATGGAAACCTCTGGTAAATGGGCGAATGGACAAAAACACCTGCCTGTGGCGCGATCGCTGCCATAGTTGCAGCTAAAATCAGCGCCAACGCGACTCTAAGCTAAGTTTGAAACTTTCCCGCAAATAATCCACAGATAATCCACAGGCAGATCCAGACCGGCTCAAATCGGAGCGCTTTTTAGGTAGGTCGCATCATTGTGCGCTAGAGGGGGGTAGGCTTGTCAATGCTGCAAAATGTTGCGATCCTCTTCAGATAAAAATAAGGTTTACGGAGGAATCAGGGTTTCAAGGCATTTCTTGTTACACAACTTCATCATAAGACGGTGGTTTATGAGAAAGCTGCTTTTTAAGACTGAAATCCCCAACAACACGGCAAGTCCTTATGCTCTCGTTAAGGGCTGTGGAAAACCTCAGCTAATCTGTGGAAAAACCTCAACCCACTTGTGGAAACAGTGTGGAATGCGTGGGGAAAATCAAGCCAAAAGATAAGAATTGCAAAAAGTTGAAAAGTCAGAAGTTGCTGAATCTTGTCCGTGTTCCTTGCTTCTGCTAAAACCCAATCTGCAAGCGAGGAATGCTCCTAGAATAGATCAAGTGTTCTGTTGTGTCTATGCTGAAATAGAACACTTGATCTATAAGGGTTGCGATTGACAAAGGACATTTCTGAGAAAAATTCTGTCCGCGCAGAGGCGAGCGAGTGTTCGCTCCTTTCGGAGCTTTGCTAGCTGAAGCAATTTGCTAGCTTTTGTTGCTTGTGCTTTACCTTGCATTTCCTCAGAGAGAGGGATTATTGCTTTTCCACTATTGCTTTTCCACAGACACTTGGAGTTTTGCTTATGCTGCGATTAGGGGTGTGAGGGGTGATCTGAAAGCAGCCGATTTTGATAATCTTCTAAAGGTGGGTTGTTCTTGAGGAAGCAAGGTTCGGCACTGCTTTCTCAAAAGTTTGCTTTTTAGGGTGAAAAGGTTGAATAGGGCAGATACCGTAACAAAATCACCCGAGTTGATTACTGAATGAGTGGTACTGAGATTTAGGTATGCAGACTTACTATTACGCTTTAGCCAGTCAAAAATTTTTGTTGGAAGAACCCATTGACGAGGTGTTGCGGGAGCGGACACGCAACTATCAGGATCAGGGGAAAGAAATCGATTTTTGGCTGGTTCACCAGCCTGCCTTTTTGCAAGCACCTGAGATGGCAGCGATCGCTGCTAAGTGCCCCAAACCTGCTGCCGCAGTTGTTTCAACCAACCCGCAGTTGGTTACTTGGCTGAAGTTGCGACTGGAGTATGTAGCAACGGGTGAGTTTCAGGCTCCCTCTGCGACGATTCCTGATCCGCTGGCTTCTCTGGCTTCTGTGTCTTAAACCGTCATGGGCGACCCAATCATGCGCCAAACTCCAATAAAGCTGCCAATCAAGCTGTGTGTCTTCTCAGCGAAGGTGGCGCTTGCTGCTGTAGTTGCGGGGATCACCTTCACGGGAATCAGTATCACGGGGATTAAGGGGCAGAGGGCGATCGCCCAGTCTGCTCCTGCCTGTGAGCCACCTGCGGCAGGAGAATATCTTCTTTTGGTCGTCAGCGAATCTGGACAAACACCAGAACAGCTTCGGCGTACCTTACCGCCTAACGCCTCCACAACGGTTTGCCGCTATTTGGACAACACAGTTACTCGCGTCGGTGGCTTTACTGATGCTGAGGTTGCCAACTCGTGGGCGCAGTATTTGAGTGACCTTGGCGGAATGCAAGCATTTGTTGCCCGTCCGTCTGAAGCGGCTTCAACTCAGGCACAAGCTCCCAATACGCAGCCTCCTACTGCTGCATCTACTGAGGCACTGTCTTACAATCCCCAGCCTCTAGCCGCAGGCTATGCAGTGCTGGTTGACTACTTCAATCGTCCAGAGGTAGCAACTGATGTGCAGCAGGCATTAGGTAGTCAGGTGGGGCTGGTTTCCTATGGGCAGCGTCCTTACCTGTTAGCGTTGCATACCTCCG
This sequence comes from Oculatella sp. FACHB-28, assembly GCF_014696015.1. Lineage (NCBI taxonomy): Bacteria > Bacillati > Cyanobacteriota > Cyanophyceae > Oculatellales > Oculatellaceae > Oculatella > Oculatella sp. FACHB-28. The sequence goes on along the minus strand of NZ_JACJPJ010000057.1, from coordinate 96,572 downwards.
ATGCGGCTGTAGCAAATTCTGTATTGCAGCGATTGAGCGATCGCAACTTCTTAGCATTAGTTGTTGATAGCCGTCGCGTCGTTTTGTTGACCCCAGCGGTCGCCTCCGTGGATTGAGCGATAGACAACGCTAGTCCCCTCAGTTCGGACAAGAAACAAGGGTAGAGCTTAAGCCCTACCCTTGTTTCTTGCCCTGATAGATTTTGAAGCGTGAATGGAAGGCCCCCCCGCCGCGCTTCCATTCACGCAGAAGGTTTAATGAATCAAGCTGGGCCAGCTAACCAGGAGATCGTGATGCCTAACAAACAGCCGACAATTACCTGAACGGGAGTATGTCCTAGCAGTTCCTTGAGGCGTTCTTCGGCAAACTCGGTGTCGCCCCGAAACAGTTCGTCCACGATCTGGTTGAGGATGCGTGCCTGTTTGCCAGCAGCCTGACGGACTCCGGTTGCATCGTACATGACGATGATGGCAAAGATTAGAGCGATCGCAAATTCGCTGCTCTCCCACCCCATTAATTGTCCTACCCCAGTTGCCAAGGACGACACCAGAGCAGAATGGGCGCTGGGCATTCCGCCAGTTTCAACAAGCGTGCGAAAGTTAACCTTGCCGTGTCGAGCAAACTCAAAGACTAACTTGAGCACCTGAGCGATTAAACAGGCGATGACTGCGACCAGCAGTACGTGATTATCCAAAATTGCACTAATGTCCTGCATGACGGCATCCCTCCCTTAGTGAGTCCTTAATAAGTTCGGGCAGTAATGTAGTCGGCGATCGCCATCAAAGGCCGAGCGCTTTCTCCAAAAGGCTCTAGCTGCGCTTTAGCATGAGCGATTCGCTGTTCTGCCTGACGCTTTGACTCCTCAATGCCCCAAATGCTGGGATAGGTCACTTTTTGAGCCTGCAAATCTTTGCCCACTGATTTGCCCAATTCCTCTTGGGTTGCCGTAATATCCAGCACATCATCCACGATTTGAAAGGCTAGCCCAATATCTTGAGCATAGCTGGAAAGCCTTTGAACGTTAGCTTCTGACCCACCTGCCAACACTGCCCCGCACACTACAGCGGCTTCGAGCAGCGCTCCTGTTTTGTGGCGATGAATAAAATCAAGCGTTTCCAACGCGACATCGACCTTGCCTTCAGACTCCAGGTCAACCACTTGACCCCCAACCAGTCCGGCTGCACCCACCGCTCGCCCTAGCCGTGAAATGACTTGCAGAACTTGCTCAGCAGGTACTCCTTGAGTTTGCAGGGCAATGAACTCAAATGCATAAGCTAACAAACCGTCTCCCGCTAAGATCGCAACGTCTTCCCCATAGACCTTGTGATTGGTCAGCTTGCCCCGGCGATAGTCATCGTTATCCATCGCAGGCAAATCGTCATGAATCAGAGACATCGTGTGGATCATTTCTAGGGCACAAGCCGTTGGCATTGCCATTGCAGCACTCCCGCCCAGCAGTTCACAGGTTGCCAGACAAAGAATTGGGCGCAGACGCTTGCCCCCTGCCATGAGAGAGTAGCGCATTGCTTCATAAATCTTTTCCGGATAGACGACTGCAATGGACTGGTCCAAGGCGGATTCTACACGAGCTTGTTGGGCGGATAGGTAAGTAGAAAGGTTAAACTCTGACTGAGATAAATTCATGGCGTTAGTCACGGCTAGCCCTTGATTCCTCACACTTCTGATTCAACTTAAAATTTCCGTTTGTGCTACGAAAGTTTTGCACAGTTTGCGCTCAAAATTATCAGAACTTACGCATTCACGAAGAATAGGGGCTTAAACTCCTAGTTAGCGTTTGGACTGCTCGAATCTGGAATTCTGTCTGCGTAAGTTCTGATGGTCGTAGCAGCCACTTAGGAAGATTTTACGATTGCAAGTGTCTGCAAGGATATAGCTAGAGATTAATCTCCGCTTAATCTCAGGGGTGTAACTTGCGACGGTAGCTCCATACGGTGTTGTATAACAACATGGCAACCGTCATTGGACCAACTCCACCGGGAACGGGCGACAGCCACTTGGCTACCTTCTGGACGTTGTCAAAATCTACGTCACCTACCAATCGGGCTTTGCCAGTCTCGTCTACGATCCGATTGGTGCCCACGTCGATCACTGTTGCACCGGGCATAACCATGTCTGCTGTGACGAGATTAGGATGACCGGCGGCTGCAATGAGAATGTCTGCACCACGGGCGATCGCCTCCAGATTTTGGGTACGCGAGTGGGCAACTGTTACTGTTGCATTCGCATTCAGCATCATCAGTGCCAAAGGTTTGCCAACCAGCGTACTGCGTCCAATAATCACGGCGTGTTTGCCTGTCGGGTCGATTTCATACGCTGCCAGCAAACGCATAATCCCGGCTGGGGTACAGCTTCGCAAGCCAACTTCAGCACGTACCAGTCGTCCCAGGTTGAGCGGGTGCAGCCCATCGACATCTTTATCAGAATCAATCTGACTCAGCAGTGCAACAGCATCAAGATGATTGGGCAAGGGAAGCTGAATCAAAATGCCGTCTACCGTTTCATCTTGATTAAAGTCGTGGATAAGTTTTTCTAGCTCCAGTTGAGTCGTTTCTGCTGGCAGATGTTTGCCTACGGAGGCAATGCCAACTTTTTCACAAGCCCGCTCTTTGCCTCGCACGTAAGATAGGCTAGCAGGGTTATCTCCTACCATTAGCACTGCTAGCGCCGGGGGACGGCCCATCTGGGGCTGCAAGGTTTCGATCTGTTGAGTTAACTCAATGTGTAACTGTGCGGCAAGTGCTTTGCCATCTAATATGCCAGCTCTACCAGTCATGTCTTAGCTCAGTGTCATTGTGAATGGGAACAGTCGTGCAAGTTGATACAACTAGACACTCAAGGTTTACAGCTTAAATCCTTCACCGTAGTAATTTTACGTTCGTAGATAGAAGCTGCTTAAAAAAACATGCCCTGGGTAGATAGAAGTTTCTCAGAAACCGTGTTTCAAATTGTTAGCTCTCATACCAACTTTCTTTAAGTCCGCATATTTTGGAACGTGTCCCGCATAGGTGGAGCCTGTTTCAAAATATGCGGTTTCATGTAGAAGCGGTATTCAGTTTATTTTTGGGTTTTTAGCAATGCAGGCATAATGTTTCGCAGATGCGGTTGCTGATAAAGAGAATTTCTAAGCAGGTGATACGGTTGGTTAGAGTACGAGTTTGGCAATTTAGCATTCTGTTGGGGTTAATTGGGCTGTCGGGTTGTGCGGGCTGGTCAGAGGCAGTTTGCTTGAATGGACTGCAGCCAGGACAAGTTAGACCGATCGAGCGGATTCAAACTTGCTCTGCAACTAACCAGCTTGTGCGGCTGCAGGGCACCGTGGGCGATCGCGCTCCTTTGCTAAACGGGCAAGTTTACCAGCTTCAAGACAGCACAGGAACAGTCTGGGTTTTGACTTCTGATACAACCCTGGAAACTGGGGATCAAGTTTTAATTCGAGGACGGGTCCGATATCAAAGTATTCCTCTCGCTGGGCGGGAGCAGGGAGAATTTTATGTTGAAGAATTAAGCCAACTCGAACGCAGCGCAGCGGGTTCTCGTAGCTTTGATCCTCACCCTTCAATCCTTACTGCTTTATGATGCAAGCTGAAAAAGATAGCCGTCCGGCTGTAGCGATCGCCATTCTCTATCAAGACCATCAGTTTCTCATGCAGCTTCGCGACAATATTCCAGAGATCATTTACCCTGGTCACTGGGCTTTTTTTGGTGGACACCTGGAGCCAGGAGAGTCACCTGAGGTGGCAATGCGGCGCGAATTGCTAGAAGAAATTGGCTACAGTCCCCCCAGTGTGGAAGAATTCAAGGATTATGCGGATGCTCATGCGATTCGGCATGTCTATCACGCGCCTCTCACGGTACCTGTCGAGACCCTGGAGCTAAATGAAGGGTGGGATTTGGGGTTGTTTACCGTAGAGGATATTGTGAGGGGCGATCGCTACTCAGAACGCGCTGGGCAAGTGCGTCCCTTAGGAAAACCGCATCAGCAAATTTTATTAGATTTCCTCAAACGTTAGCCTTGTTAAATTCTTAAAATTGTGGAACTTGCGTATAGTATCCGGGAAAGCGTTAGAGCCAAACACGTTTCGATCAAGATTTCCCTACGGGGTGAAGTAGAGATCATTGTCCCAAAAGGATTTGACCAGCGACGTGTTCCTGAACTTCTTCAGCGGCGGCAAGACTGGATCGCTAAAACAACCGAACGAATTGCGACGGAACGGCAGGCTACTCCGGCTGAGCCAACTGGAGCATTGCCCGACCAAATTGAGTGGCGATCGCCCCCCCTGACCTGGACGGTTGCCTATCTTCCGTCTGACGCGCCCAACCTATCGCTCACGACTCAAAAAGCGTCCCATCAACTCATACTACGTGGGCCAACCCATCATCTAGAAGCCTGTAGGCAAGCCCTGAGACAATGGCTCACCCGCCAGTCCTACTGTCATCTGGCTCCCTGGTTAAAACGAACTAGCAAGGAGATTAGTCTGCCCTATAGCCGCGTTTCTGTACGAGGACAAAAGACCCGCTGGGCAAGCTGTTCTAGCCAAAAGTCAATTAGCCTCAACCACAAACTGCTGTTTCTGCCGCCTGATCTGGTTCGGTACGTGTTCATCCATGAACTGTGCCACACGGTTCATCTCAACCATTCCGCCAAATTCTGGGCACTCGTGGAAAAGAAGGAGCCTAACTATAGAGCGCTGGATGCTGAGCTAAATAAAGCTTGGCGCTACATTCCCGCCTGGGTCGAGCAATCTTTTGAGTAAGGATGAAAAGACCTACCAGTTCTTTTCGCAAATCTGTTATTATGATGTTTCGTCACCTGGAGAGGTGGCTGAGTGGTCGAAAGCGGCAGATTGCTAATCTGTTGTAGGAACAGTAATGCCCTACCGAGGGTTCGAATCCCTCCCTCTCCGTTTGAAATTAGGTACAGCGGCAACCATACAGGTTAAGCAAAAGGAATGGGTAAGGGCTTAGCCCTTACCCATTCCTTTTGCTAGCTTGCCTTAAAATATTGCTTCCAGAATTCTAACGATGCTTGTGATGGGCGAGAGTAAGAAGCCTGCGGTATCGGAGAAAGAGGCTAAGCTAGAACGCTCTACAATTACCGTGTCATTGCTGCGAAGGGGCGGATTTGCTTCCGGGTCAGCCGCCTGAGCCAGGTCAACTTCGATCGTTTCACGGGCAACGGTGCCATTGGGGTTTAGCCGAACCAGCTCAACGTCGCCTTCACTGGCGCGATTGTTGAATCCGCCTGCTGCTAAAATCGCCTGGTTTAGCGGTGTGTTAGGCGGAACGGCGATCGCCCCCGGCTCAACCACTTCACCAACCACATTCACCGTAATTGTGTCAGGCGAAAAGCTAGCAGAGGAAATTTCTGTGGCTTCAGCAGGGCTGAGAGCAGTTGCCGTGGGAATGACAATAGTGTCACCGTCTCGCACGACTAAATCTTGGCTGATGTCACCCGTTCTCAGCAGTTCCCACAGATCTACCTCTAGTTCCTGGCTGGAACCGCCCAAACGAGGGGCAGGACGACGCACCAGCACTTCACGCACATTGGCATCTTGGGTAATGCCGCCCGCAAGCTTGATCACCTGCGTCACGGTTGGAATGCCTGCAATCTCTTCCTCAGAAACGACGTAGGTGCCAGGACGCTGCACCTGTCCGGCGATCGCAATATTGATTGCCCCCGCTTCCAGCAACGTGATCGTCACAAAGGGACGGCGCACATAGACTGCATAGCGATTTGAAATTTCAGCAGAAGCCTGGTCGATAGTCAATCCACGCACGGGCACAACGCCAATTCGAGGCAGACTCAACGTCCCGTCTGACAAAACCTGATATTCACCGCTGTATTCAGGTACTTCAAAAAGGTCTAGCCGGACGCGATCGCCAGAACCCAGCGTGTAGTCTTGTAATGATTGAGCTGGATCAGCCGGAGCAGGCGCACCTGATTCCTGTGGGACAGCGGCAGGAGGGGTTGGGTTAGGAGCAATCCCCTTGTTTGAAGGGATTTGAGCGATCGCCGAGGGAACTTGGCTCAACACAATCAAATTGCTCAAGGCTATGCCCATAAATTGCGTTGTTCGCTCCAAACTCCTAACCATTCAACCCTCCGAAATGTTACTGAGTCACTTCAGCTAAGCCGACTGCACGAGACGATAACTCAATTCGGCGTGCGGCATTAGCCCAGTCTGTCCAAATTTCACCAATCAGATTCAACTCTTCACGAGTAATTTTTTCAGCGGCTTTTACAGCCTTTTGAGGTTCGACGCCTGCCTTGATTAATTGTTCCTTGTAGGATTGCTTTAGGGTGTCAATCATAGGTTCGTCATTCAACTCCGTGGATGGATTTGTGTGGGCTCGATGCCATAGCCGTTACCTCTTTGGAGGTACTGATGAAGCAGACTATAGCAGTAGAAAATGTTAAGAGATGTAATGTATCTAACAGGGAGCACAAGAGCTTAGCGTTTCAGGAGAGAAACTGCATTAAATCTGTCTTTGGACATAGAGCAACAGATTGTTTTGGGAGGCTCACAGAACCGCTATTTCTACTAATCGCTTTAGTAGGCGTTACGGCTGTTAAAAAAGACGAAAGCAGTTCTAAAGATGATGCTCAAATCTAGCCCTAAAGACCAATTCTTTAGATATTGCAAGTCGTATTCAACACGCTGTTTCATCTTGTCGAGCGTATCTGTCTCTCCTCGAAAGCCGTTGATCTGTGCCAATCCGGTAATACCAGGTTTGACTTTATGGCGCAGCATGTAGCCATTAATCAACTTGCGATACTGCTCGTTGTGATAAATCGCGTGAGGACGCGGTCCAACGATGCTCATTCTCCCTTGCAGGACATTGATGAACTGGGGCAGTTCATCTAGTGAGGTGCGGCGCAAAAATCCTCCAAACTTTGTGATTCTGGGATCATTCTGCTTTGCTTGAACGACGTTTTCGCCATTCTCCATGACCGTCATTGAGCGAAATTTGTAGACGGTAATTTCTTGTCCATTTAAGCCATAGCGCCACTGCTTAAACAACACGGGTCCAGGTGAAGAAAGCTTTACGCCAATCGCAATAGTCAGCATTAAGGGTGACAGAAGGGCGATCGCTAAACTTGCAACAATAATGTCGATCGCCCGCTTCAAAACAGACTGTACTCCTGAAAAAGGAATTGTCCAGGCTGCAATTAAAGGAATGCCATTAATCTCGTGCGTTCTGTCTCGCATCAAACTAAATTTGAGAACATTTGGTACAAAATAAACGCAGGCAGTTGTGTCCTGTAGTTCGCGCATCAAGGTGTTAAGCATTTCCTCATTCTTCATCGACGTGGCGATGTAAACTACGTCAATGTGATGCTTGCGAACGTACTCTGGCAGTTCCTCTAGAGTGCCAATTAGCTTACTGTTCGTAAGTTTTGGCTGAGAGGATATGACCTGGTCAAAGAAGCCATGCAAGTTGATCCCCAGTTTGGGGGAGTTGCGAATTTGTGCCGCTAAATCTAGTCCTGATTCGCTAATGCCCGCAATTACCGCTGTTCGTGTGTTGCAACCCAAGGTTGGAAGCTGATGTAAAAGTGCCTCCAAGTTTAGGTGAAAGACATACAACCCAATTGGAACAGATAATGCCCAGGCTAGCAACAGTTCGCGAGAAAAGTAATTTGAGCTATGGGTTAGATAACCTAACAGAAATAGCAACGCTAAAATGATTCCCCAACCCAGCAAAATCCGGGAAGATTTAGCGATTAGCTCATCTTTTTGATCGGCGCGATAGAGCCCTGTTGCTTTGAAAATGGAAGGTGCTAGCAGAAATGTCAAAGCCGCTAGCAGAATGTAAGGTGTGGTGAATGGGACACCATACAACTGATTCCAAATGGACAGTAAAGCGATCGCTACAATCGGGTCACATACTCGCTGTAAGGGCAGTAATGTAGAGCTATAGTCTCCTAGCAACTTCAGATTATTGGCTTGCATTTAGCAACTCCTACACTACGCAGAATCGTGATAGCTAATCGGTCTTTACCGATGGATTTTTTGCTTGATTCAGGTAGATGTCCTGTGACTAACAGCATCTCATTAAAGATGCTTGCTCTAGATTTGATAGCAGATGAAAAAGATAGGAGACTGAAAAGTCGCTCACTTGAATTGACGGGTTTGTTTTCCCTTAAGTTCCAAATTCACACCCAGCGCATCAACTCATGCTGTTCTAACTTTTCACAATTTATGGGTTTCCTAGTCCTTGCTATTACCTATGAAGTATAACGACTGAAATCGAACTCTATCCTGTGTCCAAACTCACACTTCATGAAAACTTAAAGAATTACTTCATGAAAACTTGACAGTAGGTTCTGGTTTTATGACCCTAATTTTCAGAACCTTTTCAAAAGTCACCCCAAAGCATACTAGAAACGGTTAAAACCTATACCAAATCTGGCTTTTTAGAAGGTTTTTAGCTGCTTAACTATTCATCCTTCCAAGAATGCTAGCGATCCGGATCGGATGAGATTAAAGATGACATTGGTAAACTAGAAGAAGGCAAAATTGATTTACCCAATCAAGCTGCTAGGCAAGTGGTCATCACTGAACGAAGTTGTAGGGTGTGTTAGGCGAGTCTACAACGCACCCGTCCTTCAGGGCTACGGAAAGATGCGCTACGCTACTGCTAACGCATCCTACGATAAATCAAGGCCACCTGCTTAGGGTTTCAGCTTTAACCCGTTGATCCTATTTACTCCTAATCCGTTCATGGTTCTATCTTTTAGTGTTATGCCACTTTTGCCCTCAGCCTTTGCTGCGCTCTGGTCTTTGCCGTTAGATAGCCTGATGTCCACTCAAGGCATCATGGTGATGCTGCTGGTTGCCTATGCTGGGGCGATGTGGATGTTTTTAACCAGTGCGCCCAAGGTTCATACGGTGATGGTGTCCGACTTGGAACTGGCAAAGCAATTTTATGAAGGACTGCTTGACCTGGCGGTTGCTGATGTGCCGCTGCACTACTACTACAACTACGAGCAAACGTTAGGAACGGCTGGAATTGACCCTTTTTACATGTCTGCTGGGGCGATGGGTCAGCCTGCAACGCAGCAGGCAAACAGCCCAGATGGCTTGTGGTATCAGCTCAAGAAAAATACGCAGCTACACATCATTAGCGGAGCCAGCTTAGGGCAAAAGGACCGTCAGCGTCACGTTTGCTTTGACCACGATTGTCTGGAGCAGGTGTTGCTGCGGGTGCAGTCACGGGGCGTGAGGTACAAAATTCGGCGAGAAAAGCCGCTTAACTTTTTGGTTAAAGATATAGATGGCCGCGTGATCGAGATGGCAGAAATCTCCAACTAAATTAGACGCCGTTACGCTAATACCGTTTCTACAGAAACAAGCTACAGATGGAAGGGCATCCCGCGAAGCGGGATGCCCTTCCATCTGTAGCTCTAATTTTTGGAAGTAGGATAACTGCCGTTGGGGAGGGTGACGGTGAAAGTGGTGCCCTGGCTAGGTTTGCTTTCGACCTGGATTTGTCCCTGGTGATTTTCTACGATGACTTTGGCGATCGCCAATCCCAGTCCGGAACCCGTCGTTTTTGCCACTTGATACCCAACCGAGGGTTTAGCGTGGGTTCGCGCTGGGTCAACTCGATAGAAGCGATCGAACAAATGGGGTAGCGCTTCCTCAGGAATGCCAACGCCCGTATCTGTGACTTGAATTTGAAGTTGATTTAGTCCGTGGTGCTTTGCGTGCTGAAGCCTAACCTGGACTTCGCCGCCTGATGGGGTGTACTGAACGGCATTGCTGACCAGGTTGGTAAATAGCCGAGTAAACTGATCGCGATCGCCCTGAGTTTTGTATCCTGAAGTTCCTTCGTCAGCAATCTGGAATGAGAGCGCGATCGCTTTTTCACTGGCGATCGCCCCCTGTTCTTCCAAAACTTCTTCGATTAGCTCGTCCAAAGCGATGGGATCAGTGCGTTGAGTCATTCCCCCATCTTGTCGCGCCAGAAATAGCAGGTCATCTACGAGCCGTCCCAGACGGCGAGTCAGCCGTTCAACCACTCGTAACTGACTTTGCAGCAGATGTGGATCGGGGTCGGGATCGGTCAAGGCAACCTGCACGTTGGTTTGAATCACCGCGATCGGATTGCGCAATTCATGGGATGCATCAGCGGTAAACTGCTTGAGCCGCTGGTAGGAGTCGCGCACGGGAGCGATCGCCAACCCCGATAGCAACCAGCCAATCGCTGCCACTGCCCCCACCATCAGCGCTGTTCCCAGGCTCAGATCAACAATCAGTTGCCGACTTGGTTTTGTGACCTCAAACCAGGGATGGCTGACCCGCAGATAGCCTAACACCTGCCGCCCAATTTGCACTCGCTGAGTCAACTGACGCAGCAGATGGTCAGCCGTCAGGTGGATCGTTTCGCCATCGCTAGGATGCAATGGAATGTCAAGCGGGCTGGAGAGGGTAGACCAGAGTAGTTCTCCGGTTGGGCTAAACCATTCCAGATCAATGTGGTCGTCCTCAACCGTCGCCGCATTGTCGTGAAAGCTGGCTTCGATGTTGATTCGTAAGGGTGCTTCAAGGGTTGTCCCGTCCCAGGGCGATCGCTCAATCACCAGCGATCGCTGTACTACCTCCACGACATGGTTGAGCGTATCGTCTACCCGTTCTACCAGCGTACTGCGGACATAGAGATAAAATCCACTGGCAAACAGCAGCAGTAGTACAGCTGTAACTGCGGTATACCAGAGCGCAAGACGACGACGAGTGGCTTGAAACATGTTATGGTTTGTGAATTCTATCTCGCTGCTTTTATACTCCGATATTTCACCTCGCTCTAGCTATTGAGGGAAACAAAGAAGGGTAAAGGTAGTTTTTCAGCTTAAAGATCAAGCTCTTGGTCAGCGGACAGTCTTAGAGACCAGCAAACTGACTGCTCAAATCTACGGATGCTGCTCATTAAAATTGCTCACACGGCCTGTCAATTAAAGGACACAGAGCTTTACATATCTATATAGTTATGCCTGCATCCGGCTTGATCCTGTGCTAGAGTTACATCGAGCATTAAGTTCGGTTGATAAGGCTCGTTTTCATATCTCCGAATCTCAATCTCTACACACTCGATTTGGAGATTTTCCATGTCTATTTACGTTGGCAACCTTTCTTACGAAGTAACTTCTGAGGATGTAAGTGCGGTTTTTGCCGAATACGGAACTGTTAAGCGCGTTCAGCTGCCCACTGATCGTGAAACCGGGCGCATGCGTGGTTTTGGCTTTGTCGAAATGTCTTCTGATGCAGAAGAGGCAGCTGCAATCGAGGCTCTAGATGGTGCTGAGTGGATGGGGCGTGACCTGAAAGTCAACAAAGCCAAGCCTCGTGAAGAAAGAAGCCCCGCAGGTGGCAACCGTAGAAACAACAACCGGGATGGGTTTTCTCGTCGCTACTAAGTTCTAAGTCCTTTCGACTAATGCTATTCGCCTTTTAAGGCGCTAGCTCTAAGCTGTTTGAGCAAGCGGGGTAGGCTTCTTGTTCTACCCCGCTTAAAAATTTTAAGCCTTTGCGAGATCCTATCTGTTTTCCATTGAGATGGACTTTAGGTGAGCCAGGCGACTAACCCATACGCAGAAGGAGACGGCATGACTCAAGTTATTGTTGGTGAAAATGAAGGGATCGAGTCTGCTCTACGTCGATTTAAGCGGCAAGTTTCTAAGGCAGGAATTTTTTCAGATATCAGAAGATTGCGCCATTTTGAAACTCCCATCGAGAAACGCAAGCGCAAGGCGATCGCCAGAAGACGCAAACGCCGGTTTACTCGTTAACCATTTTTGCTTGTGATGAAACTCCAAATTAGGTGCGAAAGGCGTATCTCTTCCGAGGATGCGCCTTTCGCATTTTTTAGTGTTCTGGCTGTATTATTGCTTCTGCCCTAACTCAGTCAGGAATCGTAGTGCTTTGGCGACGTAGCTAGCGCAAAGGTAAGGTGAGCTTTCATAGAACGACCGCCACGCACTTCCTTTGTTTTCGTCATAGCGATCGGTCTGTTCCGGGTTTTTGTCCAGCCAGGCCAGGCGAACTGCGTGTCCAATCAGCACATCCAGGACGACGTACTCCTCAATTTGCAGGTCGGGGTTGCGGTCGGCGATCGCTGCCAGTTCCATTAGCGCCTCAATATTGACGTGACGATATTCGGGAGCCTCCATCTTGTTGAGCAGATGTTCAATTCGCAGGGCAAAGTTTTTTTCACCCGGTGTCATCTCAGCCAGAATTAGTTCGCTATCCAGACGATTCCGCCGATCGAGTTTATCGCCGATGACGAGTCCCTTTGAGTGTTGTAGAACCTGCCACACCTTGGGGTAAAAGTTTCGGGGAACGCGGTTAAGTGCGCCATCACGCTGTCGCTGTCGCCACCAGCTATCGGTGGGTGGCTCCACTTCCTTGGTTTCTGGAGAAACGACCCATTGAATATCGCTTTGCTGCCTGACGTGCAGCGACTCTCGCTGAAACAGGGTTTGGTTTAACCCGGCGTATCCTTCCAGGACTTGACGTAAACGGGTTTTGACCTCAAACGGGCTAAGCTGCATTAGATGCTCGTATGCCTCGTCCTGAGTCATGTTTAGCTCTCGCGCCAGTTCGCTGGTGATCAGCAAAATCAGGTAGCCGACTCGCAGGGTCAGCAGCCCATTGAATAGATGGGGATCAGTTTTGATCAAGATGCCCAGGTAGATCAAGATTTCTTGGGTGATTGAGCGATCGCGCACATCTTTCCCGCAAAACTCCCGAATCTTGTCCATCACCTCGGTGTGCGACATGGGGCGAGCGATCAGCGATGCTTCACTGTAAGCTTTGCCGACCGTAATTTGCTTTTGCCGAACGACGATATCCGTCACGGCATCCGACAAGCCAATATCTACTTTGTTGAGCAAGCCCGCTGCCCGCCGAATGATCGCCCAAAGCTGTACCTGTCCAGCTTTGGTGTAAACCTCGTTAAGCAGATCGGCGACTGTGACAGGCTGACCCGGACCCGCAAACCCTGTATCAAACTCTAAGCCTCGCAGTTGCGTCAAACTATCCAGCAATTCAATTTGTTCGTACAAATTAGTTGCTTGGCGCAGGCTGCTAATCAAAAGCTGAATGTTCGTTTCGCACTCTAGCGTAAATTCCTGAGTGCTGTTCAGCAGCCAGTTTCGGTCTGGATGAAAAATCAAATACTGAGCGAGAGGCAAGGCATCCTGCACGAGTGATTGCATCAATTCAAGGCTGTGGACGTAGTCCACTCGTTCTGTGCCAGCCGTCAGCATAAGCTGTCGCAGGTGCCCTAGTTTGACTGCAACGCCATTACATTCCCCGTCACGCAACTCCTTGATTAGCTCTAACAGTGGGGCTTCGTCGATTGATTCTTGACCAATCTCAAACATGTCCTGGGTCAGCAACAGGGTCACAACCGGACGACCTAACTGATACCAGTGGCGCTTGATGTAAGCCAGTTCCCCTTTAATTTGGGCAACTAGAAAGTGGTAGTCCAGAGTTAGGTAAAACTGCTGCTGATCGAGAAAAGCAGGCAAAAACACGGCTGTCTCGCCCTGGAGGCGAAAAATTCTAGAAGTGGTCAGGCTGCGAAGACGGCGTACTGGACGACCGCTCAACCCCAACGGGTCATTGCGCCCTACTTGGGCGTAAATCATAGACAAGTCTTCCGCTTGACGCACCTGAACTGGCTCTACCTGCTTGGGGGTTTGAGTGGCAATGCCATAGGCAGCCAGTTCTTGTTGTAAGGATTCGTCCTCAGCGAGCAGCGCAATTTGCACCAGCGGTTCGCGGTGTTCTTCCAGGCGCAGGTGCCGTCCTAGCGGGTCAATATCACCGATCGCCAGTAACCCTTCTCGCAAAAACTGCCCCAGCAGATACAGGCTCTGGGCCCAGACCAGCGGCAGGTTTTCGTTGGGCTGGCGAGGTTGGCTATGGGGAATAGCGCGCTCGGCGGCAATGTTGTCGGCGGGCACATAATATAGCTCTGGCAATAGCTGTATCCCGTCCACGTTAACCAGTAATCCTTCTAGCCGTTTTTGGTAATCTTCGGACTGTTGGCGATCGCCCCGAAACAGCGCATCCAGCAGCAGGTACGTAAAAAATAGCGGCCACTCACACTCAATATTTTCAAACTGCTTCAGTTCCCAGGGTTCGTAGTGCAGACGACTGACATCTTCTAGCACAGTCTGGTGTCCGTCTCGCAAAAACCGCTTGCAGCCGTACTTGCCCTGAAGCTTGCTGACGACTTGATTACGAGTCCGCTCTACCAACGCGACATTCTCAACTGCAAAAGCCGGAAACCCAATCACGCTCAACAGCGCTGCATCCACTTCTTTAGAATTGGACTCTCTGGGCAGCAATGACTCCAGCGTGATCCGGGCGCGGGCGATCTCGTCAGGCAAAACGTGGATGACCGATGCCTGACTCCCCTGAACACCAAACAGATTCAGCCCGTTCATCGCTTCCAGTGCGGCTTTTGCCATACCGACCGAGCTAGCGTTGAGTTCAGCCTTGCCATGATTAATTTTGTTGCCCCGCTCCCAAATGCCATAGTCGGGAGTCCGGTAGGCGCGACCGATGTAATAGACCAGGTTTTGAATAAAGTTGACCTCATCCAGGGTGAAAATAATTTTCAGCCCAGAAGCTGTCATTTGCGCCAGCATCAGCAGGTATAGCGAGGTCGCATCCAGTTGCAAATGTCCCCATTCGTCATCGCCAACCACCGTGTCACCCGTTGCCGTGTCGTATTTGGCGTGAAGGGAGTCTAGCGTTGCCTGAGTCTGTTTGAATCGCTCTACTTTGTCAGCCTGCCGCATCATTGCAAACAGCAAGCCACGCATGAGCTTCACGACGCTGTGTTCTAGCTCGTAAGTGTGTCCTTGGTCTTCGTCCACTTTGCGGTAGGCTAGCGCCAACCCCCAAACCGCCAGAATGCTGTAGACGTTATCTCGGACCCAGGCATCCGTATAATCCCCGTGAATGTTGACTGCTGTGCTTGCAGGCAGCAGCCCGGATACTGGGTTTTGGCGAGACAAAATAACGGCTTTAACCTCCTGGTAATACCCTTCTAAGCGGGTTTTGAGTGACCCAAAAACGGCTGGCTGAGTGGTTTGAGCAGGCTGGGAGGTTGTAGTTTGCATATTCTGATGTTTAGAGGTGAAGTCTAAGCTCTGGTTTAAGGGTTGAGTTTTCGTTCGCGAAGCGCACAAAAACCAGCTCTCTCAATCAGGGTTAAACCACGTCCTACGTGTGATGAAGTGGTCAGTAGGCGAATGCTCGGAGGCAAAGGGCGATCGCCCTTCATTGCCACAAAAACATTCCTCATGATTATGGCTTGTTTAAGCCCTCGTTTAAGCCTCATTCACTACTTAAGACGGAAGCGAAAGATAAACGCTACTCCGAGCTTAATTAATTCTTCAGATCTTTATTTAAGACTGCCCGATTTGCCTGTATCTTTACGGAAAGGTTGGTAGTCTGAAAAAGTAAATCTCTGGGCAAAAGATTTGTTAGAGCAATCGGTCAGAGCGGACTGCTGGAGCAACTCTAGCCCAGCTTCAGAAGCTAACTTCTGAGAATTGTTAGAACGCAGGTGAATCGCTATGTCTCGCCGCTACAACGATAACCAGGCTCCGCTAGTCAAAATTGTCTACTCTAAAGTTGAAGTGAACGGCAAAGTTGAACTCGTTCCGCTAGAGCAATACGCTGACGGCACTCTACAGCGCAGCGCATAGCCGATCCAGGTTTGATCTTGACGACTAAGAAAGCAACATTCAGTTCCCAAGTTCATTCCCTTAGCAGCTTTAGATTTTTAAAGTGTCTATCTCCCCAGGGCAGTGTAAACCGCCCTGCTTTTTTTGGCAGAATTTTCTGCCTTAAAATCCTGGGCAATGGTGATAAGCTGCGAATTGGCAATTTGTAGTGGCGATCGCAAGGTGAGGAGTTGGGTATGCCTGAGTCGTTTCAAATGCCCAAGCAGTTAACGGTGCTGGGGCTACCCGTGCATTTGTTGGACGATTATCCAGGTTGGCTAATTCAGCGGCTAAACCAGCGAAAGGGCGTACATGTGGTGACGCTAAACGCAGAAATGTCGATGACAGCAGAGCAAAATGCTGCTCTGGCAACGGTAATTCGACAGGCTGATTTGGTGATTCCCGATGGGGCTGGAGTGGTGTTTTACCTGTTGCTGCGGGGTAAGCGGACGCGTCGTCAGCCAGGAATTGAGCTGGCAGAGGCTTTGTTGCGGCGATCGCTTCCTACTCCAGCCGATTCATTTTCTCCCGATCGCCCACTCAAGGTCTTCTTCTATGGCGGTGCGCCCGGTGTGTGTCAGGCTGCCGCTGAAGTTTGGCAGCAGCGAGTGCCGGGTTTAGCGCTCGTGGGCACCCAACACGGCTACCTGACCCCCGAAGAACAGCCCCAATTTCGCCAAACGCTCAAGGACTTGCAGCCTGACATCATTTTGGTTGGGTTAGGTGTGCCACGCCAGGAAATGTGGATTGCTGAACACCGCCATCTTTGCCCCGAAGCGGTATGGATTGGCGTTGGTGGCAGTTTTGATATTTGGTCAGGCACCAAAACCCGTGCCCCAAAATGGCTGCGAGAAAATCACCTGGAATGGGTTTATCGGCTATATCAAGAGCCCTGGCGCTGGCGGCGCATGATGGCTTTGCCTAAATTTGCGCTGCGGGCGCTAGTGCATTCTCGTAGCTGAGCCCCTTACTCAACTGGACAAATACCGAGTAGCTAAATTGCTATTTTTAGGGTGAATGGGGCACACCCTAAAAATATGCGGTCTTGGAAAAAATTGGTATATGATAAGAAATACTGTCTTAAACGGGGATAACAGAATTTTTCATGGCTAAAAAGAGCATGATTGAGCGGGAGAAGAAGCGCAAAAAGCTGATCGAAAAATACGCTCAAAAGAGACAAGAACTAAAAGAACAGTTTGACAGCGCGGCTACTCAGCAAGAAAGAGTCGCAATTCATCGTCAAATCCAGCAGCTTCCGCGCAACAGTGCCCCTAACCGCCTTCGCAATCGCTGCTGGCTCACAGGCCGTCCTAGAGGCTATTACCGTGATTTTGGGCTTTCTCGTCACGTTATTCGAGAAATGGCTCACCAAGGTCTGTTACCTGGTGTGGTCAAGTCTAGCTGGTAGTTTCCTTTCAGCAAAACAGCTTGAAGCTGCACAGGACAAGCTAAAGCACAAAGCTCAAACCCAGCAGTGCTGTAGTAGGTAGAAATAAAACATAAAATCCCCAGATTCTCAAGGAGCCTGGGAATTTTATGTTTAGGGTGGAAAAACCAACTGCTTTAAAAACTAATGGCTAGCTTGAATAAAGGCGATCGCCCCTTCCCACTTCACCACTTGATTGAGTAAATATTTTGTAAATAACTCACGCACGGTTCTCACTTCGGACTCACTTAAAAAGTTGAAAAGGTGATCTGCATAGCTGGGGCGTGATTCTCCCGGTCGAAACCAGCGTTCCAGTAAGTGAGAGGTAATGCGAATGTCGGTTTGGGTCTGTTCGACCTGGATGTCAACAGTTAGGTTTGCGGTGTGAAAGAGTGATCGCAACTCATCCACATCCCAATTCACCATTGGATCAGATGGGTTAGTGTAAATACTTTCTTCTGCTTTAATCAGTCGATTCAACAGTTTTTTAGTGAACCGTTCAGGCTCTAGCAACCGGTAAAGCCGCTGGGTATGGCGGGGAATGGTTTCTGCTAAAGTGAGTGACCCATCAGGTTGAAGTCGTTCTACCAGTGAGTTGAGAATGAAGGGGCGATCGCTCTCTTGCAAAAGAGCATTGTGTCCAAGAATATGGTCAAACCGAATATCGGGATACTTCTCTAGCGCCTGCGGCAGGTCAGCTAATGAGGATCGCAGCACAATCGGACGTGAGAGTTCGGGTAAAACAGATGCCTGTTCTTGCAGTGCTTCAGCATCGTCAAGGGTGCGAACGCAAGCATATACGCCACCTTCGGGGACTCGGCGCAGGGCTTCCCAGGTGAGTAATCCGCTACCTGCGTTTAAGTCTAGAATCAGGTGATGGCGTTGGGGTTGAGCGAGATGAAAGAGGCGATCGCGCACCAATCCTAACTGTTCTCCCACTTGGCTCAAAGTCCGCTGTAGCCAACGATCCTCAGTAGAGTTTGTCGGGCTAAAAGTGAGAACTTCGGGTAACGCTACGCCAATTCCTTCTACCAGTGAGGCAAGCTGTTCTTCTCGTCGTCGGGCTACCTGCTGCTGAATGTCCTCCTCATAGCCCTGGTTAGAGGGCTGGTAAAACACCTGTCCTTGGAGGCTGTTGGGCAAATATTGCTGCGCTACCCAATGTTCTCGATAGGAGTGAGGATAGAGATACCCAGACCCGTGCCCAAAGCTGTGCTTATCCCGGTTTGCGTCTCGTAGATGCAGCGGCACATCCTCTTCCCGCTCTCGCTCAACCGCAGCAAGGGCATCAAAAAATCCCATGACACTGTTGGATTTGGGTACCGTTGCTAGATATAGTGTCGCCTGCGCTAACGGATAGCGTCCCTCGGGCATTCCCACCCGATCAAACGCTTGGGCACAGGCATTCACGATCGCCACTGCGTCAGGAGCCGCCAGTCCGACATCTTCGCTAGCGAGAATTAACATCCGCCGAAAGATAAAACGCGGATCTTCTCCGGCGTAAACCATTCGCGCTAACCAATACAGTGCTGCATCGGGGTCAGAACCGCGCAGGCTTTTGATGAAGGCGCTGATCGTATCAAAGTGAGCATCCCCTTCTTTGTCGTAGAGGACTGCCCGCTGCTGAATCGACTCCTCCGCCACCGATAGGCTAATGGGAATCACACCATTTTCATCGGCAGGCGTGGTTTCAACTGCCAGTTCCAGTGCATTCAGCAGGGCACGGGCATCGCCGTTAGCTACGTTAACCAAGTGATCAATCGCATCGGGGTGAAGCTGAATCGTGAGTTTGCCGTAGCCGCGATCGCTATCCTGCAACGCCTGCATCACCACCTGTTTCAAATCATTTTCATCCAGCGGCTTAAGCTGAAAAATGCGCGATCGGCTTACCAGTGCCTTATTTACCTCAAAGTAAGGATTTTCTGTGGTTGCGCCAATTAGAATCACCGTACCGTTTTCTACCCAGGGCAACAGGGCATCCTGCTGCGACTTGTTAAACCGATGCACTTCGTCCACAAACAGAATTGTTTTTTGCGCATACATGCCGCGTTTCTCCTGGGCTGTGGCGATCGCCTCTCGAATCTCCTTCACACCCGCCAGCACCGCATTGATTGAGATGAAATGAGCCTGAGTCGTGTTGGCAATAATCCGCGCCAGAGTCGTCTTTCCCGTTCCTGGCGGACCATAAAAGATGAGTGAGGAAAGCTGGTCTGCCTGAATTGCCCGTCGCAGCAGTCGCCCCTGCCCGATGATGTGATCCTGCCCAACAAACTGATCTAGCGTCCGGGGACGCATCCGGGCGGCTAGAGGGGCTTCGGTTTCGATCAGCTGCTGGCGCTGTTGGTCAAATAATTCCATGCCCAAAGGGATGCCGGATTGCAACAAGTACTAGTATCGGGGAAAAGTTGCCCAGAATTCAGGTTCAGCTTGGCAGAACTGACGGATGTGTAATGATTATCGGCGCTGCTGTTCTTTTTAACCTAAAAGTAGGGTATTAACTGTCAGTTTTTGACCAGCTCCGCCAAGTTGCTCAGGCGTTGCAGGAAAGCGTAGGTCAGTTCAAAATCAGCCAGTAGTCCAGTTCTGTTTTGCTAAACTCAGAGTAAATTTTCAGTATCTTTCCTCGCACAGGAGACTTGTCATGCTGACTGTTGCTCAGGCACGACCTAATGAAAGAGCCAAATTTATTCAGCAAACCTATCTGCATCTTGCGGGAGCAGTCGGAGCGTTCATTCTCGTAGAGTTCTTGCTATTTCAGCTTGGAATTGCTGGAGCCATTACCAATCTGGTTGCATCTAGCCGCTTTAGCTGGCTGCTGATTTTGGGTGGGTTTGCGCTGTTGGGCTGGTTTTCGCGCAGTCTGGCAGCCAAAGCTGATTCCATTAGCACTCAGTACACAGGTTTGGGAATCTATGTCGTAGCAGAAGCCCTAATCTTTGCGCCAATTCTCTACCTTGCTGCCTTCTTTGCTGATCCGACTGTTTTGCCAACGGCTGCAATTTTGACACTGTTCCTGTTTGCAGGTTTGACGCTGATTGCCTTTACGACGCACACCGACTTTACTTTTCTGGGCGGCATTCTCAAGATTGGTGGACTGGTGGCGATCGGGCTAATCGTTTGTAGCGTGATTTTTGGCTTTAATTTGGGGCTGTTCTTTTCAGTGGTGATGGTGGTTTTTGCGTCGGCTGCGATTTTGTATGACACGTCTAAAGTCATGCATCACTATGCCACTCATCAATATGTCGCTGCGTCATTAGAACTGTTTGCGTCTGTTGCGTTGCTGTTCTGGTATATCCTGCAAATTGTGATGTCACTTTCTTCGCGCCGTTAGCCATACGGGAAAAAAAGGGAGGCAGGGTAAAGCCCTGCCTCCCTTTTTTTGTTTTTATTTGGTTCTTAAGCCGAAGTTTCTTCCATGTTGGAGGGACAGCCTTGGGGGGTTCCCCCAAACCCCCAGCAGGGGACGTGCTCGTCCCCCACCCCCCTCCGCAAGGGATTGGGGTTTCGTGGCAGGACGCGCTTCGCATTAGTGAGTGGCAGGGGACTGCTGAACGTTTAACAGCAAATAGTGCTCAACAGTAGACTTCCAGCGTGAATGGTAGCACGGCGGAGCCGTGCTACCATTCACGCTTCAAACAGTGATTCATGCAGGAGGTCTAGTGTTATGACTTTGCGGGAAGAAAAGGCGATGGGAAGATGAGAATAGTGTGAAAAGTTTTACAACACTAAACTGTTTCACGAAACCTGGACACTCGGCTTTGAATCTTTAAAGGTAGTACGAGTTCCGGCTTTGAAATGATGATAGTACGAATTTTTAAGCGATCGCCCCTCCTCTTCACAGGTTTAGTAGGTCTGATGGCGATCACCACCGCAAGCTGCACTGCCATTCCAACTGCACGAGAAAATGGCGGTCAAAGCACAGTGACTACCGTAATGGTGGCGGATTGGGAAGGAGCACAATTGCTGCACACCTTACCCGGACATTCTAATAGCCGTTTGATTGATGTTCGCTCTATGACGATCAGTGCAGATGGTTCATCGCTGATCAGCGTTGGCATGAGTGGCAGCGAACCGAACGAGGAGGGATCGTATGACGGCGAAGTGAGAATATGGAATTTGGAGTTGGGTGAACTTACTTCTACAATACCTGGGCTGTTTGATGAAATGTCTGTTGTGACGGTGGGGGCTGATCACCAAACCTTGGTGGTGGGCGATCGCTCTTATAACATTCAGCTTTGGAACCTGGAGACGGGAGAAAAGCTTCAGACCCTACCCAACATTGGCTATCTGACTGAACTACTCATTTTGAGTCAGGATGGGAAAACGTTAATTACGGCCAATCCAGACGATCAGACGGTGCAGGTGTGGGATGTAGAGAGCCAGCAAGTTAAACGAAGTTTTAACTCGGCTCATGAGGCCATTGTGATTGAGGGAAGCGATCGCTCTGTAGAAGTTCCCGGTAGGCTTTCCAGAATTGCTCTAAGTGATGATGGTAAAACACTCGCCACTACAGGATTAGACAAAATTATCAAGCTCTGGAATCTGGAAACAGGGGAACTCATTCTCACATTTCCAACTGATCATGAGTATCCGATTCATGCACTCACTTTCAGTCCCGATGGTGAGACGCTGGTAAGCGGCAGTTCTGATAACACCGTTAAACTGTGGAATCAAGAAGGTGAGCTTTTGCACACCCTCACCGGACATTCGGCAACTGTTCTCTCCCTTCAATACAGCCCCAATGGAGAGGTTTTAGCCACTAGCGATTTGGATAGCACAGTCAAACTGTGGAATCCGATAACCGGTGAGTTGATTCAAACACTGGCAGAAGAACCTGTGCGAGAGGGTGGAACAAGCACTTCTCTCACTTTTAGCCCTAATGGTGAAATCTTGGCAGGTGTAAACTACGACGGCACGATTAAAGTGTGGCAAGTATCTCATTAACAGAGAGTCTCAAGGTCAAGCATTCAAATTAATCATCGAACTTGCCTGCTGCACAATTTGCTTTTCACCTTTGAACGCCAGAAGTTCTAACGCCTGCTCAAGGCTGACCCATCGTGCTTCATGGACTTCGTGATCGTGGTCCTGGACATCACCACTTTCGTAAGCTAGCAGGAAGAAGTGAACGAACTTGTGAAAGCGCACTCGCTGCCCCTCCAGATCGCCAATGTACCAGTATTCAATGACGTCGATGGGCTGAATCAGCTGGGTTTGAATTCCCGCTTCCTCTCGCACTTCTCGCAAAGCTGTTATTTCTGGAGTTTCGCCTAAATCTACAATTCCTTTGGGCAGCTGCCACCGCAATTTGGTTCCCACAGAGACAATCACAATTTCAGCCGTCGCTGCTCCAGGACGAAATGCCACCCCGCCCGCTGAGACTTGCTGAACGGTCGAAAGTTTGCTTCTTTCCGGTTTGGACTGCTCCATCGAATTAAAATTCACCACTGCTTTAAAGTACTAGAGGAAGAGACAAACAGCTTCTGCCGGATGAGGGCTACCAATTTGGGTATTCGAGAGAGTAACATAAAAATTAGCAATGCCTCTTTAGGCATTGATGCCGAGTTAATCAGTTTTATGGACCGAAGTCCATCACTTAGTACTATTGTTCATCTCCCCTAACCTGGTGAGCTAAGTCTCCCTGCGCGGGGGAGGCTTAGGAGGTTGTGTCATGCTCACTCAGGACGCTCGCGATACGCTGCTAGATATTCAAGATTTTAATCGGCTCAAGCTAGAGCTAAATTATTTGCCCGCTGTTGATGTGGGCGACTACATTACAGAACTTCCCCCAGAGCGACAAGCGATCGCCTTTCGCCTGCTCAACAAAATCCAGGCAACTGAGGTGTTTGAGTACCTGCCGCCAGAGGTGCAGGAATCGCTGATTAGCTCTCTTCAAGACGTGCAGGTGTATCAAATCATCGAAGCGATGCGCCCTGACGACCGGGCAGAATTGTTTGACGAACTGCCCGCTAGAGTTGTGCGGCGGCTGTTGGCTCAAATGAGTTCTGGAGAACGACAGGCAACCGCCACGATTCTCGGTTACCCAGAAGGCACTGCCGGGCGGGTAATGACGACGGAATATGTACGGTTGCGGCAGGGCTTGACTGTGGGTGAGGCACTGAGCAAGATTCGCCAGTCAGACCAGGATAAGGAAACGGTCTACTACGCCTACGTGACGGATGATGAGCGGCGGCTGGTGCGAGTGATATCGCTGCGCCAGCTTTTGTTCTCCATTCCCGATGCGCTGATCCGAGATGTGGCAAGCGATCGCGTTATCAAAGCCTACACCACTATGCCTCAGGAGGAAGTGGCACAACTGATGAAGCGCTATGACTTGCTAGCGCTACCTGTGGTTGACCGAGAAGATCGTCTGGTGGGCATTATCACTATCGACGATGTTATCGACATTCTCGAAGAAGAAGCCACCGAAGATATCCAAAAACTCGCAGGTGTGAGTGGTGACGAAGCTGCCCTCTCCCCTCCCGCAGTCACCATTCGCAAACGTCTGCCATGGCTCTTGGGCAACATTGGGCTATACATTGGCGCGGCTAGTGCGATCGCCCCTTTTCAGCAGGTGATCTCCGTTGTGCCTGTGCTAGCGGTGATCATGCCCATCCTCTCTAACACAAGCGGCAACGTTGCGATTCAAGCGCTTTCCGTCACCGTGCGCGGACTAGGAATTGGCGAAGTCACTCCCAAAGACACCCTCCGTATTCTTCGTAAAGAACTATTGGCAGGACTGGGAACTGCTTTAGCATTAGGTTTCACTTTAGCAGTTCTATCTTTGATCTGGTCTGCTCCCCAAGAACGCTGGGTTGGTGCAGTCGCAGGCTCTGTCATGGTGATTAATGTATTTGTCGCTGCGACTGCCGGAACGCTCCTTCCAATGGGACTCAAGCGGTTAAACCTTGACCCCGCTTTGATTAGTGGCCCGTTACTCACTACTACTCTGGATGCGATCGGTTTTTTGACCTTCTTGGGGTTGGTTTCAGTCACGCTGGACCTTTTAGGGTGAGAGCGATCGCACCAAAGAATTATCATCTCATCCTATTACTCAATCACTTTTGCAAGAGATTCAAGCTCAGAATGGATAAAGTTAGGATGAGACTTCTGTAACGTGCGGTGCGATCGCCAAGCTTAATGTAAACGAAGTTTGGTTCGGTGCGTCTGGATCAAGCGTGAGATCGCCACCATGAGCGCGGGCAATTTCTCTGGCTAAGCTAAGTCCCAGTCCGGTTCCGTCAACTTTGCGGGTGTGAGCCGGGTCGCCACGGTGAAAGCGATCGAAGATGCGGTGACGGTCAGCGGCAGAAAGCTCTTTTGAAGCATTGCTGAATGTGACTAACACCATTGTGGACTGTTGCTTGGCATCAATCCGCAACCAGCCAGTCGGCAGGTTATATTTAATGGCATTGCTCAAAAGGTTTTGTAGCACCTGAATGAGTAAGTCGCGATCGCCCCAAACCCTTAGACCATCAGCAATTTCAGTCTGCACAGTGAGTTCGGGTGCAAGTAATTCCAAATCATCAACCATCTCAACCAGAATTGCAGACAAATCTACCTCAGCTTGATACAGGCTCATCTGTCCGGCATCGGCAAGGGAAAGCAACAGCAGTTTTCGCACAATCTCACTTAAGCGATGCGCCTCATCAAACAAACTGCCCAACCGCTGCTGCATCTCTGATCCTGCTTCAGCTTGTTGTAGCGTGCGATCGAGTTCACCTTGTAAGATCGTGAGTGGCGTTTTTAGCTCGTGGGCAGCATCGGCACTAAACCGAGAAGCCTGCTTAAAGCTGCGCTCCAGCCGCTCTAACATCTGATTGAAGACCTGGATCAATTCCACAAATTCTACATCGATCGCCTGACTGGAAAGTCGCTGGTCAAGTCCTTTTGCGGAAACATGTTGGATTGCATCAGTGAGTTGGCGAATCGGACGCAACGCTTGACCTGATAGCGTCCAGGCTCCTACCGCTACCAAAATTAACACTACAGGAATTGAGATCAGAAAAATATTGCGGATAACGACCATTTCCTGATCGATACTTTGCAAACTCACCGCGATCGCCACCTCAGATTGAGGAAATCGAATCGCACCAATACGCCAGGCTCCGCTAGTTTTGTATCGAGTTGCAAAGGGAAAGTTTGACAATCGGTCAGTTAGGGGGCGATCGCCCCTCATTCTTCTATCCTGATTGGGAGGTACTGTTTCAGGTAAATCAGTCGGTTCGGGCAACAGTCGAAATAGCGCTGATGCATCCAAATCCGCTGTCCAATTTGCCGACTGGTACAGCACACTGTTTCCCTGGGTAACCTGCAAAGCCACTAAACCAGTGCCCAACTCGCGGGATAGCATCGATTCATAGAACTGCCAGCGTTCTTCTTCTCCCAGGTGATGGGTTCGTTCTGGTGTACCGCGATCGCCATCGGGCAAACGCACGGATCGCCTCAATTGATTTTCAAGGCTGGCATCCAAACGGCTGACTTTTGCATCGTAAATTAGCTTCCAGGAGACGACGCTAAATCCAACTAGCCCGCTGCCTGCCAGCAACACCAACAGCAGCGCCAGCCGTAGGCGAAATGACCGCTTCATGACTGAGGATCAGGTTGACGGAACCGATAGCCGACTCCGCGAACACTTTCGATCCAGCTTGGGTTGCCAGTTGGGTCAACTTTTTTGCGAATTCGCTGAATGCAAACGTCCACCACATTGGTGCTGGGATTAAAGTTATAGCCCCAAACATGCTCCAAGATTTGCGTTCGGGTGAAGACGCGACCGGGCGATCGCATCAAATATTCCAACAGATTAAATTCGCGGCTGGTGAGTTCAACAATTTGCTGATCGCAGGTGACTTCGCGAGTAATGCGATCAAGCTTCAGTGTCCCAACCGTGAGTAAATTTTGGCGTTCTCCGATGCTGCGGCGCACGACGGCATGAATTCGGGCAACCAGTTCTTCTACAAAAA
The DNA here is from genome assembly GCF_014696015.1 of Oculatella sp. FACHB-28. Classification (NCBI taxonomy): domain Bacteria; kingdom Bacillati; phylum Cyanobacteriota; class Cyanophyceae; order Oculatellales; family Oculatellaceae; genus Oculatella; species Oculatella sp. FACHB-28. The sequence continues at coordinate 70,417 of NZ_JACJPJ010000057.1, read as the reverse complement.
ATGGCTTGGCGATGTAGTCGTCGGCTCCTAAGTTCAATCCTTCCAGGCGATCGTCGAGTTCATTGCGGGCGGTTAGCAAAATTACGGGCACATTTCGCCCTGCCCGACGCAAACTCTTGAGAATCGACAGCCCATCCTTGCCAGGAATCATGATGTCTAGCACCAGCACATCGTATTCGTGGTCGATGGCGCGATCGCATCCTTCATTGCCGTTGTCGCAATAGTCCACGATAAAGCCATGTTCTTTGAGTCCGGCTTGAACAAAGTCTGCAATTTTTACTTCATCTTCGACTAACAAAACGTTCATACAATGCCCGGTGCCACTTCTCAAGTATAAAGTTGCCCATCTTGAGTTCAAATTACAGTTTTGTAATTTTTGTCAGCCCTCATTTGTCATCTTCAACAGAGTTAATCAAATTAGGCACTGAAGGAACTGATTCAGATATGCCTATCACGTTCACACCAATAAGGTATTTCTCATGATTCGATTACTCATTGCATCCTCACTGTTAGTCAGCACTATGGGTTTAACGCTGTACCAAGCCAATTCAGCTACTTCACTTGAAATGGGGGCATCTTCAGAGGCGATTACCCCAACGGGGGAAGTGCTTCGCATCGCCCAAGCTACTCCACAAGAGCCGAGAGAAGGACGGGCTCGTCGTCAAATTGATTTTGCCGCTGCTGCTTCTGAGCTTGACACTTCTGAAGCCGAACTGCGAGAAGCTTTGGGAATTTCTGCGGATTCATCCACTGAACCAGGACAACGTCAACGACTGGACATTCCAGGAGCAGCCACCCGCCTGAATGTGACAGAAGAACGTTTAGTGGAAGCCCTAGGAATTCCACCCCGTCGACCCCGTCCTGATTTTGCCGCTGCTGCTGCAACATTGGGTGTGACTGAAGATGAGCTGACAGCAGCTTTGGGCATTCCCGAGAATCCACCAGCGGAGGGCGAGCAAGCAGGTCGTCCACCTCGCCCTGATTTTGTCGCTGCCGCAGAAACGTTAGGTGTAACTGAACAACAATTGAGGGAAGCGCTAGGAGTTCCAGACTGTCAGCAGGAGGGCGATCGCCCCACCACCAACTCCTAGCTTTGTCGTTAAAGATTCCATGAGAAGCTTGAGAAGCTGCACATCGCACTACTAACATAGGGGTTTACAGCAATTTCCATTTGTATAAACCACAAACCCCTGTGGGGGCGGTTCACGAACCGCCCCTACGCTATAACTTGCCGATCAGTATAATTTATCTAAGGTTATGCGGACTCATCTTTGGATAATTGTTTTTGCTGATTCAGTCGATTGATGTATTGCTCCCCCCAGTCGCGCATCAGTAGCACAATTGGCTCCAGGCTTTGTCCCAACTCAGTGAGTGAATATTCAACTTTGGGCGGCACTTCGGCATATACTTTCCGATGCACTACACCGTCTGCTTCTAGCTCCCGTAGTTGCAGTGTCAGCATTCTTTGAGTACACCCTTGGGATAAGCGCTGTAACTCATTAAATCGCTTAGTACCTGACAACAAGTGAAATAGAATTACTCCTTTCCACCGTCCTCCAATTACATCCAAAGTGGCATCAACGGGACAGCCGTAGTTGCAATCATACTGGCGATTTTTCATAGTATAACTTTTGATACTACTGCTCAAAAATGTGCGTACTTGGCAATTCTTAAAGTACTTCACATAATCAAATCATAGTACTCAAGCACAGCCACAGTTTTTAGGAGTCATTTATGAAAGCGATCGCCATTGATCAAGCCAAATCTGCCACTGAGACAGACTGTTTTGCTGAAGTTACTCTCGATCTGCCTCCAGTGAGTCCAAGAGACCTATTGGTTAAAGTGAAAGCAGTTTCCGTTAACCCAGTCGATTACAAAGTCAGACGTTCTGTTCAACCTGGGTCTGCTCCTAAAGTATTAGGTTGGGATGCAGCCGGAATTGTAGAACAGGTAGGCAGTGAAGTAACTCTGTTCAAACCAGGAGATGAGGTGTATTACGCAGGCAGCATTATTCGCGCTGGAAGTAATAGTGAGTACCAGGTGGTAGACGAACGGATCGTCGGCAAAAAGCCTGCTAGCCTTTCCTTTGAAGAGGCTGCTGCCCTGCCTCTCACCACGATTACTGCCTGGGAAGCATTGTTTGAACGGTTAGGAATTGAGCCACAAAAAACTCCAGCAAATGAGGCAAGTAAACTGTTGATCATCGGTGGGGCAGGAGGCGTTGGCTCGATCGCCATTCAACTAGCAAAACAAGTGGCTGGGTTGACCATAATTGCAACTGCATCACGCCCAGAAACTGTTGATTGGTGCGTAAGGATGGGTGCTGACTACACGATTAATCACCGTGAGAAGCTTATATCAGAGCTTGAGAAGCTTGGCATTCCGCAGGTTGATTACATCTTGTGTTTGAATGACACAGACGGACATTGGCAGAACATGGCAGATGTAATCAAACCTCAAGGAAAAATTTGCTCCATTGTTGAAACAGCGCAACCCTTAGATCTGAATTTGCTGAAAAACAAAAGTGTCACCTTTGCTTGGGAGCTAATGTTTACCAAGCCCATGTATGAAACCCCGGACATGCAATCTCAGCATGACCTGCTCAATCAAGTCGCAACTCTGGTCGATCAACAAGTAATTAAAACTACTCTAACTGAGAATTTTGGGCCGCTGAATCCTACTAACTTGGCAAAAGCTCATGCCTTGTTGGAGTCAGGAAAGGCGATCGGGAAAGTTGTTCTCTCTGAAATTGCAACCTAACCTAGAGACTGGTATGGCTCAATAACTATTCAGCATTTTGGCGGAATCGGAAACAAGATGCTAGGAAATAGACTTTAGGGATTCAATTCGATAAATTGAAAGGCACCCCTCCAGTCGTTTCAATGGGTTAGATAGCTGTGATGTCGTCAGAGAGCTATCGGATTTTAATCGTAGATGATGTAGCAGATAATCTATTTCTGCTACAAAACTTTTTGGAGTCAGAAGGGTACACCATTGACGTGGCTTCTAGTGGGGCGATCGCCCTCGACAAAATGCAGGCTTCACCCCCCGACCTGGTGTTGCTCGACGTAATGATGCCTGAAGTCAACGGATATGAGCTAACCCGAAAAATTCGACGCGACCCCAACCTGCACGCTCTTCCAGTTGTGCTATTCACAGCCCACATTGAATCTTGCCGCATCAAAGGTTTAGCGGTAGGAGCAAGCGACTTTGTGCGAAAGCCAATTGACTTTGAAGTATTGCACGATATCATCAAAACTTTGTTAGAGCGCAAGAGCGCCAGAAAGCCCTACGACTTTTCTCCGCCGCCAAACCTCTTCTAAGAGGAGGAAGGAAAACTATGAGCTAATTAATGGAGCTGACGGGAGTCGAACCCGTGTCCGCTCTGGGTATTAATACTTCGCTCACTCACAGGTTTAGCTTCTCTAGCCCTCGAAGCGGGGATTATCCATTATCCCGGATAACAGGATTCTCTGGTGAAGTCTTAGCCAGTAGGCAACCAGAGGTACCTAACCGGAGCATCCGTTGGGGTTTAGTCTACAGTCCTTAACGGAGTCAAACCGTAGACGCTCGAACCTATAAGAGGTTTTTAGGCAACAGCTAGAGCTGGCTTACGAGCAAAAGAAACGATGTTGTTCGCATCTACTTGTTTTTGAGCCTTGATTCACGAGAGTGGACTCCCTCTCGACCTGTATCACAAAGTAGCGTTCGCCAAAACGTCGAAACCGTTACAGCCCCTTGCATCCTTTCAGTATAGCTTGATGTCTGTCAAACGGGTAGCTAAGGCAAGCGATCAGCGTTACCGAACCGCAGTCCGCTAGACCTGTCCGCTAGAATTGTTAAGTTCCTTCATTCGAGTGATACCAGGTTGGGGTAAAGTAATGCTTTCCCTGACTTTTTGTTTTGAGAAAAATCTCAACTATCTCTACATGGCTGCTCACCAAAAGCTATACGAAGGCAAAGCGAAGATTCTCTACGCGACAGATGATCCCAACGTTTTGCTGTCTTCTTTCAAGGACGATGCGACTGCTTTCAATGCCCAGAAGCGAGGCAGCATTCAAGGCAAGGGTGAAATTAACTGCGCCATTTCTAGCCATCTATTTCAGTTGCTAGAAGCTCAGGGAATTGCCACCCACTTCATTGATTGTCCTTCTGCAAATACGATGCGGGTTCGGGCGGTGAAGATTCTGCCGCTAGAAGTTGTCGTCAGGAACATTGCCGCTGGTAGCCTCTGTCAACAAACTGGACTGGAGCTAGGCACTGTCCTGGAGCCGCCGCTGGTTGAGTTTTACTACAAGAATGATGCGTTGGGTGATCCTCTATTGACGAGCGATCGCCTGCTTCTCCTAAACCTGGCAACCTCAGAACAAGTCGAACAGCTTCGAGCCAAAGCCCTGAAAATTAACCAAATCCTTACTGATTTCTTTCAGCAATGTGGAATTACATTGGTGGACTTCAAACTAGAGTTTGGTTTAGACCCGTCTCAAAATTTGCTGCTTGCAGACGAAATTAGCCCCGATACCTGTCGTTTGTGGAACCAATCCGACCCCGACCCCAAACAGCGCGTTATGGATAAAGACCGTTTTCGTCACGATTTAGGAAACGTCGAAGCAGCTTATCAGCAAGTTTTAGACAGAATCCTGGCTAAAACCGCTCAAATTTAGCCCCTCAACCCGAATAGGCGAATGTTGTTCCATCAATGCTGTAAAATTTCTCCGATTGCTCAGCATCGTTTGCTCAAGATCGTTCGACTTTAAAACGATTGGTTCCTCTGCCTGATTCTCTGTGTCCTTCACCTGCAATGGCAGGTCGTGGTGTGTGGAAGTGCTAAAAAACCCAAACAATATGCGTCTCTCTCCAGTTTTACTGGCAGTCTTTACTGCCTCTGCTGCTCTTGGTCTATCCCGTCCTGCCCAATCGCAAACGTCTGAGGTAGCTCCAGCTACCGGACAAAGCAACGGTTCTGAGATCATTGCACAGACAAATCAGTCTGGTTTGTCTACTTCCGTTCTGTCTGCCTTGCCAACGGTGAGCGCCCCAGAACCCTCCATCGCAAATCTTTGGGCGCAGTCTCCCACATCTCCCCCCATAGCAGACCCCCCGGCAGACGCAGGCAGTCCGCCACCCAACACCCAAACGCCAGTACAGGAAACCCCAAACCAGATTCAGTTTGACATTACGCCGTCTTCGGAGGGCGATGATTCGCCGGATGAGACCCCAGAAACTCCTGTCGTGCCTTCAGAAGACGCGCAGCCTGAGCAAGATGCCCCTCCTACTGATGTTTCTCCAGCCGATGACCAACCTGGAGATGAGGAGGATGCACCACCCGCAGGCAGTCAGCCCGCTCCTGCCCCCGGCGCAGAAACTTCACCCGCTGAGCCCCGTGTACTCGTCGCAGAAGTAGCAGTAACCGGTGCTGAGGGCGAGCTGCAAGACGTGGTTTATCAAGCGATTCGGACGCAGCCAGGACGCACAACTACCCGTTCGCAGTTGCAGGAAGACATCAACTCAATTTTTGCAACGGGCTTTTTCTCAGACGTGCGAGCCGTGCCACAAGATACCCCGTTGGGTGTGAGAGTCACGTTTGAAGTAGCGCCTAACCCAGTCTTACAAGAAGTTCAAGTTCAAGGCAATCAGGTATTGCCCCAAACGGTAGTAGACGAAATTTTTGCTGAGCAGTACGGCAGCATCCTCAATCTGAGAGAGTTTCAGTTTGGCATTGAGGAGCTTAACCAGTGGTATCAGGACAACGGCTATGTATTGGCTCAGGTCATCGATGCTCCTCAGGTTTCGCCCGATGGAACGGTAACGCTGCTGGTTGCTGAGGGTGAAATTGAAGACATTCAAGTGCTTTTTCTAGGCGAGGATGGCGAGACTGAAGACGAAAACGGGGAACCGATTGAAGGCAAAACCAGAGAATTTATCATTACTCGTGAGTTTGAGTCGCAATCGGGAGACGTGTTTAACCAGACCGCGATCCAGTCAGACTTGCAGCGAGTTTTTGGCTTAGGAATTTTTGAGGATGTCAGGGTTTCACTGAATCCAGGCGATGATCCCCGCAAGGTAGATGTGGTCGTCAATGTGATTGAGCGCAATACAGGCTCCTTGGCAGCAGGGGTTGGTTTTAGCTCGGCTAGCGGTTTGTTTGGTACGGTCAGCTATCAAGAGCAAAACCTGGGCGGCAACAACCAGCGGCTCGGAGCAGAGGTTCAGCTTGGAGAACGGGACGCTCTATTATTTGACCTTAACTTTACTGACCCGTGGATTGCGGGTGATCCCTATCGCACGTCCTACACCGTGAACTTGTTTAACCGCCGATCGATCTCGCTGATTTTTGACGGAGGAGAGAACGAGGTTGAGTTAGAGAATGGCGATCGCCCCCGTGTGCAGCGTTTAGGAGGAGGCGTTAGTTTCAGCCGTCCCCTGGATGAATGGCTGGGATTAGAGAACTGGAGAGCCTCTGCGGGCTTGCAATATCAGCGTGTCTCCCTTCGCGATGGAGATGGAGAAATTACCCCACGAGACGAGCTGGGCAACTTGCTCAGCTTTAACGACGACGGCACCGATGATCTGCTGATCTTCCAGCTTGGACTTGCTCAAGATTTGCGAGACAACCCACTTCAGCCGACTAGCGGCTCTTTGCTACGCCTAAGCACCGAGCAAACCGTCCCTCTCAGTGGCATTCTGTTTAACCGCTTGCGGGCGAGCTACAGTTACTACATCCCGGTAGACTACACCAACTTTACCGAAGGACCAGAAACCTTAGCGCTTAACCTTCAGGCAGGAACTATCTTCGGAGATTTACCTCCCTATGAAGCTTTCTCTCTGGGCGGCACTGATTCTGTCCGAGGCTACGATTCAGGGGAATTGGGCAGTGGTCGTAGCTTTGTTCAAGCAACGGCTGAATACCGTTTTCCGATCTTCGCAATTGTAGGTGGAGCACTGTTTGTCGATGTTGGCTCTGATCTGGGTACCGGAGACAATGTACCGGGCGAGCCAGCCGAAATTCGAGACAAACCTGGGTTTGGTTTTGGCTATGGTGTAGGGGTTCGGGTTCAGTCTCCCCTGGGCGCGATCCGAGTTGACTACGGCTTCAATGACGAGGGTGACAGCAGGCTGCACTTCGGCATTGGGGAAAGGTTTTAGGAAGGATGAGGGATGAAGGGTAGGGTGAGGGAACCAGCAGTGTTCACACCTACTCTTCCCGGCTCCCTACCGTTCGATGAGGGATGAAGGATGAGGGAAATACGGGTGCAGCAGCTAGAACGCAATCCTGAGCGGTTAGTTGAGACTTCACTACAGCACACATTGGCGATCGGGTTTGAGCGGTCAGGGGTCGGTTTGCATTCGGGTTTGTCAACCCATGTCCGGGTCTTGCCTGCGCCAGCGGGAGAGGGGCGCTACTTCGTTCGTGTCGATCAGGCAGGGTTACCCCGCATTCCGGCAAATATCACTGCGGTGAGTCAAACTCTCCTCTCTACAGAGTTGGTCAGTGGGGAGGCTAGCGTTCGCACGGTGGAGCATTTGCTGGCAGCGCTGGCTGGGATGGGAGTTGACAATGCTCGGATTGAAATCGACGGGGCAGAAGTGCCGCTATTGGATGGGTCAGCCCGAGAGTGGGTGGAGGCGATCGCCCACTCTGGTCTAGTTGCCCAGTCTGATCCCCGTTCAGTCTATACGCTCAAGGAACCGATCTGGGTTCACCAGGGCGACGCATTTGTTGCGGCGATACCTGCTCCAGCCTTGCGTTTTACCTACGGCATTGACTTTGACTTGCCTGTGATCGGCAATCAATGGTATAGCTGGACACCAGCCCAAGAAAGTTTTGCAGAGGCGATCGCCCCTGCCCGCACTTTTGGACTGGCGCACCAAATTGAGCAGTTGCAACAAAATGGGTTAATCAAAGGCGGTAGTCTAGAAAATGCGCTGGTTTGTGGAACTGAAGGATGGTTAAACCCACCCCTAAGATTTTCAAATGAGCCAGTGCGTCATAAACTTTTAGACTTAGTAGGGGATTTAAGTTTGTTGGGAATCTTTCCCCTTGTCCATGTTCTAGCCTATAAAGCTAGCCACAGCCTGCACACCCAACTCGCTCGGCTTGTGGCCCAAAATTTTCTGCCCAGCTAGCATCGTTTTAGCGGTGTTGTGAGCAGTTTTCTTTTGCAGTTCTCTTCTAACAAAGCCCTACTTAACCGACCTAACCGAATCCATGTCTACATTAGTTGACGTTCACACACCGACTCCTCTCACAACCGACGCGGAACAAGAGGTGGTAAATCGCCAGCCTAAAAAAGTGTTTACCCTAGAAGAAATTCAGCAACTTCTGCCACACCGCTATCCGTTTTCTCTGGTTGATCGAATCATCGATTATGTGCCTGGCGAACGAGCCGTAGGCATCAAAAACGTCACTTTTAACGAACCCCACTTTCAAGGACACTTTCCTGGGCGACCGATCATGCCCGGAGTGTTAATTGTCGAAGCGATGGCCCAAGTAGGTGGCATCGTTCTCACTCAGCTTCCGGATGTACCCGAAGGCTTACTGATGTTTGCTGGCATCGATAAAGTCCGCTTTCGCCGTCCCGTTGTGCCTGGAGATCAGCTGATCATGACGGTCGATTTGCTTGTCGTGAAGCGACGACGGTTTGGCAAAATGCAGGGACGGGCTGAAGTTGACGGTCAGTTGGTTGCAGAAGGCGAACTGATGTTTTCTCTAGTGGATTAATTGACATAGAAAGTGAATAAAAAGCTGAAAGCGATAGGCTGAAAGCGACTGGAGACCAGCCCTTGACTACTTTGATTCATCCAACTGCTGTAATTCATCCTGGTGCCGAGCTGCACCCCACTGTCAAAGTGGGGCCGTACAGTGTGATTGGGGAAAAGGTAATCGTTGGTGCGGAAACCGTGATTGGGGCACATGTTGTCCTGGATGGCTGGACAGAAATTGGGGAGCACAATCAGATTTTTCCTGGAGCTGTCATTGGGACTGAGCCGCAGGATTTGAAATATGACGGCTCCCTGAGTCTGGTCAAGATTGGCGATCGCAACCGAATTCGAGAATATGTCACCATCAATCGGGCAACTGGAGCGGGGGAAGCTACCATTATCGGCAGCGATACCCTGCTGATGGCCTATGTCCATGTTGGTCACAACTGCATCATCGAAGACCAGGTGATCATTGCCAACGCAGTTGCCTTGGCTGGTCACATTTACATTGAGTCTAAAGCCAGAATTAGCGGCGTACTGGGGATTCACCAGTTTGTCCGCATCGGTCGTCTCGCTATGGTTGGCGGCATGAGCCGAGTTGACCGAGACGTGCCTCCCTACATGCTGGTTGAGGGAAACCCCTCGCGTGTGCGATCGCTCAACCAGGTCGGCTTACGGCGGGCAGGATTGGCTGAGGCAGATGACGGTAAAGTTTTGCAATCGCTCAAAAAAGCCTTTCGCATGATCTACCGCTCTGGACTCACCCTTAATCAAGCGATTGAACAATTTGACCTGCTGCCCGACAACGAACACCTCCAACATTTGCGCCAATTTCTGATCGCAGCCCAAGCAAAAGGACGACGCGGACTGACTCCAGGGCGAGGGGGAAAGGGCAAGGATGAAGGATGAGAGATGACAGGCAAATCCGTATCTTTATCAGTACAGGTGAGGTCTCTGGAGATCTCCAAGGCGCATTGCTCGTAAAAGCTTTGCGAGATCGGGCTAAGCAAAATGGGCTGAACCTGGAAATTCTCGCATTGGGCGGAAAACGCATGGCAGCGGCAGGGGCAACGCTGCTAGGCGACACCAGCGCCATTGGCTCGATCGGAATTTTTGAATCTTTACCCTACGTTTTGCCCACCCTGCAAATGCAGCGGCGAGTGAAGCGCTATTTGCGCCAAAATCCGCCTGACCTGGTGGTCATGATTGACTATCTCGCCCCTAATTTGGGAATTGGCAGCTACGTAAAGCGGCATTTTCCCCAGATTCCTGTGGTTTACTACATTGCGCCGCAGGAGTGGGTCTGGTCGTTGGGCGCAAACAAAACAAAACGCGTGGTAGAACTGGTTGATCGGCTACTGGCAATTTTTCCAGAAGAAGCCCGCTACTACGAAAAGTGGGGAGCTGATGTTACCTGGGTAGGGCATCCCCTGGTTGACCGGATGCAGTCAACACCCAGCCGATCGCAGGCGCGAGAAGCTTTGGGAATAGCGCCCGATCAGGTGGCGATCGCCCTCCTCCCTGCCTCTCGCCACCAGGAAGTGAAGTATCTGCTGCCTGTCATCTTTGAAGCTGCTCGTCGCATCCAGACACAATTGCCGCACGTACAGTTCTGGGTGCCGCTGTCGCTTGAGGCATATCGCCGTCCGGTTGAGCAAGCGATTCAGACCTACGGTTTACGAGCAACTCTAGTGACTGAACAGGTGCAAACCGTCTTTGCTGCAATGGATCTGGCGATCGCCAAGTCGGGAACGGTCAACCTGGAGCTTGCCCTGCTCGACATTCCGCAGGTCGTGCTGTATCGGGTTAGTCCTCTCACCGCCTGGATTGCCCAAAACATTCTAAAATTCAAAATCCCGTTCATGTCGCCGCCTAACCTAGTCGAGATGCAGCCTATCGTGCCAGAGTTACTTCAGGACGATGCGACCCCAGAGAGCGTCACCCACACCGCCCTGAAACTGCTGCAGCCAGAAGCCAGGCAGCAAATGCTAGCAGACTATCAGAAGATGCGTCAGGCTTTGGGGGAACCGGGAGTGTGCGATCGCGCTGCCCAAGAAATTCTCGGCCTTGTACTTTAGTCATTAGCTGCACATCGTGCCACTGCAACCTATTCAGAAGGCGATCGTCAGATTTACTCTGTAGCCTCTTTTTAGAGAAACGTTATTACGCGACAAAACGTAAAATCAAGCAAGCTCTGCGCCAGTAAGTGACTGATTGTTCTACTGGTGAGTGCGATCTTGACATACCAACCGTCACAGCACTTAGGGTGCTGATTAAGCCATGAAATCTATCCTCTTCTCTACCACTTTAATTGCATTCCTTGCGTTGATTCCTGCGGGAGAAGCTGCTGCCCAACTTATTCCTCAACCCTGGGTGTCGGTCGGTAGCCGCAACGACGAAACTACCTTTTCAATTGGTGCAAGAGCCTTAAACCTGGGAGTCGAGTTTGGGCTGGGAACTGAAGACTCAACCGGAGTTGATGCCCTGGCATTTGTGAATCTGCCTCTGATCGATCAGGTTTCTCCTTACGTTGGTTTAGGACTTTACTCAGAAGACCAGGGAGTTGCTGTTTCTGGTGGAGTCCAGATTAACCCCACCGACAATCTCATCTTAGGTGCAGGCTACCACTCCATTCGAGGAGTGAATGGGCAAGTCGGCTTTAGATTTTGAGCGCTGACTTATTGCGCTCCCTCAGCAGCGTGAGTTGCTACAGCGGATGTTTAACTTCTATACACTGAGTCTTTGCAAAAAACTTGAGCTTTGAAGATGAAGCTTTATGCAGTGATATAGATCACCTCTATCGGAGGAAATAATCACACAAAAGCTGCACCTCAATCACGTCTGATTTGTTCAGAATGACCGATAGTTTTAACATCGCTTAATCTCTAGCCAGATGCAGACTCAAGCCTCCGTTTACCAGATCCCTTTGGAAGATTTGGTTGAACAAATTTTGTTTTCCCGCAAAATCACTCGCGTTGAAGAGAGCCGTCTTGTCTCTGCTTTATCTCAAGATGCTTTAGCAGAAGAGCAGCGAGCGTTAATTCATCGAGTGCTATATGGCTTGCGTCACGATCTCCTGCAAGTCGTAGATTGAACCCGCAAAAAGTTTAGAGGGCTGATTCCTCTTGCAATTCATGCTCCTGAGGCCACGCCATGTGCGTGGCTGTTTTGTTGAATAAAGCACTCGAATATTGGTATTTCAAGACAAAACCCTCACCCTTCATTCTTCCTGCACCTAAGCTGCGTGTAGAAGGATAAGGAATGCGAACTGGTGCCTATCTACTGGACTTTGGGCAATGAAATGGGTAAAGCAGTCCTGTCCATCCTGCGGCTGGTGTGTGGGCTGGGATCTCTGCGGATTCACTTCAGGATTTTGGAGCAGGAATAGTCATGTTGTTTTTGGTAAAAACAACTATAATCAGGAGGCTTCCGAGTTCACTCTACTAACAGCGTTTTTTTACTGTGTTCACTACTGCACCGTCTAAACTCGACCAAAACCAATTGTCTGCCTTGCCTCGTGACTTGTTTCAGGCAATTCAAACCCTAAAGCGAGAATTAAATGCTGTGGTCTTGGCTCACTACTATCAAGACCCCGATATTCAGGACATCGCAGACTACATTGGAGATTCATTAGGGCTGTCTCAACAAGCGGCTAACACCAACGCCGAGGTAATTGTTTTTGCCGGGGTTCACTTCATGGCAGAAACCGCCAAAATTCTCAACCCCAATAAGCTTGTGCTGTTGCCTGACCTGGATGCAGGCTGTTCCCTGGCAGATAGCTGTCCGCCCGAAGCCTTTGCCGCCTTCAAAGCAGCCCATCCTGATCATCTTGTGGTTTCGTATATCAACTGCACGGCCGAAATCAAGGCAATGAGTGACATCATTTGCACTAGCTCGAATGCTGTCCAGATCGTTAACCAGATTCCCAAAGATCAGCCGATTATTTTTGCGCCCGATCGCAACCTGGGACGCTACGTCATGGCAGAAACAGGGCGCGACCTGGTGCTGTGGGAAGGGGCTTGCATGGTACACGAAAACTTTTCTGAAAAGAAAATGGTGCAGCTTCAAGTTGCTCACCCCGCCGCTGAGGTAATCGCTCACCCAGAATGTGAACCTGCTGTTTTGCGCCATGCTTCCTACATTGGCTCGACGACTGCGCTGTTGAAGTACGCTCAAAAAAGCTCCAAGCAGGCATTTATTGTGGTGACAGAATCGGGGATCATTCACCAGATGCAGAAACAGGCTCCCGATAAGCAGTTCATCCCTGCCCCGCCAATGAATAGCTGCGCTTGCAACGAGTGTCCTCATATGCGACTGAATACTCTGGAGAAGCTCTATCTGTGCATGAAAAATCGCACACCCGAAATTACTCTTCCAGCCGATATTCAGGCTGCAGCACTGCGGCCAATTCAGCGAATGCTGGAAATGAGTGTGTAGTAAGTGCGAACTGGCAAGAATTCTGCCTTGTACAGGGTAGTTAATTTCTTGTATAGGGTAGTCAATGCCCACTAAAGTTGAAGGTAGCTTTATTCGTTAGGTGTAGTTTGTAGGGAGATGGTATGGATACAAAAGCTTTTAAGCGATCGCTCAATGCATCGGAGCAATACCATCGCAAAGGATTTGGTCACGAAGCTGAAGTTTCTGGTCAAATGCAGACCGAGTATCAGAGCGATCTGATTCAGCAAATTCGCGACAACAACTACACCTTAAATCGGGGTGATGTGACGATTCGGTTAGCCGAGGCGTTTGGCTTTTGCTGGGGCGTGGAGCGAGCTGTGGCAATGGCTTACGAAACGCGCCAGCATTTTCCCACAGAGCGGATCTGGATCACGAACGAGATTATTCACAACCCTTCTGTGAATCAGCGCTTGCGAGATATGCAGGTGGGCTTCATTGCGGTGAACGCAGGTCAAAAAGACTTCTCGGTGGTTGATCGGGGAGATGTGGTGATTTTGCCTGCTTTTGGCGCTAGCGTTCAGGAAATGCAGCTGCTCAATGACAAAGGTTGCACCATCGTCGATACGACCTGCCCCTGGGTATCAAAGGTCTGGAATACGGTTGAGAAGCACAAAAAAAGTAGCCACACCTCGATCATTCACGGTAAGTACAACCACGAAGAAACGATCGCCACCAGCTCTTTTGCCAGCACCTATCTGATTGTCCTGAACCTGGCAGAAGCCCAGTATGTCTGTGATTACATTTTGAATGGGGGCGATCGCCAGGAATTCATGGCAAAGTTTAGCCGCGCCTGCTCTGCCGGATTTGACCCCGACAAAGATTTGGAGCGAGTTGGCATTGCTAACCAGACCACCATGCTGAAGGGAGAAACCGAGCAAATCGGCAAGCTGTTTGAACACACCATGCTGAAAAAGTATGGCCCTACGGCACTCAACCAGCATTTCCTTAGCTTCAACACGATCTGTGACGCAACCCAGGAACGGCAAGATGCCATGTTTGAGCTGGTGGAGGAACCGCTCGACCTGATGTTAGTCATTGGCGGCTACAACTCGTCTAACACGACTCACCTCCAGGAAATCGCAGTCGAGCGGGGCATTCCCTCGTACCACATTGACAGCGCCGAGCGGATTGGCCCGGGCAATCGGGTTGAACACAAGCCGCTGCATCGAGATCTGGAGGTCTACGAAAACTGGCTGCCAGAGGGCAAAATTGTGGTCGGCGTTACATCTGGGGCTTCGACTCCCGACCGCGTTGTGGCAAACGCGATCGAGAGGATTTTTGAACTAAAGTCGGTCGGGGCGATCGCTTAAATTGGGGGATTTGTGGGAGGTTTAACCCCCTGTAGGGGCAGGTTTTGCCAGAGTTTTTGCACCAAGGCGATCGCTTTAGGGCTAAACCTGCCCCTACTTGGTGCCAAAGAGGCGATCGCCTGCATCCCCCAGCCCAGGCAAAATGTAGCCATGCTCGTCTAGTTTGTTGTCGATTGCTGCCGTGTAGATCGGCACATCTGGGTGCTGGCTATGGAAATGGCGAATTCCCTCTGGGGCAGCCAACAGACAGACAAACTTGATGGAGTTGGGATTTGTTTCCTTTAAGCGATGCACGGCTGCGACTGCTGAGTTTCCAGTCGCCAGCATCGGATCGACGACGAGAATGTCTCGTTCTTCAATGTCTTGTGGCACCTTAAAGTAGTACTCAATCACCACCAAAGTTCGAGGATCGCGATATAAGCCAATGTGCCCCACTCTTGCCGACGGCATTAACTCCAACATGCCGTCCAAAATTCCTTGCCCTGCCCGCATAATTGAGACGAGCACCATTTTCTTTTCTGGAGCTAAAATCGGGGCATCCATCGGTGACATGGGTGTTTGAATGCGCTCGGTCTTCAGCGGCAAATCACGGGTGACTTCATACGCCAGTAGCATACTAATTTCTTTTAGCAGCGCTCGAAATTTGGCTGTACTGGTTTCAACCCGTCGCATTAAAGTCAGCTTATGCTGGATCAGTGGATGGTTAATTACAGTCACTTCAGCAGCCATAAATGCACTCCTCGACAGACGGATTCAATCACACTACCTGAATCTAATCCTGTTTCTACAGAAGGCTGAATATTTTGGAATATGCAACCTTCAAGAGAATTGGTACAACCAATTTACGGGTACTGCTAGGAGACAATTTTTGACCGTTTTACGAAAAGGTCAAGTTGGTTTACTCTATGAATTTGTTCAATAGGTACGAATCCTAAGTTGTGAATTTTGAAGACCCTTTAAACTCACAATTTCTGAATTTAAACCTCATAACTCTCAAGCGGAGGCTATTGCGTGCTGCAATTTCTCACTAAATCAGATTACCTGCTGCGTGAAACCCTACTGGGGTTGAAACGGGGCGGCTGGATGAACTGGGCAGCGATTAGCACGGTTACGGTGCTGCTGTTTCTGTTTGGTGTGAGTCTTCAATCTTCCTGGCAGCTTGAGAGTTTGCTCAACCAGTTTGGTAGTCAGCTTGAGGTGTCGGTTTATTTAGAAACCGGAGTTCAGGCAGACACATTAAAACCCCTGATCGAGGCTATGCCAGAAGTTTCTGGAGTGGCAACAACCTCCAAAGAGCAAGCCTGGGAAGCACTGGTCAAAGATATGGGAGTTTCAGACATCCAAGGAGCTACCCAGCAGCTAAACGGCAACCCGCTTGTGGATGAAATCAAAGTCAAAGCTAGGGATTCAGAACAAGTGCCTGCTCTGGCTGAAAAGCTGGCTGTGATGCAGGGAGTCGATGAAGTGCAGTATGTGGATGAGGCAGTCAAGCGCATTGCCCAGCTCAACCAGGGGCTAAACTGGGTCAGCCTTGGCGTGACCGCAATCCTGACGATGACGGCGATCGCTGTCATCACCACAACCATTCGCCTGATCGTGATGGCGCGTCGGCGTGAAATTGAAGTGATGCAATTAGTGGGTGCAACCACAACCTGGATTTATCTGCCGTTCATTCTCCAGGGAATTGCCTTTGGAATTGCTGGAGCCATCATTTCCTGGGGCTTAATTGCGGGTGTACAGCAATTTATCAACCATTTGCTAGCCCAACAGCCAGAGTTTATTCAATTTTTGACCAACAGTTTGGATCTAAGCCGTCAGCAAACCATCCTGCTGCCCCTAGCACTACTACTTTTGGGAAGCACCGTAGGGCTGATGGGTAGCCTGTTCGCAGTGCGTCGCTTTGCCTTACGTTAGAACGCCCCTTATACTGTGGGCTATTTTTGGGTGGATTGTTGATTGACTTTTCCATCAGGCATCACAGCGCCTTCTAAGTTTGCGCCGCTGAGGTTGGCACCATTGAGGTTTGCGCCACTCAGGTTTGCACCGCTCAAGTTTGCGCCAATCAGACTAGCTCCAGCCAAGTTAGTTTTGATTAGACTAGCTCGACTGAGATTTGCGCCACTCAAGTCAGCGTGGCTAAGGTTAGCTTTAACTAGACTGGCGCCTTCTAAGTTTGCGCCAATCAAGTCAGCGTTACTCAAATTTGCGCCAATGACATTTGCGCCAGCCAAGTCGGTGCCAATCAGATTTGCTTCTTTGAGGTTTGCCCCGCTCAGGTCAGATTCTCGGGTACCTGACTCACTCAAGTCAGCGTTGGACAGGTCAGCGTTGCTAAAGTCAGTTTTGATGAGGTCACTGTTGCTGAGGTCAGCTTCATCTAGAATGGCTTCGCTAAAGTCAGCTTTGATTAAGTCGCCGCCCCGGAAATTAGCATCGGTTAAGTCAACGCCGCTGAAATTGTGTCCTCTGAGGTCAAGACCGCTAAAGTCAACGCCAGCAAAATCGGGTCTGACCTGGGGATTCTCCTCTCGCCAGCGATTCCACAGAATGGTGTCTTCTTGAAATAAGGCAAGCTGCTCTAGATTTGCCATTGCGATCGCCCTTTCCTCACTCAAAGTTGATGGCTAATAGCGTCTTAAGCCAAATGGATTTAAACACAAAAACTCCTTGTGCTCATCATCACAAGAGTGCTATGCAATTCACATCTCCCGCTGGAGTGATCGGAAAATGGCTCTCAGGGCTGGAGTGATGAATTTCAGATTAGAAAATCTCCTGCATGAATGGTAGCGCGGCCCAGCCGCGCTACCATTCATGCTTGGAAAAGTGATTCGTGCAGAAAGTCTAGAAAATTCAGATCAGAGAGCAGTGATGGGGGAGGGCTTGCTTGAGCAGATTTTTGTACTCTCGATTGCCGATGTAGTAGGCTCCAAATCTCTCCAGGTGAGGGTTCATCATTTGTGCGTCAAACAAGTGAAAATGACGCGATCGCAATCTCTCCACCAGCTTCACCATTGCCACCTTAGAGCCTTCGGGAATAGCGAAAAACATAGACTCTCCAATAAAAGCTGCACCAATTACAATGCCGAGAATACCCCCTGCCAGGCGATCGCCCTGCCAGGTTTCAAAACTGTAGGCGTAGCCAGCTTTGTAGAGCGCGAAGTAAATTTCTCGCAGCTCTGGTGAAATCCACGTTGTTTCCCGATTGGCACAACCGTCAACCACCGCCTCAAAGTCCTGATTGACAGCAACAGTAAAGCGATCTTGGTTAAGCACACGTTGGAGCGATCGCGGATATCGAAATCGTTCATCCAGCGGAATCAGTGCCCGCTCCTGGCTGGAATACCAGCTCAAGTTTCTGCCTGTCTCATCTGCCATCAAAAAGCAGCCTTGAGCATATCCTTGAACAATGGCAGAAAGGTCAAAATGCATGGTTTATTCCTCACTCATGCCAAACTGCTGCTAGACGCTGTTGATTGTCGATGGAGTGATGAATGCATCCCCGAGATTGTTATATAGTGATCACAAATCCTGACTGGTCATTCTAACTCAGCAGGAAAGCCCTCCACTACTTGCTTGACTATGGCTGAGCCAATTTCACCCATTACCCTGCCGCCGCCTCAAGATGCTCAACAAGAGGGACAGTGGCTCCAGGAAACTTTGCACCAATGGCTAGACCACGAGTTTATTCCAGAACCCGTCAATCAAGACATTGCTAAACGCGCTGCCCAAGTGTTTGTGCGTCAGCGGATGGAAGGAGAAAACGATGTCGGATCCTTGGTGATCGCCATCCTGACGGAGATGCAGGCATTTGACTTTTCTAAAAGTTTTTATAGCGAATTCGCCGTTGCCAACGCAGTCAGCGATCTGCTGCTAGACAGCCTAGGAATCGATCGCTGCTGCGGACAATAAAAATCTTGCTTGCTCAGACCTGACAATCGACTTAGCGACAGCCCAAAGACTCTCGCGTGTCCACGCCCGTTACTGGATTAGAGCCACGAGCCGTTTCACAGAGGGCCATCGCCTGCTCTCGGTCAAGTAGCGCAAAGCTAAAGTCAGCCCCCGTGACCTTCGCGCCGCGAAAGTTTGACTTGAGCATCATCGCAGAATCAAAAATTGCATCACTCAAATCTGCCTCTGCAAAATCGGTAATGTAGGCAATGCCATCGCTGAAGTTTGCGCCATGAAAATTAGCATGATTTAGTGCAGACCCGTTAAACACTGCGCCTCGTAAATCGGCATTGCTAAAGTTGGCTTCCTTTAAGTTGGCGTTGCTGAATTCTGCTTGCAGCAAGCTCTGCCCCGAATAGTCTTTGGTGGTTGCATCGGCATCATCATAAGCCCGAATCGCTGCAGAACTGGCAGCTAGAGCTGGCATCGGCGACAGAGCAACTAGTGTGACTGCAACCAATGTTAATAGGGTTAGAACAAGTCTAGGAAGATGCTGTAAACGCATGGCAGGTAGATAACGCGGTCGAGTGACTTCATTAAAGTTAACATTTTGATGCGTCACCTGTTGCAGGTTCTACAACAACTTTTCCAGTACAGCGTGATCAGTTCCCCTAATTTTGCTGTCCAGGATGGGATGGCTCGAGGATTTCGCCAGCCACTTCCTGGGGGATGTAAGATGCTGGTGAGTAAGGTGTTTTGACCCGATCTTTAGAACCGTTTGCCACTGCGCCTAAAACTGATACGCCAGCAATTCTCAAGTCTTCTAAAGCTTGCTCCAGCGAAGAACGCTTGAGCTTGCCGAGGCGCGAGACGAGTACCATACCGTCAGCCCGAGCGGTCAACAGCAGCGCGTCCGAGTAGCCTAATAACGGTGGTGTGTCATAAATGACCAGGTCAAATGTTTTGTGAAATTCTTCCATTAGGCTTTGCATTCGGCGAGAGGCAAAGAACTTGGGTGGGTCGGGTGGAGCCGAACCTGCCGTCAGAACAAACAGGTAGTCTTCTTTGGACAATCGCTGAATCGCCTGATAGGGAGTGACGCTAGCAGAAATCAAATCGGTTAGCCCTCGTGTGTTGGCTACGCCCAGTTGCTCATGTAGGCTGGGACGCCGCAGATCAGTGTCAACCAGGAGAACTCGCTGCCCCATCGCGGCGGCAGCTTGAGCCAAAAAGACGGCGATGGTGGATTTGCCGCTATTAGGAACGGCAGACCCGATGACGAGCGATCGCACCGGAGCATCAGGATTAAGCAGGCGAATATTAGTCCACAGCGAGCGAAACGCTTCCACAAAAGCTGGGTCAATCGGACGATGCCCATTGCCATTGCTCAGCACACCTCGGCTCATCTGCAACGACTGAGCGATGACATGAGTTGCGCTAATTGAGTCTTCCAAATCTTCGTAGTGAGGGATGACCCCCAAAATGGGCAGTTTGGTGACATCCTTGATTTGCTTAGGTGTGTAGAGGAAGTCACTCAGTTTGTCGAGCAGTAAAGCCGTGCCGATGCCGATCAGTAAACCTAAAACGATACCCAGAGCGGCGTTCCGAGTAACACTTGCCGATACGGGGCTGGGTTCACCAGGTGGAGTCAATATCTGCCAGGGAATCTCTTCCTGAGCGGCATCAATCCGTAGAGCTTCTCGCTGCGCTAAAAATAAGCTTAGGTTGTCTGTGGCGATCTGCAGTTCGCGCTGAATGTCTGTGTACTGGCGACTCACTTCAGACAGTTGGTCAATTCTCACATTAATATTGCCGATCGACTCGCTCAAAGCCTGATCGCGGGCTTCGAGTTCCTGAATTCGGCTTCCAACCTGCTCTAAAACTCGCTGTCCTTCCTGGCGCAGTAGCGGATAAAGGCTCTCTCGCTGATCTGCAAGTACCTGCATTTCCTGGCTATTTTCTCGGAACAAGGCTGAACCTTGAGCCATCTGGCTATTAACATCCAAAATCAGGTCTAGCAGCTTTTGGTAGCGAGCATTTTGAGTTAGAGCAGATGAGGCATTTGCGTCAGCTGACTCTGCCAGTTCGCGCTCTAAGTCTGCATAGAGCGATCGCGCCTGCTGTAACTCCAATCGAGTCTCCAACTGTTGGTTTGTGAATGCGCTCGTCTGACCAGACAGCTCACCTCCCCTAGATTCAGGGTCAATCAGATTGTTCTCCTGCCGCAAAACCTGTAGCCGTTGCTGCTGCTGATTTACCTGTTCCTGCAATGGATCAAGCTGCGCTTCGATAAAGTCTAGTCCTGTGCGAATTTCTGCCTGCCGTTCTTCAAGGCTGTAGTCTAAATAAGCTTCAGAAACTTCAGTAAGCGCGGCTCGCACTAGCTCAGGATCAGGATGCTGATAGCCAATGACCAGAATGTTTTCTGCCGTCACCGAGATGCTGAGACTATTGATGAAGGCACCGTAGTTTAGTCCAGGAAACTGTCCTTCAAGGTCTTCAACAATCGGAGCGATGACTTTAGGGCTTTGCAGAACTTTGAGTTGAGTGTCGGTTATTGCAGGTTGGTCAGAGTTTGGCCGCGTTCTGCGACGGCTCAAAGAGTCAGGATTATTAGAGAGAACTTCTGTCTCTACACTCACAGGCTTGACTAGAATCTCCATACCCGCCTGGTAGACGGGGGTATCGGTTAAAGCCTTGAACACGGCTGCGGCTGTAATTGCGGCTGCGATACCCAAAATTAGCAGTGCTTTACGCCGGAGAGCGCCTACAGTCTGAGTGAGATCTAACCCGCCTTCATCCCCACCATCAGCTTGAATCGCGTCAGCCGGAAGAATCCGTTGAGAATATTGGTCAGCCTTCATCTTTGCCCCCGCAAATGAGTAAATCGTGTCGCCAGCAGTGAGTTCCAAACCGCATCAATCGAAGATCCTGAAAGGAGCACCAAGGATAGAGAAAAATCGATCCAGAGGTGTCAAGATCGTGCCTAACGTATCCGAAATGCTGGCTAAGTTAGAGCGCCCAACAATAACAACATCGTTGTTTTGCAAAATCGGGTTTTCTTCGCTAATTCCCTGAGCAAAATCGACGGGAATTCGCTCTTCCCTCACCGTGCCATCGGGGTTGAGTCGCACGAGTCGCACGGTACCTCTGCGGGCACGAGTATTAAATCCGCCAGCCGAGAGGATAGCTTGATTCATCGGGGTATTTGGTGGAATCTCGACCACTCCTGCCTCAGTAACCTCACCCACAACTGTTACCCTGATGCTGTCTGGTGAGAAGCTAGCGCTACCGTAAAGCGCTGCATCTTCTGGGCTTACGACAGTCGCTACGGGCACGACGATAGTGTCCCCCTCCTGCAAAACAGCATCTTGCCGCAAATCCCCTTCGAGCAACAGCGCTCGCAGGTCGATTTCAAACACCTGTTCTTCACCTGTGCTGGTGGGTCTGCGAACTTCGATGCGTCCGATGTCAGCCATCGATTTGATGCCGCCCGCAACCTGAATGGCGCGGGTCACGGTGGGAGGGCGACCTGTGACGTTTAGCCCACCCGGAACGCCCGCTTCAGAGGTTCTAGCAGTACCCGTGACGGTGTAGGTGCCGGGGCGAAACACTTCGCCAACAACTGCAATATTGACGGCAGGACTTTCTTCTGGGGCAAAGCTAGCAGAGGCGAGGCGAGAGGTTTCTTGTAGATCGATTTGATCGGCGGTAGGGATGTAGATGGTGTCGCCGTCACGCAGTGCTAGGTCATAACGCAGATCGCCTGTTGCCAATAGCTGTCGCAAATCTACGCTGATAATCTGCTCGGTGCCAGAGCGTTGAGGGCGGCGAATTTCAACCCGTCCAATGTCGGCAGCGAGGGTAGGTCCTCCAGCCGTTTGTAAAGCCTGGGTGACCGTTGGAAACTGGGTATCTTGACGCGGAACGGTGTAAGAACCGGGACGGTTGACTTCACCAGCAATGCCAATTTGGAAGGGACGGGGCACTAGCAGGGTAAGCGTGACGAGGGGGCGTCTGAGAAATTCGCTATAGGCGGCTGAAACCACATCAGCTGCCTGACTGACAGTTAGCCCTTGAACTGAAACGAGTCCTGAAACGGGAAGGTTAATCGATCCATCGATTAAAACTTCAAATTCGCCGCTATATTGGGGAAGCTGAAAGGTGTCAATGCGGATGCGATCGCCTGGACCTAAGGTGTAGCCCTGGTCTGTTTGAGCGGGGTTGGGAGGCAGAGCAGAACGGTTGGTGTTGTTTAGAGATGGTAGCTGAGCAGCAGCAGGAGCAATGGGGGCGATCGCCATCAAGGCAAACAACATCAGCCCTGCTGTAGACTTTGTCCACCTGAGTAAATCTGTAGAGCGCGTGTACAACATAAATCTTGTGTAGGTCCAGTGTGCAGAAGCTGTTGCAATAGTCATGCTGCTGTGATAGTCGTATGGGCTAGCCTTAGTGTTTCCGATAGACTCACAACTCGATTTAGGACAGGCGAACGTATCTGAATACCTTCTAATCTTTACAGTGATACACACTGGTATCCGGTTGATTCCCCCCGCTTTGCTAGGGAATTTGATAGATTCCTCAAAGAAAAAAGCCAAATGTTAAATATTAGTGAACTCACAGAAAAAACGTGCTTTTAGAAAGAATCTTCATCTAAAAGTTATTCGTAGGTATTGTCTAATTTGAAAATAAAATTAGGTGCAGATGTAAAGCGTTTGCGTCTAGTAGTTCAACCCTAGTCATAAGTAAATGAAAAAATTAAAAACCAAAGGAATGCTTCAGTTAATAGCTTCCTGGTTTTTATTAAAGATATTTAACTGTGGCTGCTTATTTAGTTATCGTGCCATCAATGGTAAAACCTAATATCCTTGTCGTTTGCCGTAGTTTCTTACCCCAAGCAGGTGGAATCGAGGAATATGCTTATAACCGTTGTTTACAAGACCCTGAACGGGTTGTTGTAGCAACGATGGCTTGTGATGGAGACCAGGCATTCGATCGTCTCCAGCCTTTCCCAATTCATCGCTGGCTTGTTCCAAAGTGGGTGCAGTCACCCCGTGGTTTAGGCAGCGTTCGTCTGACTAATTTCTGCCGACAGGTTGTGAGAATGACTTATTCCTGTTGGTTTGCAGTCAAGCTATTTCGTCGCTATCGCTATGACTACATCGAGTGGTGTCATGGATATGAATTCTCGGTGCTTTTGTTTCTAAGCTATCTGCTGCCGATTCAATTTTTTGTATATTTGCATGGAGATGATGTTCTCGAAATTGCTCAAAAACCACTGTCTAAACTACTCTTTAATTTATTACTCAAACGGGCTAAAGGAGTAGTTTGTAATAGCTCTTTCACGCAAGCCTTTCTTAAATCAAATTTTCATTGTGATGCATCCATTCACGTGATACATCCCACCGTTAGACCTGAGAAGTTTGGCTGTATAAACGCAGATCAACTTCACGCTTTGCGTTGCCAAATGCGGAAGAATTGCAATATTCCTGAAACAGCAGTTGTCATTTTGTCAGTAGGACGATTAGTGCGCCGCAAAGGTTTCGATCGCATCATCAAAAACTTACCCAACCTGATAGCAAATCAGCTAGATGTTCATTATTTAATTTGTGGACAGGGATGGATGGAGGAAGAGCTAAAAGCCCTCGCCACAGAACTAAATGTGCAGGATCGCGTTCACTTTTTGGGATATGTAACTGACCAGCAGCTAGCAGGTTACTACGCCGCCTGCGATTTCTTTTCGATGCTTACCTTCTTTGATGAACAAGCCCACAGTATTGAAGGTTTTGGCATTGTTTACCTAGAAGCCGCTTATTTTGGTAAACCTGTTCTCGCTTCGAAGGCGGGGGGTGTAGAAGATGCTGTCATTCACGGTGTTACAGGTTTGTTGGTAGATCCCAACTCTACGGCTGAAATTTCTAAAACATTAAGTCAGTTGTGCCAGGATCAACGGTTGCGGGAACAACTCGGACAAAGCGCAAAGGCGCAGCCAGCAGCTAAAAACCTACATCGTTTGCTCTATGCAACGGATACCGTTTCTACAGGAAGCTGAATATTCTGGCTAATTTGACCTTTTATCTTGAGTGCGATCGCCTCCTCCGGACGAATCTCACAAAATTCACAAAGATCTAACAGAGGGCTGAGCAGCTCTCCTTAGGGGTTGCTTTGTCTAAAGCCAGCTAAAGGCTAAAACATAAGGTTTTCTAGGGCAGAAACACACCAGGTTGCACTCTTCCTCCGTAAAGATATCCGGAAAAGCCTGTAACATCTCGAAAACTTGATTCAGGATTACCATCTGGAACAAACGTCAAACGCTTCTGTTCATCAGATAAGAATTCAGGTCGGTTTTCCCTGTTACTTCTAATCAACTAGTGCTGCAAATAAACCAATGCTGCAAGGCTTCTAGTCTCTCCCAATCCCCAGCGCCAGCCAATCTTCAGTGCAGTCAAGTAGATAGTTTTCTCCATGAAATACCAACTTCCTCCAACTTTGCGTCGGATCATCAAAACAACCGGTTTTTGGAAAGATAACAAGTTGATTTTGCGAGAAATCAAGAAATTTCCGCATCTGATTTTTCTGGTTCTTATTTTTTCCTTACTAACGGCCGTTTTTGAAGGATTTGGTATTAGCTTTCTACTCACGTTCTTGCAAAACTTGGTAGAGCCGAATTCAGAACCTTTGCAAACTGGAATTCAGTGGATTGATGTCTGGATCTTGGGCGTTAATGCATCGCCGCTAAGCCGTCTTTATCGCATATCAGGCTTAATCTTGCTCTCGACTCTGTTTCGTGTCCTGTTTGGCTATCTTAGTGCCATCTATGGAGATTTTGGCAGAATCAAGCTAATCAATAATTTGTATAAACAGGTTTTTGAGCAGCTACAGGCAGTCAGCCTGCGTTTCTATGGACAAACAAAGGCTGGTGAACTATTGAACACTATGACTGCTGAGGTTTCTCAGCTTCAAGAAGCTGTTTCAACATTCACTGCTATATTCGTTAGATCGATGGTTGTGGTTGCCTACAGCATACTGGCTGTGGGCATTTCCTGGGAACTCACTGTAATGGCAGTCCTACTTTTCGGTTTAGCAGCAGCGGGAATAGCATCTCTAAACGGCTGGGTGCGAGAGTCTAGTTTCCCAGAGTCTAGAGCTAGAGGCAGATTAACTTCCACCGCAGCGGAGTTTATCAACGGAATTCGGACGGTACACGCCTTTGGAACTCAAGAGTTTGAACGGCGACGGTTTTACGAGGCGAGTGACAATGTAGCGGCGGCGGCGAAGGTTGCCACGACTCGCTACGCAGTTGTGAAGCCGATCGCAGAAGCCATTGCCAGTGTTGTTTTAATCGGAATTCTAGTTTTAGGAATCAGCGTTTTTGTCAACAATGGAACCCTGACAGTCGCCTCACTCCTCACCTTCATCTTTATTGTGATTCGAGCTGCTCCCGCAATTCAAGAAATTAGCGGGCGGTTTTCTGCAATCAGCCGCTTCCAAGGTCCGATTCAAAGTATCGAGAATCTGTTAAGCACTGAAAACAAGCCTTACCTACAGGCTGGACACATTCAGTTTAGAGGGCTGCAACAGGCAATTGAGTTTGTTGGGGTTGATTTTGGCTATGATGCTGAATCGTCTGTGTTGAAAGATATCACGCTAACCATTCCTAAAGGTCAAACAGTTGCTCTGGTTGGTGCATCGGGTGCCGGAAAATCAACGCTGGCAGACTTGGTCATCCGATTCTATGACCCCACGCGAGGCAAAATTCTATTTGATGGAATTGACCTACGAGAGCTAGAGATTAATTCGGTTCGTCATCGGATGGCAACGGTGAGTCAAGACACTTTTATCTTTAACTCAACCGTTCACAGTAATATTGCCTACGGTTTAGATAACATCAGTGAAGCAGAGGTGCTAGAAGCAGCCCGACTAGCGAATGCTGTGGAGTTTATCCAAAAGATGCCGGAAGGATTGGATACAGTGTTGGGCGATCGCGGTGTGCGGCTCTCTGGTGGACAAAGACAACGGATTGCGATTGCCCGTGCCTTGCTGAGAAACCCTGAAATCTTGATCCTCGACGAAGCAACAAGTGCTTTGGACTCAGTTTCTGAACGACTCATTCAAAAGTCTCTGGAAGAGTTATCTGTGGGACGGACTGTGATAGCGATCGCCCACCGCTTATCAACCATCATGAGAGCCGACCAGATCATTGTCCTAGAACAAGGTCGTATTGTTGAGCAGGGAACTTATCAAGAGCTTCTGAGCTTGCAAGGCAAACTGTGGAAATATCACCAGATGCAGCACGAAGCGAGTTAGTTAGAATCTGTTGACTTTACCCAATCTGTTGATTTCGATAAATAGCAAAGACAATTAGCATTCTGCTGGTGGTAATTGAGCTAGAGAAGAGCTAGCCAAATACAACTAATCCAGATTTGAGCGCGGTTACCTTGTAGTTTCACCACGTTAATTTATCATGAGAATTCTTGTAGAGCAGAGCGGTTATGAATTGAAGAATATGGGTGATTTAGCCATGCTACAAGTTCTGGTTGCACGGCTACATAAAATCTTCCCCGGTGCCCTAATCCACGTATTTACAACTGCTCCAGAAATTCTTCATGAGTATATTCCCAACGCACAACCCGTATCACCATTTGGTCGTGAAATGCGGTTTTCTCCGTTGATTCATCAAGTTCATGGAGTGTTGCCCAAGGGGGTTGCTAAGAAGTGGCTTGCGTTAGAAGACTTGATCTGGAGCCTCTTCCCTTCGTTATCACGTTCATACGTCAAATTCAAACTACGCAAGGTTCCAGACAAGGTAAAGGATGTCGAAACCTTTCTGGATGTAATTTCTAAGGCTGATTTAGTGGTTGCATCAGGAGGAGGATACATCAATGATGAGTTTGGGAATCATGCAAATTTTGCTCTGGAAACTCTAAAACTCGCCACGAAGCTAGGCAAACCCACTGCTATGTTGGGGCAAGGATTTGGACCACTTCAGAACCGCGAGTTATACGCTACGGCTAAAGCTACTCTCCCGGACATAAATCTGTTGACCCTAAGAGAAAAACGTGTCGGAATGCCACTACTCAAATCTCTTGGAGTTCCACAAGAAGGGATTGTTGTAACAGGTGACGATGCAATTGAGTTAGCTTACTCATCTCGGAAGCCCGAACTTGGGGATAGTATCGGAATAAACCTCAGAGTTGCTGCATATTCAGGTGTAAATGCAGCTCTGCTCGAAGTAGTCAAATCAGCCCTGCAAACGTTTGCTCGACAAAAAGAAGTTTCCCTTCTTCCTATCCCAATTGCTCATGGTTTCTATAAAGGGTTTATGGAAACCGATAGTGCATCAATTCAACAATTGCTTGCTGGTTATGACGACACCTCGGATGGTGGAGAATCGCTTGATACTCCATTGAAGGTGATTGAGCAAGTAGGAAGATGTCGTGTCGTGATTACTGGAAGTTACCATGCAGGCGTTTTCTCGCTGTCTCAAGGTGTACCAGTTGTTTGCCTTGCCAAGTCTCAATACTATGTTGATAAATTCCGTGGTCTGGCAGATCAGTTTGGTGTTGGCTGTGAGGTATTGCTTTTAGATGATAAGGACATTGGTGAAAAATTGCTGAATAGCATTCAATCTGCCTGGCATACGGCTGCACAAATCAAACCTCAGTTGTTAGAGGCTGCACAAAAGCAAATAGAGTCAGGGCATGCAGCATACAAGCGTGTTTACGAAATAGCAAAATTCTAAGGAACTATTCATGTAGATAGTGTGTCTTTGTAACAGAGTATGACTTACTCACAAATTGACTGAGACTACCAGGGGTGCCCCCGCAGCTATGCCTAGAAGTACGCGCTTAAAGCGGCTTGAGCAAGCTACAAAACTGGTGCATCTAGCTAGTCAATCCGAAATTTGAGGAGTAACCATGAGTCAGTTTCTATCTGTTATTATTTGCACTCACAATCCCCGCCCGAACTACCTTCAAAAAGTTCTCAATGCGTTGCGTTCTCAAACATTATCAACGGATAACTGGGAGTTGTTATTGGTAGATAATGCAAGCGACAAATTACTTGCATCAGAAATAGACTTGAGTTGGCATCCCCAATCACGCCATATTCGGGAAGAAGAACTGGGTTTGACCCCTGCAAGACTGCGCGGAATGGCTGAAGCAACTGGGGAGACTCTAGTTTTTGTTGATGATGACAACGTCTTAGCGCCAGACTACCTGGAAGTTACGCTACAGATTAGTCAAAATCATCCTTCAATTGGTGCTTGGGGTGGTCAGACCCTGCCCGAATTTGAAGTCTCTCCTCCAGAGTGGACAAAGCCTTTTTGGGGATATTTGGCTCTTCGTGAAGTAGACAGAGATCAATGGTCAAATCTGTTGCATCAGTTAGAAACTACCCCTTACGGGGCCGGGTTGTGTGTCCGTAAGACCGTAACAGATCAATATGCTGCCGATGTTCAGAATCATCCGGTACGGTCAAAGCTTGGACGTAGAGGAGCGTCTAGCACAGATGAAATACCGCTCTCCTGTGAAGATATTGACCTAGCATATACCGCTTGCGATCTTGGCTTAGGCACGGGGTTATTTACTGCTCTCAAACTTACACATCTCATCCCAGCTAATCGTCTGACCCAGGAGTATTTTTCTCGCTTGATTAAAGGAACTACTTATTCTCGAATTGTTCTAGAGGCGATGCGTAATAAGTTGCCTTCTCCACCCGATAGATCGCTAAAAGCCAAAGTTTCTGAACTATATCGTTTGTGGAAAATGCATCCTGAACAGCGACCTTTGCACAAGGCTGTTCAGCAAGGAGCAACATTAGCAATTGAGAAGATTTTGAACTCAAAGGAATTTGCTTCCAACCTGTAGCTTTTGTCTCAGGCAAGAAATTTGGATAGAGTCAAGCTTAATTCGGAGTGAATTAAGCTTGACTCTATAGGAACGCTCTGGATCTCAAATGGATAAAGTCGAGTCAAGAGGATGTTTGAAAAGTGACGAATGTCTGCTGTAAGAGCGTAGCATTTGGCGGATAGCTCTGGAATAAACCTAGAATGCTATGCTTTCGCCTATCACCAAGTAACAAGTTAGACCCTTCAAATATTCTCTTAACTCGAATAAATGAGGAGCCTATTAAATTTGAAGAAATATCCTGATTGGTGCGAATTAGTTGAGTAAATTTTAGTAAATAAATAGCTTTGTGATTTGCTAATACCTTCATCGAGTCCTATCATGAAAAGCTCTCCGCTTGTAAGTGTACTTATTAACAACTACAACTATGGACGCTTTTTACGGGAGGCGATCGATAGTGCCCTAAATCAAACTTACCCTCACGTTGAAGTTGTTGTAGTTGATGATGGTTCAACAGATGGCTCGCAGGAGATTATTAAGAGCTATGGCGATCGCATCATCCCCATCCTTAAAGAAAATGGTGGTCAAGCTTCTGCATTTAATGTAGGGGTTGAACAAAGCAAGGGAGATTTCCTTTTCTTCTTAGACTCTGACGACACATTTTCTCCTGAAAAAATCAGTAGGCTCGTTAATTTGTTTCAGCAGGTCACTTCAGAGAATGCAAATATAGCTATCTGTAACGGGCTTGAGATCATCAACGATAGAAGTGAACATTTGAGGACTGAATTAATTAACCATAGCTGTGAGTGGAAAAGCTTGCACAGGGTTAAACGTCTTAAGGAATTCCAAGGTCAAACGTTGACCCAAATTAGTACAGCAACAGAAGTGTACAGCTATGCTAAAAAATATCGTTACATTCCTTTTTTAGGTGCGCCAACCAGTGGCGTAGCATTAACTCGCTCATTAGCAGAGCAAATCTTTCCTTTAACTTGTCACCTCATCAAGGTTCGTGCCGATGACTTTGTAGTGAAGGCAGCTTCCTTGCTGGGCGATATGTATTTTGCGGAGGATGCCTTAACTCAATATCGTGTTCATGGCAGTAATAATTGGTTTGGTAACAAGAGGGCGGATTCACAAGACTTTCTCCATGCAATGGATACGTTCCTAAACGCTAAACTAGAGAGCAGCCAGAGAGAGCCTATATTAGATTACTTCAATTCCATCCATGCACAGGTTTATTACCGCAATCACTTTGGTACTTTCAGTGCTTGCAGTAAGGAACTGTTGATGTTAGCTACCAAGGTAATGACCTGGTCTCCTAATCAGAGAACGATTAAGTTCTTTGCCAAGGTAATGATGTTATTTGTACTCAATAAAACTGGATTTGATAGGCATTTTTCTGCGTTAAAGCTTTAAGTTCAACGCGATCGCATATTTTTCTGCTACTTAAATTCACAGGCTCGAATAGGATTGGATAGAATGGCAAAACTTGTTTCGGTTATCATTCCCTGCTTCAACGCTGAGAAATGGATTGCAGAAGCAATTGGTAGCTGTCTCAACCAAACCTATTCGGCCGTAGAGATAATTATCATTGACGATGGCTCAACCGATGGCAGCCTAGATGTAATCAAACGCTATGGCGACAGAGTGATTTGGGAGAGTGGTCCTAACCGAGGCGGTAATTATGCCCGCAATCAAGGGTTTGCTCTATCCAAAGGGGACTATATTCAATATCTGGACGCTGATGATTACTTGCTGCCTGAGAAGCTAGAGCGGCAGGTTCATTTTCTGGAAGAAACGGCGTTTGATGTTGTTTATGGCGATTGGCGACATCAATATCATTTGCCCAACGGAGACTCTTATCTAGAAGATATAAAAGTCACTGGCAACCAGCCAGATTTGCTGGAGTCGCTGCTAGCAGATTGGTGGGTTTCGCCTGCCTGTTTGTTATTTAAGCGATCGCCCATTACCCAAGTTGGCGGCTGGGATGAATCGCTAAAAGCCGGACAAGATCGGGACTTTTTCCTCTCCATCGTCATGAGTGGTGCCAAAGTAGGCTACCAGTCTGGTTGCTATTCCATCTATAGACGCCATGGCAACGTCACAGTTTCTACATCTTCTAAGACTCGATACCTCGAAAGCCACCAGATAATTTTGGAGAAGGCGGAGAAAATGCTTTTGGCAGAGGGAAAGCTATCCCAAAGCTACCGAGATGCAATGGCTCAGTCTTACTTCATGTTGGCTAGAGGATATTTAGAATTTGACCCGCCTCAATATTTCAAACTACTAGAGAAAACTTTAACGTTATCTCCCAAGTTTCAGGCAAACAGCACAGATAGAACCGCCGCTTACACGTTGGCTCAAAGGCTTTTCGGCTTCCGCAACCTTGAAAGAATTGTCTTTCTAATTAAACAAACTAGATTATTTCTTTTCTATTGGCTCGGAAAATTCCGGTTTTCCTCTGACTCTCCCTGAATGATGGAGGAGAAATAGCTGATTGCCTTTAAAGTCACTTGGACTAAGGAGGATGTAAGCGTGTAAATTTAGCTGCTAGTTAGCAGCATCAAGAACTATAGCTACAAATGGTTTTTGGCAGAGGCGATCGCAGCGCTCTGTCCAAAAACCGTTTTAATACAGAAATGATTGTGGTGGGTGATGGCTCTACCGACAATTCAGAAGATGTAATTGTGTGTATGACGATTACATTATATTCCCTTTGCTGCTGCTTTGCTAGGGAGTATTTACCTTGTAGAAGGCTCGCCAATCCAGTATTCAGTGCATCGAGGTGAAAACTGGTATAGACATAAAAGATTTGCCAGAAAGGGAGTTTTTCAAAAACCTAATGCATTCTCAAATCTAGAGTTAGAGCAAAGCACCGAAGCAGGGGCTTTCTCCTATTTCGACTCAACTCATTTTTGAGCCTGCCGTTATGAGAACTATAGTGACCAACATAGCTACAGTCAAGAGCTACTAAGACTCGCAGCCAGAACGATAAGACTTTAAGGCGGTAGATTGACCAAAGAGTCATCAAATTATTGATCAAAGCAATGTGTTCAACAGTGAATTCAGAATTCACTGTTGGGACTTTAAAGATTGAATCAGTTCGATTTGTTTGAAACGCTCGAAACACTCTCAATGTCCTTAGTTCTTAATCACTTGAAAATGTTGGAGAAACATTATGAAAGTAGCTTATGTCACCACCTATAACGCACAAGATGTTCACCAGTGGTCAGGTCTAGGGTACTATATTGCCCAGTCCCTCACGGATCAGGCTATTTCCCTCGATTACATTGGTCCATTAAAGGACAAGTTAATTCACAAGGTTATTCGTAAATCAAAGCGTCACTATCACGAATTGTTTGGTGAACGATATTTGCGAGATCCAGAACCACTCATTTTGAAAGATTACGCTCATCAGGTTTCTCAAAAATTGGCAAGAAGCCAATCTGACCTCATATTTAGTGTTACTAGCAATTCGATTGCTTATCTGGAAACTTCAAAGCCAGTTGCTTTTTATGCAGATGCAACCTTCGCTGGATTAAACAGCTCTTACCCACACTATAGCCAACTTTGCCAAGAAACTGTCCGGGACTGGCACCGTATGGAGCAGTTAGCTTTGCACAAATCTAGTTTAGCAATTTATGCTTCAGATTGGGCTGCACAAACGGCTGTCAATCACTACAAAGCTGACCCAGATAAAGTGAAAGTTGTCCCTTTTGGAGCCAATCTTGAAAATAGTTGGGCTCTAGATGAGGTTCAAAGTGTAATTAAAGCACGTCCTAGTGACGTGTGCAAATTTCTGTTTTTGGGCGTTGACTGGTTTCGCAAAGGAGGAGATATCGCCTTCAATGTTGTTAAGATGCTGAACGCTTCAGGTCTTAAAGCGGAACTGACTGTAGTGGGTTGTCAGCCTGTTCTAGATGAACCTTTGCCTGATTTTGTGCGTCCTCTTGGTTTTATCAGTAAATCAACTCAAGCAGGCAAAGAAGAAATTTTACGTCTTTTAGCGGAGTCTCACTTTTTGATTTTACCGACCAGAGCCGAATGTTACGGCTTAGTGTTTTGTGAAGCAAACGCTTTAGGAGTGCCCTGCATCGCTACTCATGTAGGTGGTGTTCCTACCATTATTAAAGAAGATATAAACGGACGGTTGTTTGATCCAGCGGCAGAAGTATCTGAATACTGTCAATATATTACGGATATTTTCACCAACTACTCTCGGTACCAGCAGTTGGCGTTATCTGCCTTTCATGAATATCAAACGCGTTTGAATTGGTCTGTTGCAGGTAAAACCCTTAAAGGACTGTTAATGGATTTGTGAGTGAACCTGCATCAGTGTCTTAGCTGACTTCAATTGTTATATCAATTCCAAAAGTTAGGGCTACAGATGAAAGGGCACCCCGCGAAGCGGGGTGCCCTTTCATCTGGGATTGCCTTTGTAGCAACGGATTACTCCCTACTTCTGAAAAGTTCCGGTTTTCTTCCAATTTCTTCAGAATAAGTTGGGAGAGATAGCTTGCTCCCTCGGAAATCACGTGGATTGTAAAGAGGATATAAACGTGGAGACTCAGCCGCTAGTGAGCATCATCATCAATAACTATAACTATGATCGCTTTATTGCAGAGGCGATCGATAGTGCATTAAATCAGACTTACGACTCGGTAGAAGTCGTTGTAGTAGATGATGGTTCTACAGATACCTCTCGCTCAATCATTGATGGTTATGGTGATCAAGTCGTCAAGGTTTTTAAGGCGAATGGAGGACAAGCTTCTGCTCTAAATGCCGGTTTTGCAGCAAGTACAGGAGAGATAGTTTGCATACTTGACGCGGATGATATCTTTTTACCTCAAAAGGTATCTGAGGTCGTTGATTTATTTAGGGCAAACTCTGAGATTGGTTGGGTCTTCACTGAATCTACTCCAGTGAAAACAAAAGCACTAGTCAATGTAGAACGCACAGAGTTCTACAAAAATATATTTGTCAATAATTCTAGTGAATCTCCAAAGCTGGTTGATTTTAGGTCAGAGCTAAAAAAAGCAAAGTTGCCAAATTTCACACCTTCTACATCTAATTTGTGCTTCCGCAGAACCTTTCTAGAAAAAATCTTTCCACTGCCAGAGTGTAAAGGATCTTCGGGTCTTGCAATCTGCGACACATACTTGAATCTCTTGGCAGTAGGACTGGGGGCAGGATATGTGACAACTAGAAATTTGGGAATTTTTAGAGTTCACGAGAACAATCTCTACAGTACACAGTCATTTGATAATAAGCGGAGAATTTATGCTGAAATTCGTATCGCAACAGCATACTGGATGCGTATTCGCTTCTTGGAATTCAACAAGCTCAGTAAGAAACTATTTTCGCAAGGGTTGAGCGCCTACTTAGCTAGTGGAAGTAATCTCAAGGATTGTAAGGAGTTGATAGAGAAGTATTTTGCCAATCTCCGGTTTCATGAAAGGTTAGAAGTCAATTGTGTGACGTTTTACTACCTCCTTAAATCGCGCTTAAGCAAGCCAGTTTAGGAGAGAATCTTTCGTTCAAAACATCTAACAGACAGCTATGGAAACTCAACCGTTGGTCAGCATCATCATCAATAACTACAACTACGAGCGGTTTTTGGGTGAGGCGATCGACAGTGCTTTAGCGCAAACCTATCCCAATACAGAAGTAATTGTGGTGGATGATGGCTCCACCGACAATTCACGCGATGTGATTGTAAAGTATGGCGATCGCATCATTCCCGTTTTGCAGCCCAACGGTAAGCAGGCAGCAGCCTTCAACAGCGGTTTTGCCAGAAGCAAGGGCGATATCATCATCTTCCTGGATTCCGACGATTATCTTTTCCCCGATGTAGCTAAGCGAGTCGTTGAAGCTTGGGAGCCAGGGATGTCGAAAATCCATTATCGACTGTCTGTGGTCGATTCATCTGGACAACCTCGCGGATTTTCTTACCCTCAAGGGACACAGCCCTTGTCTAGTGGAGAGGTTTGGCGCACTCTGCTTGATGTAGGCACCTATAACAGTACGCCGACCAGCGGCAATGCCCTTAGCCGGGAGGCGATGAAACATGTTTTCCCAATTCCTGATGAGTTTAAGCTGACGGCGGATGACTATTTGTCCGTTCTGATTCCGCTGTATGGCGATGTCGGAGCAATTGAGGAACCTCTGGGAGCTTACCGGATTCATGACAGCAACCAGTGGGCGGTGACGGAGGTGGCAAGCGATCGCTTCCGTCGGTTTGTGCGCCACGACTTACAGCGATGTGAACTGCTAGAGCAGCGAGCAAGTGAGTTGGGTTATGAAGTGCCAGCTGATTTAGGACTACGCTTTTTTGGAAGGGTCTGGTCGCGCATGGCGTCGTTACGGCTAGATCCTGACCAACATCTGGTGCCCTCCGATCGCCCACTGGAACTTGCTTATTGGG
The DNA here is from genome assembly GCF_014696015.1 of Oculatella sp. FACHB-28. NCBI lineage: Bacteria > Bacillati > Cyanobacteriota > Cyanophyceae > Oculatellales > Oculatellaceae > Oculatella > Oculatella sp. FACHB-28. The sequence continues at coordinate 34,787 of NZ_JACJPJ010000057.1, read as the reverse complement.
GTGTTCGCGCTCTGTGGAAATATTCAGACTACAACTGGCAGAAGCGGGTGATTTTTAGCCTGTGGTTTGTCTGGGTGGGTGTGATGCCGCTGCCGCTGGCAAAACCTGCGATTAGCTGGCTATTTGCTCCCCAGTTTCGCCCAAAGCCAATTAGCTGGACGTTGAGCAAACTTCGTTTGTTAATGAGTTGAGTGAGTTAAACCATGCAAGACACATTTCGCTTAGGGGTTGTATTTACCCACCCCACTCAGCACCACGCCCCGCTGTGGCAAAAGTTAAATGAACAGCCTGGAGTCTCAGTTTCCGCTTTTTATCTCTGCAATGAAAACCAGGTAAGTGGCGATCGCCACCTTGGCAGCACTCAACCCTGGGATGTTGACCTCACAGGCGGCTATCACAATGAGTTTCTAAAAACTTGGGATGGTAAGATTGCCGACAAGATTGAAAAAGGATTGCTCAACCCAGGGTTGCTCAGCCGTTTGACGCGTCAAAACGTCGATGCGGTGTTTTTGCCTAGCTTTTACACCTACTCCTATAGACTGGCAATTTTGCTCTGCAAGCTGCGGGACATTCCCATCATCATGCAGAATGACGCAACCATCATTACTGACAATCACTACAGTCGGTTGCGAAAGATTGTGATGTCAATGCTGTATCCCTGGATGTACAGTTTGGCGGATCACTGGGTTTCTAGCGGTGACCACAATGCGATTTACCTGCGGCACTATGGCGTACCTGATGAAAAGATGGTGCGGGGCTGCTATCCGGTTGACCGCGATCGCTACGAACAAACGATCGTTCACAATCAGGACGAAATTCAGCAAATTCGCGAAAAGCTAAGCTGGGACAAAGACACCATCCTGTATTGCTTTACGGGCAAATACATTGAGCGTAAGAATCCGTTTGAGTTTATTGAGGCGATCGCCAAAGCGCACCAAATTGACCCTCGCGTTAGAGGCATCATGATTGGCGGCGGTGAGTTGACTGACGCAATTAATCAACGCTTGGAATCCCTTAATGGTGAAGTGTTGAATGTGGGCTTTGTGAACCAGAGCAAACTACCGCTGTATTACGCAGCGACCGATGTGTTTATCTCAACGTCTCACAATGACCCTCATCCACTGGTGATTTCTGAAGCAATGGCGGCAGGTTGTCCGCCTATCTTGAGCGATCGCTGCGGCAACTGGGGTTACAGTGACACGGTTCAGCATCGTTACAACGGGCTGGTTTATCCCTGCGGCAATGTTGAGGCGCTGGTCAAGGCAGTGTTGGCACTAACGGATTATGAAACTCGTCGAGTGTATAGCGATCGCGCCAGAGAAGTGTTCTGCGGGCAAGACCTCAACTGTGAGCTAAATGCCCTGATGGAAACCATCGGCAGAATCAAAAGTGAGCGGCAGCGATCGCCAAATCAGGCAAAACACACATCACCACAGCTTGCAGAAGGTACTACCCCGGTGAAAACGCCCTAACGTCGTTCATTTCTGGTAGCACCAGTAGGGTGCGTTAGCGCCAGCATAACGCACCGAAAGAGCTTGAGTGATGCGTTAGCACTGCGTAACGCATCCTACGACCCAAAACTAAGAATTGATATCAAAGGGGAGCGATGCGGATTGTAATTGCGCGAACCATGCCCAACTTCAGTATGGATGTCTACGCCGACGGACTGGCGGCAGGACTAAGAGCCGTTCGCCCCGATTGGGAGGTGGTTGAACTAGCTCCTGTGCCCCTCGATCGCACCAGCCGTTCCGTACTCCTGAGAGCAAAAAAATTCTACGAACGGTTTTGGAACTTTCCTCGCACCGTGCAGCGGCAAAAGGCGGATGTCTTTCACGTCATCGACCATAGCGAAGCCCACATTGTGTATGGACTAAAAAAGGCGGGCAAACCCGTGATGGTGACGTGTCACGACCTGATCAACTTCTTCTATAAGGACAACCTGCGCGGTTCAGTCAAGGTGCCCTTTGTCAGTAATGGAATGTGGATGTATTCGGTACGCGGGCTTCAGGACTGTGATCATGTGGTTACAGTTTCGGCGGTCACAGCCAAGGATACCTCCCAAATTCTCAACGTTGAGCCAGCCCGGATTTCTGTAGTGCCCAATGCGGTGGAGTCTGGATTTCGACCGTTACCCAAGCATGAAAGTGAGTTGTTTCGGCAACAGCAGGGCATTTCCCCAGAAACGGTTTGTCTGCTAAATGTGGGTTCAAATCATCCTCGTAAAAACATCTCAGCCATTCTCAGGTCCTTGGCAATTTTGCGTCAAAAGGAGTTCCCTTTCTTGTTCTGGAAGGCAGGAGCGGACTTTGACGACGAACAGAAGGCATTCATTCATGCGGAAGGACTTGGGTCACATGTTACTTATCTGGGAAATCCTGATAAGTCCACGCTGGTTCAGCTTTACAATGCGGCGAATATTCTGGTTGCGCCTTCCCTGCATGAGGGATTTGGCATGACGCTGTTAGAAGCAATGGCTTGTGGCACGCCTGCAATTACGGCAAATGTTTCAGCGATGCCTGAAGTAGTGGGAGATGCAGGGGTTTTGGTTGATCCGCAAGATTGGGAGGCGATCGCCGCTGCCATTTGCCGCTTGCACAGCGATCCAGTTTTTTATCAGGAATTGGTTACTAAAGGACTGGAAAGAGTCAAAGCATTTACCTGGGAAAAAACAGCAGAACAGATCGCTGAAATTTACGAGAAGCTGCTAAAGGAGCCGTCCCGCGTATGAAAATTTTGATGTCTGCCTACTCCTGTGAACCCGGCAAAGGGTCAGAACCAGGAATCGGCTGGAACACGGTACGAGAAGCCGCCCGATATCATGAAGTTTGGGTACTGACCCGTCCCGATGAAAGTCGAGAGGCGATCGAGGCAGAGCTAGCCCGCAACCCAGTGCCCAATCTCCACTTTGTCTACTTCACGCTGCCGTTTTGGAAGGATAGTTTGCGCTGGGGGCAAGCAGGCGCGATGCAGCTTCACCACTATCTCTGGCAAATCCAAGCCTACTTCGAGGCGCGACGGTTGCACCAGGAAATTGGCTTTGACCTGGTTCACCATGTTACCTTTGCCAAACATTCTAGTCCCAGTTTCCTCTCTTTGCTGCCCATTCCCTTTGTCTGGGGTCCCGTTGCGGGTGGAGAAGTGGCACCCAAAGCATTTTGGCAAGACTTTAGCCCTCGCGCCAAGCTATACGAAATTGCTCGCGACCTATTTCGGGTTGCGGGTGAGCTTGATCCGTTTGTCCGGCTCACGGCTAGACGCAGCGCTATCATTCAAGCCACCACTGAAGACACCGCCCAGCAGCTTTACAAGATGGGCGTGGATCACGTGCAAATCATGCCTGCGATCGGTTTGCCCGAAGCTGACATTGCCCGCCTAGCGCAATGCAAACCAGCCAGTGATTCTCCTGTTCGGTTTATCAGCATGGGCAGGCTGCTGCACTGGAAAGGCTTTCACCTGGGGCTACGCGCCTTCGCCAAAGCAAACTTACCCGACGCAGAATATTGGGTAATTGGCGACGGACCTGAACGACAATCTCTGGAAACCCTCGCCCAAGAGCTAGGCATTGCTCAGCGAATGAAGTTTTGGGGCGGACTTCCCCGTGAACAAACCCTCGGCAAGCTAGAAGACTGTCATGCACTGGTACATCCCAGCCTACATGACTCTGGTGGCTGGGTTTGTCTAGAGTCAATGGCCGCAGGTCGTCCGGTGATTTGCCTGGATCTGTCGGGGCCAGCCGTATTGGTTTCTAAAGATGCGGGTCTAAGAATTCCAGCACACAATCCTGATCAGGCAGTGAATGATCTGGCTGTGGCAATGACCCAGATTGCTCAAGATGCAGAACTTCGTAACCGGATGGCGCAGGTGGGGCAACAGCTAGTCCGCGAAACTCTAAGTTGGCGAGCCAGAGGCGAACACATGGCTCAAATTTACGCGGAGACGGTATCCAAAGGCGCGTAGTTGATGACATTCATACCAAGAGAGACGGCGCTCATGCGAATCATGACTGTTCACAATCGCTATCAGATTCGCGGTGGCGAAGATGAGTGTTACGAAGCCGAAGTAAGTTTGCTGCAACAGATGGGGCATCCCGTAGAAGTCTATGAGGAGAACAACGATCGCGTTGCAGCGATCGGCAAACTCCGCATGATGGCAGCCACCATCTGGTCAGGAGAAACCTATAAAGCCGTGAGAAAAAAACTGGCAGAAACGGACTGTGATGTGGTTCACGTACAGAACTTTTTCCCTCTGATCTCTCCATCGGTTTACTACGCTGCTAGAGCCGAGGGGGTTCCGGTGATCCAAACTTTGCACAACTATCGCCTGCTTTGCCCCAACGCTCTGTTTTTCCGAGAAGGGAAAGTGTGTGAAGACTGTTTAGGAAAACCCATTCCCTATGCAGGCGTGATGCATGGCTGCTACCGAGGCAGTGTGGTTGCGAGTGGTGGTGTTGCTACAATGCTAACGACTCACCGGGCGATGAAAACCTGGACGCAAGCGGTAGATCTGTACATTGCGCTGACAGAGTTTGCCCGCCAGAAATTCATTGAGGGTGGTCTTCCGGCTGAGAAGATCGTGGTGAAGCCCAATTTTGTGAATCCCGATCCGGGCGTTGGGTTGGGTCAGGGAAACTATGCGCTGTTTGTCGGACGGCTCTCGGTTGAGAAGGGGCTAGATACGCTTTTGGAAGCCTGGGAACGACTTGGGACAAAGCTGCCGCTCAAAATTGTGGGAGATGGTCCGCTGGTTAATCAGGTCGTGGAAGCAACAAAGCGCTTACCCCAGGTGGAATGGCTGGGACGCAAACCAATGGCAGAGGTTCACGCCCTGATGGGAGAAGCAACCGTGTTGGTGTTTCCCTCAAAATGGTATGAGACGTTTGGGCGAGTTGCAGTTGAGGCATTTGCGAAGGGAACTCCAGTGATCGCGGCAAAGATTGGAGCGATCGCCGAACTAGTCGATGCAGGACGCACAGGTTTACACTTCCGTCCTGGTGATGCTGCCGATCTAGCGGCTCAGATCGAATGGGTTTTGGCAAATCCAGCCCAGCTTGCTCAAATGCGGCAGGAGGCACGCGCCGAATTTGAGGCAAAGTACACTGCTCAAAAAAATTACGAGACACTGCTAGAAATTTACTCCAAAGCTCAGGCGATCGCCGCCTAAACCTTGAAAGTCCGGAGCAAGGTTGAGAATTATGAATTGCTGAATAGGGGCGATCGCGTCATCGCTTGCAACAATCTGTGTGCAGAGGAAGATAGATGACTGTAGAAGCAGGGATTTACCAGAAAAGAAAAGGGTACGTGCAAAATTCCGTTTTACTGCTGATTGCCTTTGCGACTGCCTTTTTTCCTCGAATTCTTGAAGCAGTGGGTGCGCCTGCACCAGTTAACTTCCTTCACTTTGCAGTTGTTCCACCGGCCTGCATTTACGTGATTATCACAGCCCGAGCAAAAGATCGGAGGCAGGTTGCAGCTACGGTAGCGCTTTTAGTCGGGCTGCTCATTTTTCTGGCTATTATGACTGCCAGCGCTCTGCTAAACGAAGCTGGGCTAATTAATGTATTTGTCGGCTACCTATTGCTGGTTGAAGGGTATATCCTGCTGCTAGCAATCATTTCTGTCCCATTTTCGGCAGAGAGCTTTCAGCGCTTTCGACGCTGGATGTTGGGGTTTGCCCTGACTCATTTGATATTAGCAATGGGGCAAAAGATTCTGCTGGATCTCAGAATTCTTGAGCTTCAAGCTGACTTAACCCGAGAAGACAACATTCAAGGAGTCTTCTATGTTTCAGGAGGCGGACATGTTGTCTCTGCTTTCGTTTACATGTCCTTCGGTTTGTATTACTTTATCAGCGCCAAGTCTGTTCCAATTTGGCTTCGGTCTGCGATTGTTTTGGTTGCCTTTTTCCTGCTGGTATCTGCCGATGCAAAACAAGTATTGATGGTCTTTCTACTGGCCTGGGTCATCCTGATTTTGTTGAGTGTAAAAGACATCAGAGTTACGCTCCAGTATGTGATCGCTGCTGCTGTAATTGGCTATATCCTATACTGGTGTATCCAAAACCTATACGAGTTTAGAGCCTTCAAAACCTGGATTAGACCCGAAATTTACGGTCCAGACGGAGATGCAACGGTACTCAAGTCAGGACCATTTCGGATCATTCCGTCCTATTACACCTCATTCCTGAACTGGTTTTTTGGACTTGGACCAGGGCACACTATCGGGCGGTTGGGCGGCTGGATGTTGATAGACTATGGATATCTGTTAATGCCGCTGGGTGGCACTATTCATCCAGCTAGCCAAGCCGTCTGGGCAACTTGGCGCGGATATTATCTGGATTCCAGCTTCTTCTCGCCACTGTGGGGTTGGGCAGGTATTTGGGGAGATACAGGTTTTCTAGGACTGGCTGCCTATCTCTACATTGTTTCAATCATTTGGCAGCGAATTTGCATCGATGATTTCTGTAAGTTTATTTTGCTTACTGTGCTAATCAATGGTTTCATTTTTACTCAGCTAGAAGAGCCTGGGTATATGTTAACGATGATGGCTGTGATTGGCTTACGCTGGCAGGAACACCGAATTGAACGGCGATCGCGCCAAATCTCGGCTCGTCAGATCATGTACAGCACAGATGGACCGATCGAAGCGATTTGACGCTCAGATTATAGTCGTAGCCATGAGGTTGCGATAGCAAAAGGGAGAAAAGCAAAGCTTTTCTCCCTTTTGTCTTGATTTCAACGTCTAGCATGATATATCTTCACAAGTTCCTCAAATTCTTCCTCTAGCATCAAGGTATTCAGCCTTATTAAAAACAATTAATTGGTGAGAAGCCAAAGTGAAATCTCCGCTGGGATGGTGGGGTTGCTTTGATCCATCATTGATGTCTGGGAGAAAAGCGGATGAACATGGTCAGGAAGATTACAAATGATTTGGCGATCGCCGGACAACCTGCACCCGACAAGCTACCCCAGTTAGTTGAAGAAGGTTATCGCTCGGTCGTCAATCTGCGATCGCCTGATGAGGCAGGGTTTTGGAATGACGAACAGATTCAAATAGAGCAATTAGGATTACGCTACGTTAATTATCCAATTCAGTCGAGTCATTTAACTCCTGAAACAGCGTTGCGGCTCATTCAACAAATTTCTGACCTGCCCAAACCGATGCTTGTTCACTGCGATACCGGCATCCGATCATCGGTTATTGCGCTTATGCAGGTTGCAATGAAGCAAGGAATGAGGACGGAAGATGCATTCCAGAAAGTGATAAAATTGGGCTTACTCAATGATGGCTCGTGAGTTGTCGGAACGCCGCATTTTGCTGCCTTGAATTCCTAAATTTTCAGCCTTTTATGCAAAAGTCGGACGGACTGCTGCTGTTTCTAGATTGGACTGATACTAATTAGCATTAGAAGGTAACTCAATCACAAAGCGCACTTCATTAGCGCTACTCTCTGCTCGAATTGAGCCGCCCAAATACGTTACTTGTTTTTTGATCAGTGCCAGTCCTAGACCCGTACCGCCCTGGTTCCAGCGATCGCTTCCCGATACCCGGTAGAACTTGTCAAAAATGCGAGGCAGTTCTTCTGCTGGAATTTCGACGCCAGAATTGCTCACTATCAATTGCAGTTGCTCGCCGACCTGCTGGGCGTTGATCCCGATCGCTTCTCCGGGTGGTGTATATTTGCAAGCATTAGTCAGTAGCTCTCGCACAATGTGCGTCAAAATTGCGATATCTGAAACGAGCGGTGGCAGTGTAGAAGGTAGAAAGACTTGTAGCCTTTGCTGCCGCTCTTGGGCACGCTCTTGATACACGGCTGCAATGTTAGAAAGCCATTCCACCACCTCAATTGGGACTAAATCAATGGGAGCCCTATCTGCTTCTAAACGCTGTAGTTCCAGCAGGTCGTTGACCAAATCGAGTTCCTGATCACACTGCTCCCGTAGGATGTCCAGATATTGTCCAACTCGTTGTGATTGGGCATCTATTTCTGCCTCTGAGGTTGAAAGCTTGCGTCGATCTAAGTTCATCTCTAATAGATGAATCGACATTTTGATATTGGCTAAGGGCGATCGCAACTCATGGGAAACCGTGCTTAAAAAGTCATCTTTATACTGAGATAAGCGCTGAAGTTCCTCTATTTGCTGTTCTAACAATTGCGCTCTCAGCAGCGAGAAGGATCTTTCTTCGGAAGGCTTTTGCTCCGTCACCTCCCGGAAAACCATGACGGCCCCTGTGATGTTTCCTGCACTGTCTCTGATTGGGGCAGCACTGTCTGCGATTGGCACTTGTCTGCCGTCTTTGGTGACCAACAAAATTGGGTTCACCAGGTAGGTAACTGTCCCCGTTTGCAACACCTCCATCAGCGGATCGCTTAGGGGAACCTGCGTCTGGTGATGTATCAGGGGAAGCACCTCTGTTAAGGGGCGATCGATCGCTTCCTGAAACTGCCATCCCGTCAGCGATTCTGCGACGAGGTTAAGGAACTTCACTCGTCCTTCAGCATCGGTGACAATGACTCCGTCTCCGATCGCTTTTAGAATTGTGGCTGCCCACTCTTGCTGTTCCCTGAGTTGGGCTTCCCGTCCATACCGTTGCAGTGCAGTTTTAATGGCAATATACAGATCACGTTCTTTAATCGGCTTGATAATATAACCAAACGGTTCGGTCTCGGTGGCGCGATCAACGGTGGCGCGATCTGAATACCCGGTGGCGTAGATGATGGGAATTTGGAGTTCTTGCCAGATTACTTGGGCTGCCTGAGTTCCATCCATTTCTCCCTCTAGGCGGATGTCCATCAGCACAACATCTGGCTTCAGCTCTCTGGCTTTGATAATGGCTTCCTCACCCGAAGCAGCGATCGCCACTACTGTGTAGCCCAATTCTTCCAGGCAATCTCTCACGTCGATCGCCACGACCCATTCATCCTCAACAATGAGTACCCGCGCCGAAGCCGAGGATACATTTGCATCATTCATGATTGCACCTATCCTGGAAATAGAACCCGGAACTCCGTACCACCCTGCCGCTGCATTTCCAGGGTTCCCTTCAACTGCCCTACGAAACCTTGAACAAGCTGTAAACCTAACGTTTCAGGTCGAGAAAAATCGATATGATCTGGAATCCCTACCCCATTGTCTTTCATATTCAACTGAATGGTTGATTTTTCTGCTCCTGTAGAAATTGTAAAAAGCTGTAAGTGTATCGATAGATTGTTCTGATTCCTGTCAGGAAACGCATATTTAAGAGAGTTGCTCAATAGCTCATTGATAATTAATCCGCAGCGAATTGCTTTATCAATATCTAGGAAGATGGGTTCAATTTCGGTTCGCAATGCAATCTGCGTGTGGCTGAGGTTGTAAGTACTAAAAAGGTTTGTAACCAGACTGGGAATGTACTCTGCTAAGTTGATGTGGGACAGATCTTCAGATTGATAAAGCTTTTCATGGATCAGGGCAATCGACTCAATCCGACTTTGGCTTTCAAGTAAAGCATTGGCGGCTAGCTGATCCTTTAGTTTTCGGCGCTGTAACCGCAGCAAGCTATAGACAATTTGCAAATTATTCTTAACTCGATGGTGAATTTCTTTTAATAGCACCTCTTTCTCTTTTAGAGACGATTGAAGGCGCTCTTCGGTGTGTTTGAGGTTAGTCACGTCTCGCCCAACGGATTGAAACTCAACAAATTTTCCCTGCTCGTCAAACAGCATTCGATTGTTCCATTGCGTCCAGCGAATTTCACCATCGATAACTACCCGATTTTCAATCATCACCACAGGATTTTCTGGGCTGATTGAAGCAATGAGTTGGACAACGGCTTCTCGATCCTCTTCAAAAATCACGGGCTCATAGCTTCTGCCAATCACTTTCTCTGACTGGACTCCAAAGTAGCGACAGTAGGATTCATTCACAAACACAATGTCACCGTTTGCTAGAAAACGAGCAATCAATTCTGTCTGGTCTTCTACAATGCCACGATAACGGGCTTCGCTGATTTTCAGGGCTTGTTCGGCTTGCTCACGCTCAGCTTCGATGTGCTTGCGTTCAGTAATATCCGTGACTCGCACTAAATTAAAGGTGCGTTCAGCAACGGCAATCGGTTTGGCTGCAATATTGCCCCAAAAAAAGTTTCCTTTGCAGGTTACATACTCAAGTTCCTGGCTCCAAAACCCTGCTGACTGAATTTGGGAGACGATCGCTTCTAACTCATCAGTAGAAAATTGGTATCGCTGCAAAGTATGTCCCTCGATACCAATTAGCTGGGCTTTGTCAGTTGCTTGAAAAAGTTCTACTGCCCGTCGATTGCAATCTACGGTGTGTAGCGTCTGCGGATCAACCAAAAATAAAGCGTCTGCAGATTCGTTAAAAACTGCCTCTCGCAAATCTTTGGTATAGGTGAGTTCTCTTTCAACTTTTTGACGCTCTATAATTTCTTGTTGCAGCGCCCAGTTTGCCACTTCAAGATCTAGCGAACTGGGAATCGCTAATGCTTTGGGCACCAGTGAAAAAAGTGCGATCGCGGTACCTAGAGACACAACGGCTGTGATTGCTTTGACCCCACCCGAGAGCCAGTAGGTTGGATGCCAAAGCGTCCAAACTGACATTAAATGAGAAGTGCCGCAGGCAGTAATGAACGCTGCAAATAAAACAAAGACCCAGTTGAAGGGTAAATCCTTTCGCCGTTGAATGAAACTAGCCAGCGTTAAGGAAATGGAATAGTAAGCGAGGGCGATCGTTGTGTCGGATACGATGTGAAGCCAAACTAATCCAGGTCGCCACAAAAAACAATGCCCGTGAGGAATGAAGCTTCCTGAACTAAAAAGCTCTTTGAGCAGGTCAAGCATAAGCATGTTTCTAGGAGAGAGAGCTCATCTCCACACTATAGACTTTACGGGTGAAACTGTACGAGCGTGTTGTCTTTGCAGAAGATTAGAAGGTTTTAGTCACTCTTACCCATCATCAGAGTGTTGCTACAACACTATTTTTGCCAGGAAAATTTTGGGGCGGGAAGGCAATTACAGCAATTTCTACTTGGATAAACCACATATCCCTGTGGGGGCCGTTCGCGAACTGCCCCTACGCTATGGCTTACCCAGTCAAAATGGCTGTAAATTCTTTCTTTCGACCGAAGTTTATCCCAGTCACCAAAACTACCGTGTTGCTAGTTGTGACTTTAAAGATATGGCTGAAGCAGTCTTCAAGCCTTGCGGGCAGAGGAGAAAATTGTGAATCAAATGAAATCCCTACCAAAACCCCTGCGGGTAGCGCTGTTGCTCATTCCGCTGCTGGTTGTAGTAGGTTTTTTGGGTTATCGAGTTGAAATTGCTTTACCTACTGCTCCACCTAAACTTAGCAGTACGTTTACACCAGTAACACAAGTTTCTTCTCAAGAGATTGGTTCTTATGATTTGTTGGGCTACACGATCAGCAAAGCAGAAGCCGATCGCCTATTACTCACCGAGGAAGGGAAACAGCAGCTTTCTCCTGAAAATGGGGCGATCGCCATCACTCAAAATCTAATTAACTTAGGACGTGATGCCTTTTATCGAGAGACTTTTGGCAATGAGTATTTTTTTACAGATGTAGTCGGTGCGATCGACGGTCCCATTAATCTGGTGAGTATGGGGAAGGCGATCGCAGCTTTGGGAGGCAAACACACCACTAATCTGCAAATTCCCCTGGGCGAAGATGTAACCATTGGCGGACGTAACTTTGCCGCAGGAACCTTGTTAAACACAGGACTAGACGTACCTGCTGGTTCACCCTTTCCTCTAGGAATGCAAACCAAAATTAAAGGTGGCAAAATTCTGTTGTTGCTAACTCTGAGCAACTGGGGCTGGGTGGCACTTCAATTAGCAATATTCCGCCTGATCCAGAGGCAAGTTTGCGAGTGTTGTTGGATCGAGATTTGAGAGAGTTGGCGATCGCCAATAACCAATTCAACGCTGATCTCCAGGCAACTAACGTAGACGGCAGTGGACATGAATATTGGGTTGACTCAAAAGCAGGATTTTCAACCGAAGAGCAAACTGCTCTGATTCAATTTTTGCTGTCAATTGATGACGATCCAGCCGTACTGCCAAATTCAGCACTGGCAGAAAACCAGTAGATACTGCGTGTAGCGAATACTCCCTCATAGGGAGTATTCGCTACTTGCCAAACTTCCAATACCGTTCCTACAAAACAGGCTACAGGAAAAGGAACGCCCTCGAAGGAGGATGCCCTCTTACCTGTAGCCCTCATCTAAAGCTATCTTTTCATCACCTTAAACAGGATTGCTGGATGATTTGTTTGTCCTTATTGGACAAACGAAGGTTGATTAGACAGTTAGAAACGAACGATACCGTAGTAATAGCTGATTGCCAGAACCAGAATTGTGAGAACGCCTATCGCCGTGCTGATGACCAGCACTTGAGAGGATTTTGGATCTGGATCTTGTTTGTTGTTCTTAATTGACTCGCCGGTTACATTAGCAGGGTTGTTAGGATTAGTTGGTTCTTCAGTTCTCATTGGTATTAATATGAAAAACAATGCTTTTCATGCTGGGCTGAAACCTGCAAAACTTCATCTAACTTAGGGACTACTCGGTTTTTGTAGAAGGATTAGAATTTGCTGGAAGAAGGTAGGAAAGCCGACCCGCTTTGCTGGTGCAGAGGAGAGAGTTTGCTGAGTGATTCTTCTGATTCCAGAGCAGGAGGGTTTGGTCAACAATGCCTTGGCAAGAAAGCCTTATGCTGTGAAGCAGGTGAAACAGAGATCTCAACCGATGCATCAAACTCAAGAGCGTCCCAAAGTAGTCATCGTTGGAGCAGGGTGGGCTGGTTTAGGAGCAGCCTACCATCTTGCTCAACAGGGGTATGATGTTACCCTACTGGAGGCAGGAAGGTACCCAGGTGGGCTGGTGGCAGGATGGAAGACAGCCCAGGGGCGATCGATTGAAGCTGGCATTCATGGCTTCTGGTATCCCTACCGCAACATTTTTTCCCTGGTTAAGCAACTCGGTCTAACCCCTTTTACCGATTGGACTCGCTCTTCCCAGTATTCCCCAGCAGGTCTGGAAGTGGAGTCACCTATCTTTCAACAGGAACCTCGGCTACCCACGCCACTGGGCACGTTCTTGTATACACGATTTAAGCGGCTCCCGCTGAGCGATCGCCTCTCTGCCCTACCCTTACTCTATGCGCTGGTCGATTTTGACAACTCAGATGCAGCTTGGCAACGGTATGACCCGGTTACTGCCCGTGAACTCTTTAAGCAATTTGGAGTCTCTGCCCGTCTCTACAAAGAGTCGTTTGAGCCGATGTTATTGGTGGGATTGTTTGCACCGGGAGAACAATGTTCAGCGGCGGCAGCGTTAGGAATGCTGTATTACTTCATCTTGGCTCATCAGCCAGATTTTGACGTGGTCTGGTGTCGCGGTACCGTGGGAGACTTAATTTTTCGCCCCTGGGTTGAGCAAATTGAGCAGAGGGGCGGACGAGTACTGACTCAGCAACGAGTCACCGATTTGATAGTCAAGGCACAGGAAGGGAGAGATACAAGCTCTCAAGTGACTGGTGTGGTTTGTGGGGATGAAGTGTTTGAGGCAGATGCCGTGATTTTTGCTGTCGGAGTGACTGGAATGCAAAAAATTGTGAGTAGCAGTTCGGTGCTTCGGGGATTACCTGAATTTTGCAATCTGATGAATTTGGGTGCGATCGATGTGCTAGCAACCCGGCTTTGGTTTGACCGCAAAGTTCCGGTGCCCTTGCCCTCTAATGCCTGCTTCGGATTTGATAACACGACGGGTTGGACATTTTTTGACCTGAATACGCTACACGATGAGTGGAAAGATGAACCCGGTAGTGTGATTGAAGCAGACTTCTATCATGCTAATCAACTGTTGCCGCTTGATGACGAACAAATCATTGCCAAAGTGCATCAAGATTTAGCAACTTGTGTTCCTCAATTTCACCATGCCAAAGTGATTGATAGCAGTGTTGTGCGGTTGCCTAAAGCGGTCACGCACTTCTCTCCTGGAAGCTACCAATCGATGCTGCCGGGAAAAACAAGTTTGTCTAACCTATTCATGAGTGGGGATTGGATTATTACTCGTCATGGTTCTTGGTCCCAGGAGAAGGCGTATGTCACCGGGTTAGAAGCAGCCAATCGAGTGATTGAGCAGTTTGGAGTGGGGACACCTGCCCCAATTATTGAAGTTGAACCAGATGAACCTCACATCGAATTCGCTCGCACGACAAACCGCGCCTTGCGCGATTGGACCAGCCGACTTCTACCACCTTTGTGGCTCCCTTAGAAGCTTGGGGATGATGAACTAGAATACGTCATCTGTAGTGGCGATCGCAGCATCAATTATATTTTCTCCTGCGAGCAATATCCTTTTTCAACTGTTACTGTCAGTGGCTGAGAGGTTACTGCCGCTCTATGTTGTGCTTTCGTAATCTTCAATAAAGCGTCATCTGGTTTAGAAATAACCGCTTTATAAATGTGCGAATTGAGCAGTTGAAATAGGGAGAGTTTCGCCCCAATCTCTTGATCTTCAGAACTTGGGCAAATGTTTCATACTCTGCTTGCGATCTCAAAATTATCAAAGCCCACCATTTTGTCGTAGAGACGTGCCAATGGCGCGTCTCTACCCAAATTTAATCCTGCAATGGTTGTACTTGCATACCAGATTAGTTTTTCCTTATGCCAGAATAACCTAAATAGTTGGTTAAACAGCAATGACTTGGATATCAGGGAAACAGTTGCAAAACGGTAGATATACTATTCAACGAGTGTTGGCACATGGACGCGTTGGTATCACCTACTTAGCCATCGAACGTAACGGTGACTCGGTAGTCATCAAAACACCGAATGATGAAGCCCTTAGCAAACCAGATGCAGATAGGTTGCAACAAAGTTTTGTCAAAGAAGCAGTAAAGCTAGCCAAGTGCAGACATCCTCACATTGTGAAAGCTGAAGAACCGTTTCAGGAAGACGGCATGTGGTGTATTGCAATGGAGTATGTGGACGGCACAAATTTAGCAGAACGAGCCCAACGAATTTTACCTGAAGCAGATGCATTGAACTACATTCAGCAAATTGGGCAAGCGCTGATTGAAGTTCATAGTAATAATCTGTTGCATCGAGACGTAAAACCACAAAACATTATGATTCGGGCAGGTAGACCAGAAGCAGTTCTCATTGATTTTGGTTTAGCGCGGGAATTTGACCATGATTTGACCTTGACCCGGTCTGAGGAAATAACTGAAGGGTTTGCCCCCATTGAGTTGTATTCTCGCAATGCCGAACGTGGTGCATTTACCGATGTATACTCATTGGCAGCAACGCTGTATGTACTGTTAACGGGTCAAAATCCTGTCAGTGCTAAAGAGCGCAAGCATTCTCATGTGCCGCTGCCTCGACCTAAAGACTTGAACAACCAAATCAGCGATCGCGTCAACCGTGCCATTATGGCAGGCATGGAGTTAGAAGCAGACCAACGGCCCCAATCAATCCAAGCATGGCTTGATCTCTTAGGGATGTCTACTGTCACAACGACAGCGACACCTTCAACCTCCCCCAATCCTCCCGCCCGTGAACAACAGAACTCTACGCTTTTCTGGACAGCTGTAGCAGCAATTGGAACGTTATTAGCTGGGCTAGCTGCATTTATGACCTTCTTTAAACCGTCTCCGACTCCTTCTCCCGGTGCGCCCTCTACCCCGACTTCACCCCCTAGCGTGCAAGTAAAACCTAGCAGCTCAAGTAGTCCAAATCCGTAACTAATCCCGAAGGCGTTGAGCTTATGTTAACAGAATTCTTCATGGTTAAAGCAGCTCGGAAATAGCTGTGCCAGAATTAACTCTAAGGTTGTCTAAAGATCCTGAGCTAACTAGTCATGGTTTGGAACAAAGGGCACAAGTTACGAAACGGTGACTACACAATCGAGCGAGTGCTAGGACGTGGTGGCTTTGGCATCACCTATCTTGCCTTCGATCAAGATGGTCTACCAGTAGCTATCAAGGTTCCAAACGACAGTGTTCAGTACAGTCCTCAGTTTGCCAAATTTCAGGAAGATTTTATGCGGGAGGCACTGCGACTAGCGCGGTGTAAACATCCTCATATTGTGCAAGTCGAAGATGTGTTTCAAGAAGACCAGCTTTGGTGCATGGTCATGGAGTACATCGAAGGTGAGACTCTGGCAGATTACATTGCTCAACAGGGTGCTTTACCAGAAACCGAAGCGTTGCAATACATTCGACAGGTGGGTGAAGCGCTCGCAACTGTCCATCACAATAGCTTGCTTCACCGAGACATTAAACCACGAAACATCATGTTGCGTGCAGGTGAGTCAGAAGCAGTTTTGATTGATTTTGGTATTGCTCGTGAGTTTAAGTCTGACCAGACTGTAACTCATACAGAGCAGATGTCTGAAGGGTTTTCCCCAATCGAGCAATATTTCAAGCGGCGGAGACGGGGTGCTTATACGGATGTTTACGCTCTCGCAGCTACCTTGTATGTGCTTTTAACTAATGTTAATGTCCACGATTTACCTACAGCTTTGGATCGAGCAGACGGAGTAGAGCTGATACCGCCAAAGGAAATTAATCCTGTGGTAAGCGCTCGCATTAATCGGGCCATTCTCAAAGGTATGGAGCAACAAGCCGAAAACCGCCCTCAATCTGTCAAAGAGTGGCTTGAAATGTTGGAAAATTCAACTACCCAGCTAGTTTCCCCAAGCTCAGTTCAAGAGAAAACTGAAACTATATCTTATGAAACTAGAACTGACAAGAAGCAATCAGATGTTGTTTCTTCTAATAACAATGACCAAAGTACATTCTGGAGCCGTTGTACCGAAAAAGCTATCAAGGTAATCATGTACTCCCAGGAAGAAGCTCGGCGTTTGGGTCATAACTATGTAGGTACAGAACAAATTCTCTTAGGGCTAATAGGTGAGGTAACTGGTGTCGCAGCCAAAGTGCTGAAGTCAATGGGAGTTAATCTAAAAGATGCCAGAATTGAAGTAGAGAAGATTATTGGTCGAGGTTCCGAGTTCGTAGCCGTTGAAATTCCACTCACTTCTGACGCTAAACGAGTCTTAGAATCCAGCCTTGAAGAAGCAAGGCTATTAGGACATAACTACATCGGTACAGAACATTTATTGCTGGGATTAGTTCGAGAAGAAGAAGGAGTAGCTGCGCGAGTACTAGAAAATTTAGGGGTTGATTCGTCGGAGGTACGTAGACAAGTTCTGCGTATGCTAGAAGCAATAAAAGAGCCAGAAAACGATAAGTTTCCGTCGTTTAATCGTTATACCGAAAAAGCTATCAAAGTAATCATGCTCTCTCTGGAAGAGGCTCGACGCTTGGGTCATAACTATGTAGGCACAGAACAAATTCTCTTAGGGCTAATAGGTGAGGTAACTGGTGTCGCAGCCAAAGTGCTGAAGTCAATGGGAGTTAATCTAAAAGATGCCAGAATTGAAGTAGAGAAGATTATTGGTCGAGGTTCCGGGTTCATAGCCGTTGAAATTCCATTTACTCCTGCAGCTAAACGAGTTTTAGAATTAACTACCGAAGAAGCAAGGCTATTAGGACATAACTATATTGGTACAGAACATTTATTGCTGGGATTAGTTCGCGCAGAAGGTGGAGTAGCCGCGCGAGTACTAGAAAATTTAGGGGTTGATTTGACGGAGGCGGAGGTACGCGAACAAGTTCTGCGTATGCTAGAAGCAATAAAAGAACCAGAAAACGATAAGTTTCCGTCGTTTAATCGTTACACCGAAAAAGCTATCAAGGTAATCATGCTCTCCCAGGAAGAAGCTCGGCGTTTGGGTCATAACTATATAGACACAGAACAAATCCTCTTAGGGCTAATAGGTGAAGGAACTGGTGTTGCAGCCAAAGTGCTGAGGTCAATGGGAGTTAATTTAAAAGATGCCAGAATTGAAGTAGAGAAGATTATGGGTCGAGGTTCCGGGTTCGTAGCCGTTGAAATTCCATTCACTTCTGACGCTAAACGAGTTTTAGAATTAAGCACTGAAGAAGCAAGGAAATTAGGGCACAACTATATTGGTACAGAACATTTATTGCTGGGATTGGTTCGCGCAGAAGGTGGAGTGGCAATGCAAGTTCTAAAGAACTTAGGCGTTGACTCATCACTCATTCCGAGACAAATCATGCAAATACTTGGTGAGATCCTTTAGGGGCATTACTAAACTGAAGTTTGACAACGATAGGAACTGTAAATTCTGTTTTACCAAACCTATATGAATTAAACCGCTAGAAAACGTTGAATTACTTCATTGCTCAACTCGCTGATGGGGACAGAGGCGACAATGCGCCCTTTTGCATGGTGTAGTAGCAATCAGCCTGACGAATGAAGTGTAAATAGTTTTCGATGGGAGGAGCAATCGCCGCTCACTATGTGGGTACGCAAAATGGACTCACGCGTTACAAAACTGGTGTTGCTGAGAGCTGCTACCCCGATCGCTGCTCCCAATCCTGAGGACAAGCAACTGCTAGAAAATCTGATTCAGGCTGTTTTAGCAGACTCCGCCACCTGTGCTTATGCGTTTGTGCAAAAAGCATTTCATCAACCACTGAGTCAGGAACGGCTTGAGTTTTATGCTGAGATGGGAACGGTTGCCTCGTTACGGGCGTTGGTACGGACACTAGAAGAATTGTGCGATCGCAATCTGGTTTCAGAGGTGAGTAACCTTCAAATTCCGACGCTAATTTGTCATGGAGTCCACGATACTGTTGTTTCGATCGCAGCAGGTGAAGCCTAACAGCAACTCATCCAAGGGGTAAAACTCTTGCGGTTTGAGGAAAGCGCTCATGGCACATTTTTTGAGGAACAAGACCGTTTGGCTCAAGAATTACTCAACTTCATCAGCTAAGTACCAGTAGGGTGTGTTAGGCAAAGCCGTAACGTACCGCAGCTTTTAGAATGGTGTGGTACGCTGCACTAACCCACCCTAAGAAAATCGCAGCTTATTTAATCCACGATCTTAAGCGATCGCCATACTCCGATCGCACGGCTCATCAAAATCGATAATTGGACCCTTGGGCACAATTTGGTTTGGATTGATATCAGTCATGCTCTTGTAATATCCGCGTTTTACATGATCTAAGTTACAGGTTGCCTTGAACTCAGGACGCTGATAGAGATCCTTCAGATAATTCCAAAGGTTTGGATAGTCGAGGATTCGTCGTAAGTTGCATTTAAAGTGACTGTAATACACGGTGTCAAAGCGATACAGCGTCGGAAACATACAGACATCCGCTTCCGTGAGGCGATCGCCACACAAATACCGCTGCTGGCTCAGAACCGTTTCCCAATGATCTAAATGCTCGAAGAGTTCAACTACTGCCTCTTCATAGGCTGCTTGTGAAGTGGCAAAACCAGCCCGATATACTCCAGCATTGACTGGCAGATAAAGTGCGTCGATTGTTTCATCAATTTTTTGTTGAAGGTCACGTGGATACAAATCAATTTTCTGTGTTGCCAATGCTGCAAACTCTACGTCAAACATTCGCATGATTTGGCGAGATTCGTTGTTTACGATGGTTTGAGTTTGCTTATCCCACAACACTGGAACCGTAACTCGCCCGGTGTATTTTGGATTTGCTTTCACATAAATTTCTTGCAGGTATTGAGCATGATTCACCGAGTCAGGAATAGCTCCCGCTGCTTCAGAAAATGCCCAGCCTTTCTCGCCCATGATCGGATCGACAATCGAGACTGAAATAGCAGCATTCAATCCCTTAATCTCTCGCATAATGAGGGTGCGATGTGCCCACGGACAACCTAAAGCAATGTAGAGGTGATAGCGCTCTGCTTCGGCTCTAAACCCGCTTGACCCATCAGCAGTGACGCGATCGCGAAACGTCGTCGGTATTTCCTTGAACTTACCGCTGGAATCAGATTGATTCCCATGGGCTGTCCACTTGCCTGCGATCATCATGCCTGTAGCCATAATTTTCTCCTAACCATAATGGTTTAACATCAAATGTTTTTGGTAATTTACGGATAGTTTTTGATAAGAATGCGATCGGATTGCCATCAGCGTCACCGTTAAACCGATCAATCCAGTGAGTGTAAATAAAAGCGCAATTCCGCGATCGGTTCCTGTGCCAAACCAACCGCCCAACAGATCTACACCTGCACCTGTTGTCATAAACGGAATGAAGATAAATTGGGCGATCGGACCAATCATAAAAGCGGTGAGGGGTGAGGCGGCTTGTTCAATGCTTTGGGCAAAGCCGAATACTCGTCCCTGACGTTCAAGTGGAATTACAGTTTGAAGGATGGTTTGTTCCGCAGCTTCAACGACTGGAATCAGGCAGAGATACCCAAACATACCGACGGACAGCAGAATAATAGATGCCTGAATCGTGAAGAAAGTGGCAATAACCCACATCACGATGTTAGTTAGAAATAATGTTCGCAGAGGGCTTTTCCCTAAGCCATTTCTGGCAACCCATAGCCCGCCTACGATGAAGCCTAAGCTCAAGAATCCCCATAAAATGCCCCAGACCTGTACTGAAACGAGTGATAGACCATAGGCATCCATCAGTGCCATGAAGACTCCGCCTAAGAAGTTGTTAAAGCAATTGAAGAAAATTAATGCAAATAGTCCAGGAATTAAACGAATGACGCGAATTGTGCCACGAATATCAATCTGATTTGCGTGAGTTTCAGTATAGATAATTCTCTGTTCGGGAATAGACATTGTCCCTAAATGCAGAATGGTAAGAAGCGTCAGTCCGATCGCAAAAATCAGCATCCAAGATACGCCGAGAAATCCGATCACCATTCCACTGAAGATAGAAGCAACTAGAAATGCAACTCCATTCGCGGTACCTACTAGACCATTTGCCTTGTCCCGTTCTGCTTCAGAAATTAGGATTGTCACCAGTGTAGGTAAGGCAATGGTGCGAAGGTTACCAGCGATCGCTCCCACTAACGCAAGAATGATGAATCCCCAAAGAACCATACTGGCAGGATCAGTAAAAGCAGAGGTCGGAGTAAAAATAAAAATGAGGTAGGCAAGGATATATAAAAAGAGAGAACAAATGCTTGAAAGCATCATCACTGTTTTCTTCTTATATCGATCGACCAGCGACCCCAGGAAGAATCCAGAGATGGCTACCGTTCCTACATAGATTCCTGCCATCGTTGATGTAGCTAGCACAGATTTGGTTTGCAGATACACCCAGAAGGTGACTGCAAACCAAACAAATGTGTTGGTCAGCGATGCCACCAGTGAGTTTGCCAGAATAGCGTAAAACAGTTTTGTCATAAAATGTTTGCAGGTAATGATGTAAGACTCAAAAGCCCTCGTCTTCATTCTCTACCCATACATTGTTTTCTGTGGCTAGCTATAGCCCTCTAAGAGTAGCGATCGCCCCTTTTCTTTACTTCACCCAATCGATTCACCCAATCGAATGAAGTGAGTTTTTAGAACTGTAATTGACTTACTGGGCGATCGCTGCTGGTTGAGAAAAGGACTGCTGTTCAACGCCAGCCTACTTTACAGCAATTGCCTTAAAGAAGGTGTAGTTGAAGGTGCCGTTTTCCTCTGCTGTAGCGTACAAATCAGTAATGCCTTGCTCCCAGGTCTTGAGATCGATTAATTTCTGCTGTAAAGCTTGTTCTTTTGCTCCTGCTACCATTGCAGTGAAGGTATTTTTAGTAAATCCTTCTACCCATTCGGGTCTACTCGAATCGACATAAACTTGACGAGGTGTGACTCGGATGTTTTGAAATCCGGCTTGCTTGAGTAATGGATACAACTGTCTGCCAATGAGAGAATTGCCGCCCATACGAGCCTGAAGTTCTATTAGGCAGGCGATCGCCTGCTGAGCATATTCGCTGTCTGGATAAAAATAGGCAGATGCATGATCACCCTCTATTACGGTGAGTGTTCCGCCAGGTTTCAAAACTCGCTTCAATTGTTGTAGGGCTGCTAATGGCTGTTGCAGATGTTCTAACACAAAGCAAACGAAGATGTGATCAAAGTAGCTTGCTTCAAACGACAGGTTGAGAATATCATCTGTGCGAAAACTAACATTGGATATTCCTTGTTGAGCCACAGCAGCCTGTGCCGCCTCAACTGATGCAGGAGAAATGTCTACTGAGATAAACTGTGTTTTGGGATTATTCTGCGCCAGGATAACAGTTTGCGCTCCTACGCCACATCCCGCTTCCAGCACTAGAGCACCTTTGGGATAGAGCGTATCGTGATGCAGTAATTCAGCAAGGGTATTAGCCTGGTCAAGCAAACGCTCGTTCTCTCGGACTGAATATCCGTGAACATAGTCTTGTCTAGTCATAACTCCTCGCCACGCTACGATTAGCGGTTAATTCACTGCATCTTCAACAGTTGCGATCGCCTCCCAGTCTACAGCGATGTCAAACTTGCGTAAAGGGTAGCCATCCCTTGGGGTTCGTGGCTGTATTTGCCACTGTGTTTGGGTTGATAGGTTTCGTTATATAAACACAGGCTATTGGGATGTTTCATCCCAAACTGCATCATTTTGCGGTGCGCTTCCCCTCGGAAAAACTGTTTCAGGTCTTGTTCTGAACGCCAATAGCTAACCATGATGACTTCATTCGGGCTGCAAATTCCCGCTTTCACCTGGACACACCCTTCTGCCTGGGTGGTGGAGTTTTTGATCCACTGCAGGTTTTGCCACATCCAGAGAAACCCTGTGCGATCGCGTGTCAACATTCCATTCACAAAGACAACTGCTTGAGGATGTTCTGGCAAATCAACCTGATAGATGGAGTATCCCTTAGCACTCATCATATTTAGGCTCCTTGGCAAGACCCATTAAAGATATATGTTCATCTGAGAATATTCACTAAATTGAATATAAAATACATGATATACTCACTAAATTGAATATGTCAACTCCTTCATGTCTCTCACCTATGCCATCTTGTCTGCCCTGGTTGGTGCCCCCAGCAGCGGCTATGACCTTGCCAAACGGTTCAATCCCTCAATGGAGGGATCGGTAGGGTTTTTCTGGAATGCTAGCTTCCAACAAATTTACCGGGAGCTAAACCGCCTGGAAGAGAAAGAGTGGCTGCAAGCCAAATCAGTGCAGCAGGAAAATCGCCCTGATAAACGCATCTACAGCATCACACCTGTGGGTGAGCAACAGTTGTGTCAGTGGATTTCTGAGCTGGAAGAAATGACACCGATTAAAGATGAGTTATTGGTGAAGCTTTTTGTGGGGCATTTGGTGCCTCGCCAAACCCTGTTGTCAAAACTGGAGAACCATCGACAGCAGCATCAGCAGCGATTGGCGATTTATCAGGAGATCAAGTACCAGTACTTTCAGGAGCCGCAAGCACTATCGGAGGCTCTCAAGTTTCAATACATGACGTTGCTGCGCGGAATTCACCACGAAACAGGTTGGCTATCCTGGTGTGATGAAATCATGCCGCTGCTAAAATAGGTCGGTGGTACAAAGAAGAAGTATTTAATGAGTTCTATAGGCTTTCGGAGTCATGCCTGTGAACTGGCGAAACTGTTTGCTCAGGTGACTGTGGCTGTTAAACCCACATGAAAAGGCAATATCCATAATGGATTGATCCGTTTGCTTCAACAGTTGCTTTGCTCGCTCTATTCGCTGCTGAAGCAAGTATTGATAGGGAGCAATGCCAATGGATTGCTTAAACTGGTGGCTAAAGTGGAATTGGCTCATGCCTAATAATGTTGCTAAGTCGGCAAGCTTAACATCCTGATCTAAGTGGTCGTTAATATAGTCCAGGACTCGCAGCAGTTGATGCTGGGTTAATCCACCTTCATAGATCGTGAGGTGAGGACGAGTCACGGCATATTGCCTGAGCAAATGCACTGCTAACACATTGGTGAGTGAATCAATGTAGAGTTTTCCGCCTAAACTTTCTTGCTGGAGTTCTCCCAGTAACATCAGGGCGATCGCCTCAATCTGCGGATCTCGTGCTCGAAACTTGGGAATCAACTCCAGGTGATCAGGATTAATATCCAGAGTTTCTTGAGCAATAGTTTGAATAAAACTGGACGCGAGGCGAATCTCTAAAAACAGATCTTCACTATCCCAACGAGCAAAGAGCGGTATCTTAGCAGGTGTGATAGAAATATCGCCCTTCCCATATAGGCTGGTATAAGTTTTGCCCCCTTTGATATGCATAAAGCGAACTGGACGGGGGGCGAGCGACATACAAATCGTATGTTCGTCATCAAACAGGCACAGTGCCTCACCTGCCGGATGTTGATGCTGCTTCACTAGAATGTTTTCCCAACCCCGATTTTGACTGGACAAGATGGGTGCGTAGATTGCTTCAGTCTGCTGCACGGTTGGAATACTCATTGGAAAGGCGCAATATTCTGTATTTTGACTCTCTACTCCTAGAATACCTGCTGCTGAGCAACCTGAAAGCTAACCGCAAGATTTTGATAGTGTCACAGGAATTAGATAGTTAAACGCAGCAGCATTTCTCTAAGTTGAAAGAGTAACGAAGCAGCGAAGCTTTGCAAGTCAGGAGAATCATCAATATGGCACATGTATTGCATCTGGATTCTAGTCCACGCAGCGAACGCTCTCACTCTCGTCGGATGACCCGCGAATTTGTTGAGCAGTGGAAACAAGCTCACCCGAAGGATACAGTTACCTATCGAGACATTGGACATCATCCTGTTCCCTATATAGATGAACTCTGGATTGCTGCTGCTTTCACATCACCCGAACAGCGCACACCCGAACAGTGGGAAGCTATCCGCCTCAGCGATCAACTAGTGGATGAGTTCTTAGCGGCAGATATTTATGTGATTGGCGTTCCCATGTATAACTTCAGCGTTCCTGGTGCGTTCAAGTCCTACATTGACCAGATTGTGCGAATAGGGCGAACCGTTGCGTTTGAACCCAATGGTTCTGCCAATGCCTACAAGCCACTGGTGTTAGGCAAGAAAATGTTTGTGGTTGAAGCACGAGGGGATTCGGGCTTTCAGCTTGGTGGAATTTACGAAAATATGAATCACCATGACCCTTACCTCGTTACCGTTTTTGGGTTTATAGGCATCACAGATATCAGTTTTATCCATGTAGAAAATGATGAACATGGCGGTCAAAAGTTAGTAGAATCGATCGCAGCAGCTCGCACCAAGATCAGTGAGCTAATTGCTGCATAGGGCGTAACACCAGATCGGGAACCCGAAACAATGATTGATAAGCTAGCACTGCACCCCCTACCGCAGATGCATCTTCACCGAATGAGGAGATCTCAAACTTAGCTTTAGGATTGCTGAAGAAACCTTGTTCACCCTGGCGAGGCATCTCGTCTCGTAGCCGGGTCATCAGTGAATCTTTGACATAAGGAAACAGGACGGTGAGTGGTCCGCCCAGCACAATTTGTTCTGGATTGAGCAGGCTGACGACGCTGATTAATCCTCGTCCCAAGTTTTCTGCCCAATCTTGGACTACGGTGTGGGCGATCGCCTCTCCCTGTTCCAACTGTTCCACCAGTTCTGATAGGTTAGTGGCTTTGCCGCCCTGTTTCCAATAGCGGTCTAGCAAGTCTTCTTTGCCTACCCGGTGACCGCACTCACTTGCGTTGTCTTGCCCTGGTGGATCACTCATCAGGGCACTGATTTCTCCAGCCGTACCATACGCCCCGCGAAACACACGGTTATTGAGGATAATGCCGCTACCAATACCTCGGTTAATCAAAATATAGAGCAAGCTAGAGCTTTGCATCGCGCTACCCAGATAGACTTCGGCTAGTGCAGCAGCATTGGCATCGTTATCGACAAATAAAGGTAAATCGAGATGGGGTTGCAGATAGCGGCGTAAATCTACCCCAGACCAGTTGAAAAACGGGGCACGAATCACCACACCATCCAGGTTTAATACTCCTTGAATCGAGAGTCCAATTCCTCTCAAGCGAGAATCACGCGATGGATTTGCCTGACGAACCTGATCGATCAACTGCATTAGTTGCGGTAGTACCAGTTCTGGTACTGTTTCGACGAGCGGTTGCTGCACTTTTGCCACAATTTGAGCTGCCAAATTTAGCATCACAACGGTCAAATGTTCTACTTCGATCGCCGCTCCGATAAAAAATGCCCCTTCTGGATTGAGCATCAAGCCTCTACCAGGGCGACCTCCTCCTCGGCTCACCGAGAACTCACCGCTCTCTCGAACTAATTTCTGGGCAATCAGTTCAGCGGTGATAACAGTGACGGTGGAGCGGGTCAGTCCGGTTAATCGCGCCAGTTCAGCCCGTGAAATGGGAGCATGGCAGCGCAACAGTTCCAGTAATCGGGCTATGTTGATTTGCTTGAGTAAACCGGAATTGGTCGGGGCAAATTGGGGAGAAGCGATCGCCATACCAAAATTTATTTTGATCCAGTTTGTTTTTCTAACAAACAAATTAGCATAGCTTTTATAGCGATCTTAAATCAGTTGTGAGGGCAGTTCGATAAGTGAACTTATTGAAACTCACTTATCTTCTGCATGGTTTGGGACTGCTATATCTGACGTTTAGCAGGGTGAAGTGATGCAGTGCATTTCGAGTTCGGAGACACAAAACTTAGACGGGCAAGCCCTCAATCAGTTAATTGCGCCTTCTCCACCTTATGCCGCTTTGATTTTTGACTGTGATGGCACTCTCGCCAATACGCTGCCAGTGCATTGTCAAATCTGGATGGCTGCCTTTCGCAAGTTTGGTGCAGAGGTGCCAGAGGCGTGGTATTACGAACGGACAGGACTTCCTGCTGGAGAGTTAATTGCAGCGTTTAACCAGAGCTTTGGCTACACGATTGACGAGAACATGCTTGGTGCAGAGCGGCAGAAACACTTTGCTGAGTTGATTCACCAGGTGCAAGAGGTCGATGCAGTAGCAGCGATCGCACGGGCAAACTCTGGCAAAGTGCCAATGGCAGTGGCTTCTAATGGGCAAAAGTCGATTGTGGAGCCTACGGTTGAAGCGATTGGGCTGCGATCGCTCTTCCACACGATTGTCACACTCGATGATGTCTTAATTGGAAAACCTGCTCCAGACCTGTTTCTACTGGCAGCTGAAAGGATGGGTGTTGAACCTGGTGAATGCATTGTCTATGAAGACAGCGATACGGGGCTAGAAGCGGCACGACGGGCAGGAATGCGGTGGGTTGATGTGCGGGTACTTTGGAGAGAATCATGAGTTCAAAGTGGTTGGAATGGAGCCAACAGCTTCAGGCGATCGCCCAGAACGGATTTGCTTATTGCCAAAATCCCTTTGACCTTGAGCGGTATGAGCAAGTGCGTCAACTTGCCGCTGAAATTATGGCAGCGCATACCGGGGTAGAGCCAAGCTTTGTATATTCCCTCTTCGAACAGGAGGAAGGATATGCAACGCCTAAAGTTGACGTGCGGGGTGCCGTATTTCGAGAAGACAAAATTTTGCTGGTAAAGGAGCGGGAAGATGGCCGCTGGACGCTTCCGGGTGGCTGGGTTGATGTGGGCGAATCACCGAGTCAGGCAGTTGAGAGAGAAGTGTATGAGGAATCGGGCTATCAGACAAAGGCGACCAAATTGTTAGCCCTGTTTGACCGCAACCACGCTCGTCATGGGCACCCGCCATTCCGTCATCATGTTTACAAACTCTTCTTTCACTGTGAAATCTTGGATAGTGGAATCTTAGACAGTGAAATCTTGGATAGTGCACTGCAAGAGAGTCACAAAAGTGAAAATCACGAAACAGAGGCAGTTGCCTTTTTTGCAGAACACCAAATTCCAGAACTATCCCTCACCCGCGTTATGCCAACCCAGATTGCTCGGTTGTTTGAGCATTTGCGCCATCCGGATTGGGCAACTGATTTTGATTAATCTTGAGAGCGCTTCGATCTGCGATTTCTCTAAGAGGTCACAGAGCTGAAACCTCTACGTTAATGTGTGGATGATCGAGAGTCGTTTATGAAATCCAAATCTTTTCCCGCCTGGGTTGGTATTGCTCTGGCGTTTTATGCTTTTATTGCGATCGCCATTGCAGAGAGCGGTTTAGGGGTGCTGCTGCCCTCTATCCTAGCTGCCTACAACCTGACTCCGGCAACGGTAACAATTCTGTTTTTTAGCCAAATTAGTGGCTATTTTGTCGCAGCACTCACCAGTAGTTTGTTGAGCGATCGCATGGGTCTAACTCGGATGGTTTTACTGGCAGCCATCTGTGTAACTAGTGCGCTCTGTATCTATGCTTCAACCCCTCATTGGATTGTCATGGTGATCACGGGAACGCTGCTGGGACTGGGAGTTGGACTGATTGATGCAGGCATTAACACCTTTATGTCTCACAAGCAGGGCAGTGCCAATTTGATGGGACTACTTCATGCCTTTTATGGCATTGGCGCACTTGCGGGGCCAGCGATCGCAACCACTTTGCTCACCTTGGGGATAAATTGGCGATCGGCTTATTGGCTCTTTGCTGGAATCGTAGCGCTGTTAGTCGCTGGAATGCTCTGGGCCTCACAGCGTCATCCGCTCCTGGATTTACCGACTTCTCCTCACCAAAGTGCTGGAGGCAATCTTCGTCAGTCCCTGAAGACACCTGTTGTACTGGTTGCAGGTCTATTTCTGTTGCTTTATGTGGGCACAGAAGCAGCGA
The DNA here is from genome assembly GCF_014696015.1 of Oculatella sp. FACHB-28. Taxonomy (NCBI): domain Bacteria; kingdom Bacillati; phylum Cyanobacteriota; class Cyanophyceae; order Oculatellales; family Oculatellaceae; genus Oculatella; species Oculatella sp. FACHB-28. The sequence goes on along the minus strand of NZ_JACJPJ010000057.1, from coordinate 6,172 downwards.
TCGGTATTTGGGCATACTCGGTGCAAACGATTGGGCGAGATACCCCTGTGGCGATCGCAGGCTATAGCGTCACTGCCTACTGGTTAGGGCTAACCATCGGACGCTTGAGTATGGGGCAACTGATGAAACCGATCGGGGCAACTCGGCTGATTGACTATTCACTCATCTTACTGATTGCAGGTTTGTTGATTTGGTGGCTGTTTCCCCATCAACTCTGGAGCTTGCCCTTGCTTGGGTTTGCCCTGTCAGCCATTTTTCCCACTACTATTTGGTTGATGCCACGTCGAGTGCCTGCAGCGATCGTGCCAGCGGCGATCGGTTTTTTGACCAGTATGGGCAGCATTGGAGCGGTGAGCATTCCCACGGGGATTGGCTGGATAGCGGACAAAGCAAGCCTGGAGATTGTGCCAGTGGTGATGTTGCCACTGGCTGTTTTAATGGTGATACTACATCGATGGTTAGTGAAAAACACAGAACTCATTGCAGATACCCAATCGGTTTAGCAAAATGCAAACATCAATCCATCAGCTATGAATATAAACGTTCGAGAAGAAGTTGCTTCTGATGTGGCAGACATCAGGGCATTGATAGTCGCCGCATTTCTCAATGCCCCTCATACTAGCCATACGGAGCAGCTTATTGTTGATGCTTTACGTAACTCAGGGGATCTGGCTATTTCTCTTGTTGCTGAGGTTGATGGACGAGTCGTCGGACATGTTGCGATATCTCCAGTTTCCAATTCTGACGGCAGCCAGAATTGGTATGGGCTTGGGCCGATCTGTGTAATTCCTAAACATCAAGGTCTTGGCATTGGGTCACAGCTCATGAGGCAGGCATTAGCCAGTCTGTGCGATCGCGGTGCATCTGGATGTGTAGTGCTGGGCAACCCTGAGTACTACAGTCGCTTTGGTTTTAAGGCAGAACCAAATCTTGTCCTCCCAGAAGTGCCACCTGAATACTTCCAAGCCATTTCTTTTGATGGACGAATACCCAGTGGACTTGTTTCATACCATAAGTCATTTAATGGATAGTAACAAGTTTGGCAAAGTATAGGTACAAGCAGACACTATGGCAGCAAGTGATCAGGACAGGCAACAGATTGCAGCAATACTTGAGCAGTATCGCTGTGGTTTTGCCGTATTGAATGCAGAACAGCTCAAAGCTATTTGGGATCAAGATTATGAAAATATCCTTTATATTGCTCAAGAAGCAGCTCTACCGATGCGGGGTTGGGCAAAGGTCAGACAGTATTATGAAAGCGTGACTGAGTCTATAAAACAGGTCAGGACGATGACGGTTAGCGATTTGTCGATTGATGTTTTTAGGGATGTTGCCTACGCTTTTTGCACATTTCACTTTGAGGGTGAGGTTGAGGGAAATTCACTTCGTATTGCCAATGGGCGAAACACCTTTATTCTGCACCGTAAGAACGAAATGTGGAAGGTGATTCACTATCATGAGTCTGCTCCTGGTCCCGTGTAGATTGCTTGAACTATTCTCAGCAGCATTGGCGTATTGGTGCTACCAGACCGAAGGGCGATCGCCAATGCATATCAAGCATTCGATGAGAGCGATAACTTAAAAGATGAGTCTTAGCGGGTTGCTGTCAGACAACTCGGTGACAAATTTGCAGTGGTGACTGCCAAGTTAAACCCCTGAGTTTAGACGAGACAGGCGATCGCAAACTTACAAACATTTCAATCCTTTTTCACCCTCAAGTTTGCGATCAAAGTAACTGTTGGGCTTGGTATCTAACCCAATCACCGGGATACTTCCTGTTGAATTGCTGAGTCCATCTCTTCTAAAGTAGCAGCACCCATACCAGGACGATGCAATAGCCCTGATAGGGTTTCAACGGAGACATTCAAAGGAATGATTTTAACTTGCCCTTCATCATCGATTACAAAAGCGACCTGACTGCAGTTGCTAATTTTAGATAGTCCCGAATTTCCTTCAGGATCGTCACCTGACCTTCATTAGTAATGGTTACATTATCCATCATTCTTAGGAACTGTTTGTAAACGTTGATTAAGTTGCTTTAGATTTCCAAGTTCGTTGGTTGTTTGTGAGTCTGCGAAGCATTAATCGAATCATCACGATATAAATCATGCCTTCATGATTTTCAGGCAATCGCTCATAGTCACGAGTCAGGATGCGAGCGTTGTCTAACCATGACCATGTCCGTTCAACAATCCATCGCTTCGGTTCTAATTGAAATCCTTTTGCCTTGTCTGGACGCTGGCTAATTTCCAGTTCAACTTGCCGTCCGGCTTGAGCAAAAAAATGAGTCAGTAGTGCGCCTAAATCTCCTCGATAGCCCTTATCTGCCAGGATTTTGACAATCCGCCCATACATCTGCAGCACCCAAACCAATACACCTGGTGCTGCCTTGACATCAGCGATATTGGCAGCAGTCACATAGCATCCCAGCACTAAGCCCAGCACATCCACAACGATATGACGCTTGCGTCCTTTTACCTGTTTGAACCCATCAACTCCCTGTTCTTCCCCCCTTTTTGTCCCAATTTCACCGACTGGCTATCGATAATCACTAAACTCGGTTGGGCTTGTCGTCCTTCCTGAAGCCGTACCTCTCTCACGAGGGCTAGGTTGATTTGTTCCCACACACCCAATCTGACCCACAAGCGGTAATATCCATAGACTGTTTGCCAGGCTGGAAAATCACGGGGTAAGGCTCGCCATTTGATGCCGTTATCCGCACGGTAAAAGATAGCGTTGAGAACCTCTCGCAAATCCACTTCCCGCCCTTTGCCAACTGGTTTTGCTGCTGGTAATAGCGGTTCTATTTGTTGCCATTCTGGGTCAGTTAAGTCACTGTTGTAAACTGGCTGACTCATGAGTTTGAAGAAATTATTTAGCTCTCTTAGATATCGCTTATTCCTTACCTCATCAACTAATTCCTTAGCACTTGTTTACAAACAGCTTCTTAAGCCTTGACTCATATTCCTTGCATATATTGTAAGCGTATCTTGTAAGAGATGCCCATCGGAGGCATTTCTGTTAACTTGTGAAGGAAAACCATAATCAATCGCAAGTTTATTTAAGTCTTGCCGGAGAAACAGGTGATAGAAGAAACAAAAGCACCTACAAAAGCCTTTATCAGCTATAGCTGGGACTCAGAAGATCATAAAGAACGTGTGTTTGCGTTGGCAAACACGCTACGAAAACCTTGGGGAATAGAAGCTGATATGGATGAGTACGTTAGAGCTAAACCTCCATATACTCCAGAGCAAGGATGGGATCTATGGATGGAAAAAAGGATTGAATGGGCTGAGTTCGTACTGATAGTTTGTACGGAAACATATAAACGGCGATTCAGGGGAGATGAAGAGCCAGGAATTGGGCGAGGCAGTACCTGGGAAGGAACAATCATCAGGCAACACCTTTATAACAACCAAATGAGAAACACCAAATTTATTCCTGTTGTGTTTTCTGCCCAAGACCTAATCCATGTTCCTTCCATTCTCAATGGGAATGATAAGTATGTCCTTGAAGAGGAAAAAAGCTTTAGAGAACTGTGTTATCGCCTTAGGAAAGAGCCGGTTGTTGCAATACCAGACATTGCAACAGCGAAATTACAAGCACCTCTTGAACCAAAGTTTTTTTCTCCTTAAAAACCGCAAGCAGATCCTCCACCAATTTTTCTAGATATTGCTGAAATTCAAGATCAAAATGCTGCTCAGCAAGAAGTGGAGCAACAAAAACAATCGGCAGATACTTTAACAGAAGACTGTACTCGGCGGGAGGAATTACTAGAGGCAAAGAAATGGAAAGAGGCGGATGAGCAAACTAAAAAGCTTCTTTTGGTGAATAATCAAAATAATTCCTTAACGGCTCCTGAAATTAGACAGCTTCCTTTGGATTTTCTTGATATCATTGATCAGCTTTGGATGAAATATAGTGATGGGAAGTTTGGGCTAAGAGTTCAGCGACAGTTATGGCAAAATATCCTGGAGCCAGAGAAACCCGCTTTAAGATATTTGCTAAAAAGGTAGAGCCATTGACTGACTCGCAAGCATGGAATCGATTTGGATGCTTAGTTGGCTGGCGTAGCACTGATGAAAAACTACTGCCGGACGCGAAGCTTGATTTCTCGATGAAAGCTCCTTTGGGTTGTTTTCCTCGGACTCGATTGTGGCTACGTGGAGGACATGGAAATACTGTGAAGCAGTTTGTTGCCTTGATGGAGCGAGTGCACAATTAGAGTGAGATGTATAACAAAGCAGAAATGTGATAACTGGAGCTAGGTTTGAGACATGACGAAGATGAGCTATTACCGCTACCGCACTCCAACCAAGGCATTTCTGTTAGCCTATGGAAAGAGTTTATAATCGACCCAACAAGTCCACTCAAACCTCATCGGAGAACTAGGTGTCAGAGGAAGCTATTAAGATCTTTTACTCCTATTCGCGCAAAGACCTAGATATGCGGAGTGCTTTGGAAGATCATTTGTCTGCTTTGAGAAGAGCAAACAGAATTAGAACTTGGCATGACCTTGAACTTGAACCCGGTACTGAATGGGAGCGAGACATTCAGAATCAACTTGATACAGCAGATATCATTCTTCTACTGGTTAGTAGAAACTTTATTGCTTCCGAATACTGCTATGGTACAGAACTGAAACGGGCGATCGCACGGCATAACGAGGGAACAACGCGTGTGATTCCCATCATTCTAAGTTCATGCGATTGGAACCACCCGGATGTACCTTTTAGTAAGCTGAATGTTCTCCCAACTCATGCAAAACCGATTAAAAGCTGGTCAGACCCAGATGAGGCATTCACGATTGTGGCTCAGCGAATTCGGGAGACGGTCAATCAGTTAATTGACAAAAAGCGGACTGAGCAACAAAGGCAAATTCAGCTAGAGCAACAAATCCGAGTAGAAGAACGGTTCTCTAAGAAAGAGTTACAAGAGTGCGACTCAGCTAAAATTCTTTTTATTAAAAATGTTAAAGATCCAGAACGATGGGCTTATTCGTTAGATCGAATAGAACAATCAGAAAATAGAATTTTTGAATTGATGTGGCGGATAGGCAGTCATGGAGCCGATCGCCCCAAAGCAGGAGACCTGATGATCTTGCATCAGCGTGCAAAAGTCACTCATGTTGTTGAGTTTCTAGATGATCAAGTCCGTCAAACGAGTTCAGGCTCTTTCCGTTGGGTTAGAATTGTATGGATTGCTGAACAAGATTGGAATCAGCTTCCTCATCAAAAGGAGGTTTTAGGATTTAGTCCTAACTATGCTGATGGCAATACTCATTCCTTAAACAGCCCCAATTTTTCTACTTTCCGAGAAGCCTGGAGTAGCTTGGAGGACTTTCAGAAGCACATTGTTACATACTTAATCCCTGAAGTTTCTACGACTAAAAGTGCTCCACAAGGAAACTATACTCAGTTGGAGGCTCTGCTGAAGGGGGGAAAGTGGAAAGAGGCAGACCAGGAAACTGCTAAGCAGATGTGTGAAGTTATGGGGCGAGAGGAAGGCTGGTTACGAGTTGAAGATCTTGAACGGTTTCCCTGTGCTGACCTCCACGCGATTGATCGGCTGTGGGTCAAGTATAGTAACGGTAAGTTTGGATTCAGTGTTCAGAAGCAGATTTGGCAAGAATGCGGTAGACCAACCAGATACGTACAAGACTGGGAGAAGTTTGGCGATCGCGTTGGATGGCGAAGTGGAGAGAATTGGCTTCACTACCACGAATTATTGTTCGAGACACAACGTGCGTCGAGAGGGCATCTCCCGTATTTGGGGGTTGGTGCGGTGTTGGGTGAGAGGAAATGGGGTGATCGTTCTTATGAAATGATTTGGGGATTTGAGTTTCTTCTCACACATCTAGACTTGTAAACCCTGGCATTTAACGGTTTTAGACATTTCGCAAGATTGATTACTATGACTATTTGTGACTAAACATTGACGTTCTAGCAATTTATTACTTGGTACAGCACTGCCCGACTGTACCGAAGATTAGCTTGTAGTAGACTTCCTGCACGAATATAAAGTGAGTGTGACAGTTGAGGATCGCAGCGAAGCAAGATAGCTTCTGAATAGAAGCTAATGTCAGAAGCAGATATGCGATATAACGAGTTGGAGCATCTATCGAAGCGCCACTTTAAGCGCTTGTGTGGGGTCAACCGTGAAACGTTTAGCG